>DATBTW010000177.1:0-23829 GCA_036559055.1 Ktedonobacterales bacterium
CCAAGCCGCTGCGCGACGCGCTCGCCCACGGTGCTCTTACCCACGCCCGCCGCGCCGTCGATGGCGACCTGCGTGACGGTCGCGTCTTGCTCGGCGCGGGCGGCGCGCTCCTCGTCACTCATGGTCGCTCCATCTCTCCCCTCAGCGGCGCCCCGCTGCTGCGCGCTCAGGCCGCGCTCAGTCACGGGCGCGTTATTCCCGCACAGTATAGCATGGCGACTGGCGCGGCTCTGGGGTAATCTCGGCGCGCGAGGGCGCCCGCTGATAGCCCGCTGATAGCCCGAAGTGGTGACGCGCAATCAGCGGCGGTGGCGCGCAGCGTTGACATGTATAGGAACCCTTGCTATGCTCCCCATGCTCCAGAGCAGGCTCGATCGATGACTGTGCTACCAGCGCGCCAGGGGCGGCGGCATGAAAGACAGGGACACATCAGGGTGCGGAGAGCGAGTCAGCGCGCGGGATTGCGCAACGCAACAGGGATGTTCGAGACGCTGGCGATGCGCGCGCGCCTGCTGGCCTTGCTGTGCGCGGTGACGCTGACGGTCATCCCCGGCGCGCTGATCGGCGGGCAGGTGGCGCATGCGACGCCGCGCTCGACCTTCTACGGCATCCCCGACAATCTGCTGCTGGCGGCGACCGATACGCCAACCAACACCGCGACCGCGCTGACGGCCACGGACACGCCGACCAACACGGCTACCGCGACCGATACGCCCACAGCCACGCCCACCGCGACCGATACACCCACGCCGACCGATACACCGTCGCCTACAGCCACGCCAACCAATACGCCAACGCCTGCGCCGACCGCGACGCCAACACCTGGGCCGAATAACAACGACTTGGCCGCCGCTTCGGTGGCGGCTGGCTGGCCGCAGAGTAAAGGCAACTGGTGCGGCATCGCTACAGTCGCGCTGATCGCCGACTTCCTGAATCCTGGGAAGCCAACCTCGCAGGGCACGGTAGCAGGCATCTTGAGCGGTTCGAGTAGCATTAGCGAGTGGGGTTCAGCGCCGTGGATTGCACCCAACGGGACGCCGGGCGTGACGGCGGACATCTCCGAAGACTTCGGTACCGATCCGCGCTCGCTGGCCTATGGAATGACCATGGCGACAGGCCGCTCCTATCACATGGCGGTGGATACCGGTAGCGCCTGGGACGCGACGATCGCGATCGTCCGTACGATCATTCTGACGGGCCAGCCGGTCAGCGTCTTCGTGGATCACGGCCAGCATTCGGTGGTCGTCTCCGGCGTGGAGGCGAACGGCGATCCGCTGACGAATCCGGGCAGCATCACCATTATCCATGTCTGGGATCCTGGCAACGTGACGAGCAATTCAGGCATCCAGCGGACCATGCAGGAGCGAGTGCCTCTGAATGTCTGGCTTAGTGGGTACAGCGATGGCGGCGGAGAGTATTTCAAGCATCCCTACTCGAACAATCCGATTGGCTCCGTCCTGCTCGATCCAGATCCGTCCGTGGGGCCATATGCCTATGTCGGAGCGCTCTTCAACCATCTGTGGGTTGGCCACTATGTCTGGATTACGCCATACGGGCCATACTTCGGGCCGACGTCTTCCGACTGGGCCGTCACACCCGGCGGCGAGCTGATCGCGGGCGAGGCGAGCAATGGCTGGCCGACGACGCCAGCAGGCTATACAGGCGCGACGGCGCCGATGCCGACCAACCCGCCGCCGCCACCGCCGCCCGTGCATGTCTTCAGCAAGAAGCCGCTGCCGAAGGCAATCATCAAGGTCGTGGCGAAGCCCAAGCCGACGCCGACGCCGCTGCCTACACCACGGCCACGCCCCTCGCCGACGCCGATTCCGCCCGCGTCGAATGTGACGGCGCTGCCCATCGATCCCGCGACGCCGACCCAGCCAGTCTGCTCGGCCTTCGCCTGCGCGCTGGCCAGCCTGCCGCCGCTGTGGGGCATGGGATTGATCGCCGCGCTGCTGCTGGGAGCGCTGGCGCTCTCGCTGGCGATGCTCTGGCCGCGACGCCGCAAGCGAACGTCGCAGGCCGCGCTGGCCGCCGCCGGGGCGCCCATCCTGCCCACGTTCGGCCTCGCCGAGGGCGATATGGGAGCTGCTGAGGTCGCTCCCACGGCGCAGCAAGTCGCGATCCCGCTGGAGCCACAGGCTGAGGTTGAGCCGGAGCCACAGACACCAGAGGACGCGGCTGAGGATGGCGCTGGCCCGGCCATCGTGCCGGTGCTGGAGCCAGAGCCGCCGATGGAGGGATAGCCGACAGGGAGGCGCGCTCGGCATTCATGTGCTCTCGGCCATCAATGGCCGGAGCACGCGACGGCGGCTTGAAAGCCGCAGAAGCGCGCCTGCCCGCGCTGCGCGGGGCATTTATACCCTCCGTCCCGTGCGCCGGCCATTGATGGCCGCGTCTCCTTCCGTCCCGCCGCGCCCCCTCTTTCGCAGCGCCTCCAATCTCACCACACGCGCCCCTCGCATCTCCCCAACCTTGCGCATAACTGCCTATTAGTCACATTTGACTAATTGCGGGCGATCTGATAGAATCTGATTAGTCAAACATGACTATTTGTGGTTGATGCGAGGCGCGGCGGCGCGAGATGGCTGGACGCTCGCCGCAGCGCACGGCCCAACCTGCTGGACGAGAGAGGGTATTTCTATGACACGCTCACCGCGAGTCCGCGCGCTGCGCGGCGCGCTCTGGCTGAATCTGGCGCTGCTGGTGGTGGTCTTCCTGCTGGGGATGACCGTCAACCTCTACATCGCCTTTCCCGCTAACTTGAAGATCGACGCGATGCAGTTTGCCGCGCACACGCCATCCATTCAGTGGCACATGATCGTCGCCTCACTGATCCTGCTGGTCGGCCTGGCGGCGCTGACGCTTAGCCTGCTGGAGCGCCACATCGGCGCGCTCGCCGCGACGCTGGCAGGGCTGGCGCTGGCCGTCGTGGCCTATGGCGGCGGCATGCTATTCCTGACCAACGGCTATCAAGAAAGCGCCTCGATGATGATGGCGGTTGGCTTCGTCGGCGCCTTCGTCTCGTATGCGCTGGGCGTCATCGCCACCCACAGCCAGGCCGCAGGCACGGCGGCGCTGGCGACTGCGCGCTAACGCCCGGCTCCTGCTTGCCAGGCGATCAACGCAAGGATGACCGCCCCTGTCGCGCCACCTTCATGGAGCAGCGCGGCAGGGGCGGTCGTGTATGTAAGGTTGCTCAGGGCTAAGCGGCGATGCGGCGGTAGCGCGCCTCAACCCAGCCAAAGAGGCCGTAGGCGACCAATCCCAGCGCCACCAGCCCCAGCAAGATCGGGCCAAATGGCTGCGCGGCCAGCGTGGCCAGCGCGCCGGAGATGCCCTGCGCCTGTTGTGGGTTGTGATGCGCCGCCGCCTGGATCAGGAAGATTCCAGTGATGATGAAGATGGCGCCCAGCGAGCCGATGCCATAGCGCCCCGTGATCCGCATGATCTTGCGCTCGACTTCATTCATCTGCCCGACCGGGAACTCGCGCTCGAAGCGCCGCTTCCACGCTTCGTAGAGCAGCGCGACCGCCACGCCCAGCACGATCACCCCCAGCAGAATCACCAGGAACTGGCCAAATGGCGCGGCCATCAGGCGCGCTGTCCAGTCCTGCGCGCTGGCGTTGGAGCTTTTTGGCGCGGCGTTTTGCAGCAGCAGCCGCAGCGCGGCCAGCGCGAAGCCGAGATAGGTCACGCCGACGATGGCGAAGCCGATGCGCATGACGGTATCCTTCTTCGGATCACCCTCGCCGTCCGCGTTGAAGGCCGCGCGCACGAACTGCCACAGCGCATAGCCGATGAAGCCGACGACGATGATGATGAGTAGCGCCTTGCCGAAGGGCTGCTGATAAATCGTCGTGATGGCGCCCTGGGGGTCGGTCGTCTTGCCGCCCGCGCGCACAGCGGTCATCAGCGCCAGCCAGCCAATGACGATGTAGACGAGTCCTTTCGCGGCATATCCGAGCCGCGCCAGCGCCGCGAACCACGGCGAGCGCACCGCCTCGCGCGCCGTCATCTGCGCGCGCTGCGCGGCATCATGTCCCTGGCCATCCGGCGAGCGCTGGTCTGGCGCCTGCTCTGATGCGTGTAGCTGTCGCATGTTCTGCCCATCCTCTCCTCGTGGCTCATGCTGTGCCACTCGAAATCGAGGAAAAGGCAAGATCGGCGCCATGCTGTTGTTCAGCGCCGCCGCAACTCATCGCGGCGGCGCGATTCTCGCGGAAACAGCGCACCGCCGCAGCGTTCACATCGGAACGCTGCGGCGGCAGGGAGATGTCAGGATCGTCGAACGCTAGGGCTGCTCGTCTGGCTCGGCGCGATCCAGCGTCGCGCCGAGCTGGCCGGGCAGGGCCGTGTTCTCGGCGCTGAGGTTGACCCCCAGCCCCGGCGGCAGGCCGTGGTCGCTGATGACCTGCGTGGTCGGGCGCGCGGCGTGGGGCATGCTCTCCTCCCCCGCCAGCGCGGCCAGCGTCGCCGGCTCGCTATCCTCTGGCAGCGGCATCGCAAACAGCTCTGCGAACTCGCGCCCCTCCAGAATCTCCTTCTTGATGAGCCGCTCGCTGATGAGCACCAGACGCTCCTGATGCTGGCGCAGCAGGCCCTCAGCGGTATCGAGCGCGCGCAGCACGATGTCGCGCACCTCCTCGTCGATCTCGCGCGCCGTCTCCTCGCTGTAGTTGCGCGACTCAGCGCCATCGGCGCCCAGGTAGCCATTGCCCTCGCGCTTGCCCAACTGCACCGGGCCGAGCCGCTCGCTCATGCCGTAGTCCGTCACCATCTTGCGCGCGATGGAGGTGACGCGCTCGATGTCATTCGAGGCGCCCGTCGTCACCTCACCAAAGGTGATCTTCTCGGCGGCATGCCCGCCCAGCGCGAACGCCAGGAACTCGCGGAACTGCGACTTCGACCACAGCGAGCGATCTTCATCCGAGACGAGTCGCGTGTAGCCGCCCATCTGGCCGCGAGAGATGATCGAGACCTTATGCACGGGATCAACCTTGGGCAGCAGATGCGCCACCAACGCATGCCCCACCTCGTGATACGCGGTGATGGCCTTCTCGCGCTCGCTGATGACGCGACTCTTGCGCGCTGGCCCCGCCACCACGCGATCCATCGCCTCCTCCAGCGTCGACATGCTGATGGTCTGCTCGTTGTAGCGCGCTGTCAGGATGGCGGCCTCATTCAGCAGGTTTTGCAGGTCGGCGCCAGAGAAGCCCGCCGTCTGTCGCCCGATGATCTCCAGATCGACCTCGGTCGCCAGCGGCTTGTTGTGTGCATGCACCCGTAAGATCGAGACGCGCCCGCGAATGTCGGGGCGATCCAGCGTCACCTGGCGGTCGAAGCGGCCAGGGCGCAGCAGCGCGGGATCGAGCACATCGGGGCGATTGGTCGCCGCCATGACAATCACATTGGTATGCGAATCGAAGCCATCCATCTCCACGAGCATCTGGTTGAGGGTCTGCTCGCGCTCGTCGTGCGAGCCGCCAAAGCCCGCGCCACGCTGGCGCCCCACCGCGTCGATCTCATCCACGAAGACGATGCACGGCGCTGCCTTCTTGGCCTGCTCGAAGAGGTCGCGCATGCGGCTGGCGCCCACACCGACGAACATCTCGACAAACTCCGAGCCGCTGATGCTGAAGAATGGCACGCCAGCCTCGCCCGCCACCGCGCGCGAGATGAGCGTCTTACCCGTTCCTGGCGGCCCCACCAGCAGCACGCCCTTGGGGATGCGCGCGCCGACAGCGGCGAATTTCTGCGGGAACTTGAGGAACTCGACGATCTCCTGCAGCTCCTGCTTGGCCTCATCCACGCCCTCCACATCGGCGAACGTGGTGGAGGGCTTGTCCTCGGTGAACATCCGCGCGCGGCTCTTGCCGAAAGTCATCGCCGGGTTGGCGCCGCCCTGGCCACGCCGCATCACGTAGATCAGCAGGCCGACGACCGAGAAGATCAGCAGCAGCGAGATGACGTAGTTGCCCACCGACGACCAGGCGCTGGGCTGCGCGTAGGTGACGCGCAGCAGGTGTGGATCATTGTAGGGGATGCCAGAATCGCGCTTGAGCGCATCGGCCAGTGAGAAGCTCTGCCCCACTGTCGTCTGCACGACATTACCAGCGCCACGGTCGAGGGTGAGGGTGGAACTGTCGACGGTCAGCGTATCGATGTGATGGGCCACCACATCGGTTCGCACGTCAGAGAGCAACGTCGAGAGATCCACCTGGCGTGGCGCCTCGCGCTGCTGCACACCGACCACAATCGCCAGGATGATCATAGTGACGACCGCTGCGAGGATGATGGCAGCGGCGCCGCGTGTCACCCGAACCTTTGGCATGAGGGAGGCCTCCGTGATTGCGCGCGGGCGCTCTACTGGCCCGCTCGCCTACCGATCTGTCTGCTGCTTGAGTGTTAGCGTTGGCGTTCTGTTTCGATCCGCAGATGCGTCGCTCCGCCAGAGGGGGCTGCCGGATGGCGCGGCTGACGCGCATTGTCCCTGCGCGTCGTCGCGTTGAGGTTCTGCGCTTCTGCTCACACGGTATGACAGTCGTTATGTGCAATACCAGTGACTAGGACTCTCTGGAAGCTGCCGGCGTTCAGGTGGGCTGCGCAGAGGGCTGGTTGGTGGCGCCGGGGGCGGGAGTGTGGCCATCGTGGCCGTCGCGCAGGCCGGGCCAGCGTGGCAGCAGCGCGCGCAGCCCGACGCCCTGACCCACCAGCGTGATCAGCACGACGCCATAGACGACGCTGGCGATCAGGGCGCGGTCGGGCAGGTTGGCAGGCAGGCTGAGCGCGAGGGCGATGGAGAGCGCGCCGCGCAGGCCAGAGAGCACGATCAGCGGGCGCCACGAGCGTGGGATGGGCGCCGGTCGCCCGCGCGCCGGTTCGCCCTGATGGCGCTGGCGATACCAGCGCGCCACCGCGTCGTAGGGCAGCAGCGTGCCGTAGACGATCACCGCGCGTCCCACCAGCACACCCAGCGTGGCCCACAGCGTCGGCGCGAGCGCCTGCGCTGAGAGCGAGTCGCCAATCTGTACCCCCAGCAGCAGAAAAAGCAGCGAGGTCACGAGGAAGCTGGTGAAGTCCCAAACGTGCTCCACCGACTCGCGCGCCGACTCCGAGATGCCGACGCGGCGGCCATAGCTGCCCAGCATCAGCCCGGCCATCACCACGGCCAGCAGCCCGGACGTGTGGATGAGGTCGGCGATCAAATAGACGCCATAGGCCACGATGAATGTCGCGGCGGTCTCGATCAGCGAATCTTCGATGTGGCCGAGCGCGCGTGAGGCCACGTAGCCGACGATCAGCCCCAGCAACGGCCCGCCGACCAGCAGCCAGGCGCTCTGGAAGGCGATCAGCCCAATCTGGCTGGCGACCGCTGCGCTGGCGGGCGAAGTGGTCATGCTCAGCAGCACGGAGAGGGTGATGGTGAACGCGACCGCGCCGATGCCATCGTTGAAGAGGCTCTCGCCCTCGATGATGACGCGCAGCCGCGAGGAGAGGCCGAGTCGGCGTAGCAGCGCGATGATGGCGATGGGGTCGGTTGGCGAGATGATGGCGCTGAGCAGCACGGCCTCGATCGGCGAGAAGCCCGCGCCGAAGTGCAGCGCCAGCGCGGCGATCAGCACGGCGACCAGCAGCCCTGGAACCGCCAGCAGCAGGATGATGAACCAGTTGGCCAGCAGCGCGGGCATGTCGATGTTCCACGCGCCCTCGAAGAGCAGCGCAGGCAGAAAGACGAAGAGCGTCACCGAGGGCTGCAATTCGATGGCGGGCAGCAGATGGAGGGCGCCCAGCGCCAGCCCAACCAGCGCCAGCGCCAGCGTATAGGGGAAGCGCAGCCTGCGCGCCAGCAGCGCGACGATCAGCGCCCCCGCCAGCAGCGCGGTCAGCGTCTCGATGGTTCCCTGCGCGCCGATGATCTGTTCGCTCACCGCCTGCTCCATGCTCTCAGGCTCTCACGATTTCTTCACGCCCCGCGCATGCTACGCGCGCTAACGGTCGGGCGGCTCGGCGCCAGCGGGCCAGAGGTCGCGCGGTGGGCGCGCCACCGCAGCCGCATAGATCGCGGCGGGTTGTGCAGCCAGCAACGCCTCGGCGGCGGCCTCCAGCGTGGCGCCGGTCGTCGTCACATCGTCGATCAGCAGGATGCGCTGGCCCGCGAGCGCCCGCTCCGCCGTCGGCCCGCTCAGCGCGAAAGCCCCGGCGACATTGGCGTGCCGCGCGTCGCGATGCAGATGCGTCTGCGGGCGGGTGGCGCGCACCCGCGTCAGGGCGTCATCGCGCAGTGGCAGCCGCAGCGCGCGAGCCACTGGTCGCGCCAGCAGCGCCGCCTGATTGTAGCCACGTTCACGTCTACGGTCGGCGTGCAGCGGCATCGGGATGATGAGATCGGCGGCTGGCGCGTCGGCGCGCTGGATGGCCTCCACGAGCAGCAAGCCGAGTGGCTGCGCCAGACGCCGCTGCCGCCGAAACTTCAGCGCGCGGATGGCTGAGCGCGCCGCATCGCCGTAGTCGGCGGCGACGATGATGCGCTGTAGAGCGATCTGCCGTCCCTGGCTGGCCAGCGCGACGCACTGCCCGCAGCGTGGCCCCGGCGCGCCGCCCAGCGAGCGGTCGCAGCGCACGCAGCGCGGGCTGCGCGGCGACTGGATGCTGGCGCGGCAGACGGCGCACAGCGGCTCGCCCATCCGCCCGCAGTGGACACAGCGCGGCGGAAAGAGCAGGTCGAGCAGGCGTTGCGGCAGGCTGCCAGTGGCTTCCAGCGGATATGGCGCCGGGGTCGGGGCCATCTGCCGCTCACTTTCCACTCCCACGGCGCCCTGCGCGCCACAGGCCAGTCGGTGCATTCTACCATGCCGCCGCTGGCTTGGGACTGGTCTCTGCTCCTGCGCCGCTGCGATTTCAACACGTCTCGTCACGCGCTAACATCACATTGTACAATGACCCGGTTTCGGTTGTTCAACGCACGTGCGAACGAGATTGCGGAGCTTTTCCCACAAGCTCAGAAAGGCAGCCTACGCATGGCGAATGACGACGTGACGCAGAACCTCAAAGGCATGGACGAACTCGACTTCAAGGGATGGAATGGCGCTGACTGGCATGGCCTCTTTGCCCACTACCACACCGACGACGTGCTGGTCGTTGTCAACGGACAGCCTCCCACCAGAGGCATCGAGGCGCATATCGCCGCCATGAAGGCCATGATCGAATCTACCGGCGGCGCCCCCATCCAGATCACATCTCATCCGATCGGTTTCGGCTCCGACGAGTGGACATGTGTGGTCGGGGAGTTCGCATCCGGTGGCCGCATGGTGACCGTCGCAAAATGGAGGGACGGCGCCATCGCCGAAGAATATATCTGGATGTGACGCCGCGCCTCGAATAGATGCGTGTCGTAACCTCTCGTGCCTGCGCGCGCTGGGCGGGCTAGGAGGCGCTCAGCCTGCCCAGCGCACGCTCGACGGCCATGCGGGCGCGGCGCACGTAGTCACGTCCGGCGGCGCGAGCGACGAGCAGGCTGATCGTGCGCGCTGGCGCGGCGGGGCTGGCGCTGGGCGCGCTGGCTACGGGCGCGGCGCGGCCGGGCATCGGCGCGAGGATGGGCGGCAGCGCACGCTCGCCACGCGCGATGGTGTAATTCAGCACGACCTCGTGTGGCGCCAGCCCCGCCTCGTGGGCCACACGTTCCTCCAGCGCCAGCCGCGACTGCCCCTCGGCGAAGAGCGCGGCGAGGGCAACATCCTGTGCGGGCGCGCTGGCCTCCCACACTCGCGCGTAGAGCTGGTCGCGCGTCGCAGCATCAACCAATGTCGCGGCGCCAGGCGAGACGCCCTCGCGCAGCAGGCGCAACGCTTGGGCGTCGGTCGCGTCGAAGAAGGCAGGCGCGATCATCCCGGCTTCTGCCGCCAGATCGACCGCCTTGCGCAGCATGCCATGCAGGGCCAGATTGCGCTCGCCCGCGCACAGATAGCCATACACGCGCCGACGATCATCCAGCCACGCCTGCGCCAGACCCGCGCCATCGGCCGTCAGCGCCACCGATGGGGCGCTCGGCGTCTGCGGCTCGCTCAGGCGCAACTCGCGGGCCAGCGCGCGCGGATCATAGCTCGGCTCGCCCAGCCCCGAAGCGTTCAGGAAGCGCGCCACGTTGTCGATATTGTCGTAGTCCAGCGCGCCGTTGAGCAGGCCGCCACGGCCCTCGGGGCCACCGCCGAGCATCAGCGCCGCCACCTCATCGGCGTCCAGCCATGCCAGCAGCCGCGCCGTCTCGCCCTGCGCCCGCTGGAGCGTCTGCCGTAGCAGCTCCACGCTGCGCCGCTCGTGATCGACCCCCAACCGCTCGATCATCAGCGGCTCGGTCAGATGCGAGAAGGGGCCGTGGCCCAGGTCATGCGCCAGGGCCGCCGCATGCAGCGCGCGGTCTCGTGGGCGCGCCTGCCGCGCCAGATAATACACGCCCAGGCTGTGCGCCAGCCGCGACGGGAAAGGCCGCCGGAAGAGCAGCGCGCCCGGCACGTCGGAGAGTGAGACGCCCGCCAACCGCGCAAACGGCGGCGTCTCCATCAGCGCCTGCGCCCAGCGCGCTACGGGTAGCGGGCCATACAGCTCGTCTGCGACGCCACGGCGCACGGGAGCGCTGGCTATGGGGATGCTCGTCACGGCTGCATCCCTGGCCGCATCCTCGGCCACGTCATCCTGCGCCGCCTGCCCTGCGATGGTCGCCTCTTCTGGCATCCCCGGCTCCGTCTCCTCGCTGCCTCATCCTGCTCATCCTGCTGCCCCGCCTCATTCTGTTTCACCATAGCAGAGCAGGAAGTGGAGTGACAAGGTCGATAGCCCGGCGCCGGATCGGCATACAATACGACTGGCGTCAGGCAAGGAGCGTATGCCGCTGCGCCGCGTGCAATGACGCGCGGCGTGCCGAGCGATGAGAGCCGTGAGCGTGATGAGAGGAGCGCGATCCCGATGGATGAGCAGCGCAGCGATGCGATCGATCTGCCCACGCTGGCGCTGACGCCCGCTGCGTTTGGCGCGCTCGACGACGCGCTCGCGCATGAGTGGCTCGTCACCAATGGCATCGGCGGCTATGCGATGGGGACGCTGGCGGGCGCCACGACGCGCTGCTACCACGGCTACCTGATCGCCGCGCCGCGCGCCACGCAGGAGCGGGTGGCGCTCGTCACCAAGATAGACGAGCAGGCGACACTCACCGATGGCGAGCAGATCGCGCTGGGAACCAACGAATACCGCGACGGAACCATCGACCCGCGCGGCTTCGAGCGGCTGGCAGGCTTCGCGCTGGAGGGGCTGATCCCCTGCGTCAGCTTCCATCTGGCGGATGGCCTGGCACTGGAGAAGCGGCTGTGGATGGAGCATGGCGCCAACGTCACGTTCGTGCAGTATCGCCTCGTCGCCGCGCCCGAAGCGTCTGGCCTGGCGCGCGCGCCGATCACGCTGCGCTGGCAGCCGTATCTGGTCTGGCGCGACCACCACGCCAGCCAGCAGGGCAATCCGGACTGGCGGTTCGCGCTGGAGAGCGGGCCAAGCTGGTGTACAGCGCGCGCCACCCCGGCGGCGGATATCTGCCGCATGACGGCGGGGCCAGCGGCGCGCTTCGAGCAGAGCGGCGAGTGGTACTGGCAGGTCGAGCATCGGGTGGAGCGCTCGCGCGGGCTGGTCTCGGTGGAGGATGTCTACCTGCCGGGCGTCTTCAGTGTGACGCTGGCGCCGGGCGAGACGGCCAGCCTGGTGCTGAGCGTCGGCGACGCGACGGGCGCGTTGCCTGCGGGCGCGACGGCGGGCGGCGCCGACCATGAATCGGTGGTGGGGCAGGCGCTGGCCCGCGAGCGCGAGCGCGAGCGTCGTTTGCTGGCCGACATCCACCCGCGCTCCGATGAGCTGGCGCAGCGGCTGACGCTGGCGGCGGATCAGTTCATCGTGGCGCGCAGGCCCGCGCCCGCCGGGGAGCCGGGCGGCGGCGATGATCCGCAGGTGACGGTCATCGCGGGCTATCCGTGGTTCACCGATTGGGGGCGCGACACCATGATCGCGCTTCCCGGGCTGACACTGGCCACCGGGCGCATGGCCGAGGCGCGCGGGCTGCTGCGCGGCTTCGTCGCCTACATGAGCCAGGGCATGATCCCCAATCGCTTCCCCGACCACGCGGGCGACGCGCTGGAGTACAACACCGTGGACGCCACGCTCTGGCTCTTTGTCGCGCTCGACGCCTACCTCACCACGACGCAGGACTGGCCGCTGCTGCGCGAGCTATTCGCCGCGCTCGATAGCAGCATCGACTGGCATATTCGCGGGACACGCTATGGCATCGGGGTGGACGCCAGCGACGGCCTGCTGCGCGCGGGCGCCCCTGGCGAGCAGCTCACCTGGATGGACGCCAAGGTGAGCGACTGGGTGGTGACGCCGCGCTGGGGCAAGCCGGTGGAGATCTGCGCGCTGTGGTATCGCGCGCTGCGCCTGATGGCGGACTGGGCCGAGCGCCTGGGGCGCGACCCCAGCCCCTACGCCTCGCTGGCGGCGGAGGCGCGGGCCAACTTCGGCGCGCGCTTCTGGAATGCGGCAGGCGGCTATTTCTATGATGTGATCGACGTGGCGGGAAACTACGGCCAGGTGGACGCCGCGCTGCGCCCCAATCAGGTGTTGGCGCTGGCGGTGGCGCCAGAGCTGGCCAGCGCGCAGCAGGCGCAGTCGGCGCTGGCGGTGGTCGAGCGTGAGTTGCTGGTCCCGCTGGGGCTGCGCACCCTCGCGCCCAGCGATCCCGCTTACCAGGGGGTCTACGGCGGCGACCAGCGCAGTCGCGATGGCGCCTATCACCAGGGAACGGCGTGGCCGTGGCTGCTCGGCGCCTACGCCCAGGCGCGCGCCCACGCCTTCCTCGATGAAGACGCGATGGTCACGCGCGCGTGGCTGCTGGCCTCGCTCCAGGCGCATCTGCGCGTGGCAGGCGTCGGCTCCATCAGCGAGATCGCGTGGGGCGCGGCGCCGTTCACCCCCGATGGCTGCCCGGCGCAGGCGTGGAGCGTGGCCCAGGCGCTCTGGCTGGCGCGCGGCGGCTAGCCTAGCCGCAGGTCGCGCAGGAAGGTGAGGACATGCGGGAGCGCGAGGTCGCTGCGCTCGAACGCCTCGATGTGGTTCAGTCCGGGGAAGGTGACGCACCGGGCGTGTGGCATCTCGGCGGCGGCGCGCGGGTTGAGGCCGCCGGGATCTTCGCGCTCGCCCACCAGCAGCAGCGTGGGGCAGGCGATGCGCGCGAGCAGTGGCCACGGCCCTGGCCACGCCAGCCCGGCGAGCAGCGAATCGGCGAAGACGTTGGGGTCGGTGGCGAGCATCTGGTCGCGAAACCACGGCAGCATCGGCGCCTCGGCGGTATAGCCATCCACCAGATACTGCATCCCGCCCGCGCGAACGGCCTCGGCGTAGGCGATGGTCTCGGCGCGCGCCTCGTCCGCGTCCGCGTCCGGGTCGTCAATGACGCCGGTCGCGATGAAGGCGGCGATGCGTTCGGGATTCGCCGCCGCCAGTGCGAATCCTACACTGGCGCCGCCAGAGTAGCCCCAGTAGATGGCGAGGGGCAGGCCCAGCGTGTCGAGCAGCGCCACGATATCCGCGACGTGCCGCTCGATGGCGTAGTCGTCTACGCGCGTGGGCTTCTGGCTACGGCCACGCCCGCGATGATCGAAGAGGATGCGTTGGTAGCCGTCGAGGCCGTCCACATAGCCTGCCTCGCGGAACATGCCGCTATCGCCGCCGCCGCCGGTGCGCAGCACGACAGGGAAACCTTGCCCTTCGATCTCGTAGTAGAGTTCGAGACCATCATGGGTGAAGTAGGGCATAGCGCGCGCCTTTCCTCAGGTGGCGCGTCCCTGCGGATGTGCGTCCCGACGTTCGTGGGCTGCGGTTGGGGTCAGTTCTGGCTGCCAGTCTCGCGTGGGTGGTCGTCGCCGAGGCCGAGGCTACGCCGATATTGCTCTGGCGTCGCGTCCATCGCGAAGCCTTCGTTATAGACGCGCTGGCGCACGAGCCGCCGCAGGAACAGCAGGCGGCGTGTCATATCGTCGAGCTCGCCGATCTGATCGAAGGTATCGAGCGAATCAGGGAGGTCGCTCAAGCGCTGGAGGCTGGCGGAGAGCGGTTCGCTGGCGGGCTGCGCTGGCTCGCGGCTCATCAGCGGCGCCGTGGTGGCGGGCGGTGTGGGCAGCGGCGCGGTCGACGGCGTCTCGTAGCGCAGATCGACCTGCGGCGAGAGGCGAATAAGCGGGATGGTCTTGGGCGATTCGTAGCTGGTCGGCATGAGCGGCAGCGTATCCTGCGCGGCGCCCAGGCCAAAGGACTTCAGCGAATCGCGAGGATAGAGCAGTTGCCGACGAGTGAACTCTGGCTCGCTCATCGGCGCGAGTGGGTCGAGCCGCGTGTCGCCATCAATGCCATAGACGCCATTGGCAGGCGCTTCGTCCGCATCGCCGAGCGCGGAGAAGAGCGCTCGGAACCATGAGATGACACGTTGGAACCACATATGCGCTCTCCTGCTACACTGCAAGGATCCTCCGACTGACCAGACCGCTCAGCGAATGCGGCGAGTCTCGTGGCGACCCTGGCTCATCCCTGAACTGAGCGCCGCGCATGCGTTCGTCTCGTTCCGTTCTCGTCCTATCGATGGTAGCATACCCATCCCTGAACGTCCAATGACATTTTCTAGTGCGCCATGGCGGATTGTCAACCCTGACGCCGTCATCATTTGCGCTGCGTGCGCATGGCTGCAACGCTGTGGCCACCCGCCGCCAGAGGCGCCGCCATCCAGGAGCGCCTCCAAGAGAAGCGACTCCAGGAGATTGGAATGCGCCTTGCTAATGCTCCCGCGTAGATGGCTCATCAGTGGCGCCCGCCGCAGGTGGCGCAACGCGGTATGATAGATGCTACAAGGCAAGTCTCGCTCAACTCGATCTTCAATCTGATCGCGGAAGGACCAGCGCCCTGCCGGAACCTACCGTGGCTGTTGCCCTTTCTGAACCGTGGGGAACCGACGTCACCCGGCGCGCCACATGGCGCATCGCGCGGCCCGTGATCTGACCCCAAGACCATGCAGGCTTTGTTTACGTGCGTTGGTGAAGTGTCGTCGAGGCCACTTGCCTGTGCCTCATTCGGGGGCGAGATCTGGCCCGCCGCAGGCCCCAGCCCATCAGGCGGAGCTTGTATCAGATGTCAGAGCAATTGGAGTGCGTTTCCATGTTGCATCAGAGTCGCAAGCGCCCCCAACAGGCTCAAACAGCGATGGGCGATATACCGATTGGAGAGCATGTCGTCCATTTCTACGAGACTGACGACATGCTCATGGTTGCGCTTCAGCGCTATGTTAAGGCCGGGCTGGCCGCAGGTGAAGCCTGTGTCGTCATCGCGACGCCCTCACACCGCAGAAAGCTCCAGGCGTATTTGCGGTCGAGCGGGCTGGATCTGCTCACGCTACGCCGCCTTGGCATGTACGCAACGCTGGATGCGGACAAGATGCTCGCCACCTTCATGGTGAATGAGACGCCCGATCCTGCGCGCTTCATGCAATCAGTCACGCGTGTCTTGCGGCAGGCCGCGAAGGCTGGCCGACCCCTTCGTATCTATGGAGAGATGGTCGCGCAACTCTGGCAGGAAGGGAACAGCGCCGCAGCGATCCGCCTGGAAGCGCTCTGGAATGAGCTTCTGCGGGGAGTGAGCCCGCGCTTTACCCTCATGTGCGCGTATCCCGCGCGGCTCTTTGATGGCGGCGACCGCTGGCGCGCCCTGGCAGCGGTGTGCCAGCAACATGCGTATGTGATGCCAGACGATCCCACCCTCGAACCGACCATTCCTGATGAGTGGTTGCAGGCAATGTCTCGACTGGAGCAACGGGCTCACTCCCTACAGGTCGAGATCGCACGGCGGCAGTTCGTGGAGGAGCGCCTGCGCATCTCGGAGCAGCGCTACCGCCGCCTGTTTGAAGATGCGCTGGACGGCGTGCTGATGCTCGATCCACACACGGGTCGCATCAGCGAGGCGAACCCTGCGGCTGCGGAGATGATCGGGCAGCCCGCCGAGCAGTTGCTGGGGCAAGGGCTGTGGCAGGTCGGGCTGTTTGCCGACCGCGAAGCGGCCAACGACGCGTTGCAAACGCTTCAGCGGCAGGCCGTTCTGCGACGCGAAGCGCTGGCGCTGCGCACGGCGACAGGCGACGAGCGCTGGGTGGAGTTTGTGGGAAGCCTGATCGCGCAGGGCGACGGGAACGATATCATCCAGTGCACCCTGCGCGATGTCACCGAGCATGAGCGGCTGGCCCGTGAGGTCGCCGAGCGCACCTATGAGATGGAATCGCTTCAGGCGGTAACAGATGTCGTGCTTGCACAATCCTCGCTGGATGCGTTGCTGCGCGAGTTGCTGGAGCGCACGACCACGATTCTGCGGGTGGATAATGTGGCTATCCTGTTGCCGGATGCGTCAGGAGACACCCTCACCATCCACATGGCGCGTGGGCCGGAAGAGGAAGTCGCTGGCCAGGTGCGCGTGCCAATCGGGCAGGGCATTGCCGGGCGGATCGCCGCTACTCGCCAACCACTCGTCGTTGATGATCTGCGCACCGCAACGGTCGCTAACCCGTTTCTGCGTGAGCGGCTGAGTTCTCTGATGGGCGTCCCGCTGCTCGTCGATGATCGGCTCATCGGAGTGATTCATACCGCGACAATTCAGCCGCACCACTTCACCCCGCGTGAGGTACATCTCTTGCAACTCCTAGCGGAGCGCATCGCGCTGGCCATCGAGCGCGCGCAGTTGCATGAGATGTCGCAGCAAGCGCGCCAGGAGGCGGCCGAGCGTGCGCGCCAGTTGCAGAGTACCATCGAGGCGATTGCAGATGGCGTGGTCGTCTTAGACCGTAGCGGCAGCCTCATACAGATGAATGGCGCGGCCCAGCGCTTGTTGGGTTATGACACGCCACCGACGTATGTTGTCCAGCAGACGCCCATCAACGATCGCCAGGTACGCGATAGCCTGGGCCAGCCACTGCCACCAGAGGAGTGGCCAGTGAGCCGTGTCCTGCGCGGCGAGATCATCACCGGAGCGCAGGCTGTGGATCTGCAGGTGCAGACGACCGACGGACAGGATGTCGAGCTGAGCGTTTCGGGCGCGCCCATGCTCGACGCCTCAGATGACATCGTCGGCGCGGTCTGCGTCTTACGCGATGTCACCGCTCAACGACACCTGGAGCGGCGTACGCACGCAGCGCTCACGGCGTTGCTGGCGATGGCCAGCGCGCTCGTGGAGCTGCGTAGTGACGCCGAGACCCAACCACCAGCGATGGAGACAGTCGATGCGCCCGCACTCTTGGCATCGCCAGCCGCCCCTGTCGCCTATCGGCTGGCGCGACTGGTTCGCGACGTGCTCGACTGCCAGCGAGTTGGCATCGTCGCTATCGAGCCAGAGACGCGCCTTCAGGTACCTCTGGCGGTAGCGGGGATGGCGCCAGAGGCCGAACGCGCCTGGTGGACGCAGTATCAAGAGCGCCCACGACGCTACGGCGACGATCAGGCTGATCCCGCTGTGCAGGCGCGACTCGCGGCTGGAGAGGCGGTGATTATCGATCTCACCCAGCTGCCCTACAGCGCGCGGCCCAATCTCTATGGCATCACGCAGACGCTGGTGGCGCCGATGCGCGCAGGCGCGCAGTTGGTTGGCGTACTCGCGCTCGACTTCGGCGACTCGCGCCATACCTTTACCAAACAAGAGCAGGCGCTTGCGGAAGCTGTCGCGCAGTTGGTGGCGCTGGTCATCGAACGCGACCGCTTGCTGAGTGAGCGCGAGGAGGCGCGCGCTAGCGCGCTGGCGGCGCAAGAGACAGCGCGCCGTATGAATATGTTCCTGGGCATCGCGGGGCATGAGTTGCGCACCCCTGTCACCAGCATCAAAGCAGGGGTTCAGATCGCGGAACGCGCCTTGCATGCGCTCTTGGCGGTCGCGCTTCCAGCGGACGCCCTGCGCTCACTGCAACGCGCACAGGCGATGCTGGCGCGTGCGGATGAACAGTCGAATCGGCTCAATCGCCTGATCGAAGACATCCTGGATGTGATCCGGACGCAGTCAGGGCGACTGGAGCTGCACGCCGAACCTGCCGATTTGGTCGCGGTCGTACGGCAGGCAGTCGAAGGTCAGCGTCTCACCTGGCCTGACCGGGAGATCAAGCTGGCAGCGCCGCGACGCCCGGTGATCGTTGCACTCGATGCGGATCGGATCGAGCAGGTGGTGGCAAATTACCTGACCAACGCTTTAAAGTACTCGGCGGATGATCAGCCTGTCGCCGTCACCCTCACCATGACCGCTCAGGTGGCGCGGGTAGCCGTACAGGATCACGGGCCGGGACTATCTCCAGAAATGCAGGCGCAGGCGTGGGAACCTTTTCATCAAGTTGATGGCATCCAGCAGCAGAGTGGGGCTGGTATCGGGCTGGGACTTGGCCTGCATATTTGCAGGACGCTGATCGAGCGCCACGATGGTTGGGTTGGCGTTGAGAGCGCCACGGGCGAAGGCTCGACCTTCTGGTTCGAACTGCCACTGGCGCTTGCCGTCTCAGATGATCCGCCCGCTATGACGACGCCCAACGAGCGTGCGAGCGCATCAGGGGATGGGCAAAGCCCAGCAGGGGCTACCGATGGCACGCGTACTCAGTGAGTAGCAGGGGCTGACATGTCACAAAAATCGCGGGACAACCGCGGAGACAAACCACACGGTCGGCAGGCGCAACAGGAGCCTGGTGTGATCAGCAACATAGCGCCTGTCTCCGCCGGGTACGAGGAACGTTTCGAGTCAACGGGCGTTCCCAACCTTGACCAGGTGCTGGGTGGCGGGCTGCCACGCGGGGCACTGGTGCTGATGCTGGGGCTGCCGGGCAGCGGCAAGACGACTCTCGCCAGCCAGATCGTCTTCACGGCAGCAAAGGCGGGCAAGTCGGCGCTGATCCTGACGGCGCTCTCGGAGCCGACGAACAAGCTGATCGAACATCTGGCCTCGTATAGTTTTTTCGATCGCTCGCTCATTGGCGGCCCGCTGCAGTTTCTCAGCATGCAGCAGACGTTACCGCAAGGGCTGGAGGCTGTCTCGGCAGCGATCTTTGCGGAGGTTCGGCATGTCAAGGCGAATCTCGTGCTGCTGGATGGCTTCCGCGGGCTGCGCGGTGTGGACTCCTCGTCGCAGGAGGCGCGACAATTCCTGTACGAGATCGGAACGACGCTCAATGCGTTGGGTGTCACCACGCTCGTGACCAGCGAAACCGACCCCCGCGACCCGGTATTCTTTCCCGAGGCAACCACTGCCGATGTGATCTTGGGGCTGCACTACATCCTGCGCGGAGTGCGGCAATATCGCGGTATCGAGGTCATCAAGGCGCGTGGCACGCCCGCCATGCCAGGTCTGCACTCCCTGACACTGGATAGCGCGGGCGCCACGGTCTATCCCCAACTCGAGGAACGCATCATGGCGGATGCAGAGGAGAACGCACGGGCGTCGTCGCAGGAGCGCGTGGAGGTCGGGCAGCGCGGCCTAGCGGAGCGCGCGTCGTTCGACTTGCCCGAATTCGACACCATGCTCCGCGGCGGCGTTCCACGCGGCACATGCAGCCTGCTGGCGGGGAGCCTGGGAACAGGCAAAACGGTGCTGGCGCTCAATTTCTCGCTGGCGGGGTGTCGGGCCGGAGAACACGTCGTCTATCTGGGCTTCCGCGAGAGTCGCGCCCAACTGCTCCAGGTCTGCCAATCCTTTGCGATGAGCCACGACTTCGTCCAGGCGCTTACAGTGGACAGTTCCTTCACGTTTCTGGAAGTACCACCAGTCAAAATCAACGCCGACATCCTGGCCGATCAGCTCTTGGCCGCGATAGACCAAACGGGCGCACAGCGGGTCGTTATTGATAGCGTCGCCGAACTGGAGCGCGCCATCCTGCACAGTCCCAACCCGCAGCGCCTGGAGGACTACCTGGCGGCGCTGCTCCAGGCGTTGCGACGTCGCAACGTGACCGCACTGCTGCTCAAAGAGACGGATAAAGTGGTGGCGGCGTCGCTGGAACTATCAGCGGACGCGCTCTCACTGCTGGCCGAAAATGTCCTCTTGCTGCAGCATGTTCCATATCAGGGCTATCTGCACCGCATCCTCTCCATTCCGAAGCTGCGCTTCTCCGACCATGACACAGCCATCCGTGAGTTTCGCATTCATGCGCCCGAAGGGTTTCAGGTGCTGACACCGTTGGAGAGTGGCGCAGGCATGCTGGAGGGGATCGGACAAGAGCAGGAGTGGAAGGCACTGGGCGGCGCACATGGCTCCCGCTGGCGCGACCCGCTGCGTGAGGGACAGAATCAGCTATGAGCAAGCCGCCCACCGCTCACAGCGCAGCGCCCCTACTGATCCTGATCGCCGAGGACGAGGAGCCGATCGCTCTGGCGCTCTCCTTCATTGTGGAAGACGCGGGCTACAAGCCGCTGGTCGCCATCCATGGCAAAGAGGCGCTCGAGCTAGCGCGTGCGCATCATCCCGCGCTCATCTTCACTGATCTGATGATGCCGAAGATGATGGGGCGTGAACTGATCGCGACCCTGCGACGGGAGGCGAGCCGCGACCACCACCGTACGCCGATCATTCTGATGACGGCGGGAGGAAGCGCCTCAATTGCAGATATAGACGCCGATGCGCTCTTGCTCAAGCCATTTGAGGTGGCCACTGTGGAGGCGCTGCTGGAACGCTTTCTCGGTGGTGAGGGTTAATGCCAAGTTGGAGCACAGGCCAGCGAGCGTTGCAATCGGCACAGGCATTGCGATAGGCCGCAAGGTAGGCGGGCGCGGCGCGTCGCCAGGGATGGGCGCACGCCCGCGCCCATCAGCCGATGGCGCCTCGCGCGCCGTGTGAACCGGAGAGTGCGCAGAGAATGCAGCGCAGGCGCTCACGCGATGGGGGTGTTTGTCCACTTGTACCGTCTCCAGCAGTTGTGATATGCTGGCCCTCATATACGGCTGAGTTCTTTGCATAATGTTTGGCAGTCTCGGCCGGAGAGTGTCAGCGCACGCTGCGCGCATGGCTTGCCTGTACGGTCATACGGAACCTGGCGGGTCGGCGCGTGAGTAGGCGGCGATGAGAGGAGGCCTACGGACATGAAGTTTGGCCTCTTCGCGGTCCGCGCGGCGGGGCGATCGTCGTTTTCCCGACGTTCCCGGCGCTGACTGGGATCCTCTGGGAGAGCTTCATCCGCTCGACATCACTGTCACTGGCGTCGCATCGGACGCCAGTCGAGCCTTTGGCTTTCCCTCCCGTATGCGGTGAACGGTCGTGAGAGTGCGCCCATGCCAGCGCCTGCGGCTGGCCAGGCGCGTCGTCACTGTAAGGTTGTGACTCCGTGTGGCCCTGGAGCCGCTCGTCCTGCGGGGGAGCGATGTAGTCGCCCGCCGACGCAGCGCCCAGCGCCCAACGCATCAGCCAGCAGACGCCGGGCCGACCATGAAGGTCGGCTGAGGACCTCGGCCAGACCTCGGCCAGAGGCAGCTCGCAATGGCAAGCGTCTGATCGGCGTCCGAGCATGGACTCGGCATAGACTCGTCCGAACGATTGCGAACGAGAGCTGGTGTTCCCAATAACCAGCGAGGCCAACGAGCGTACCGTTTCCGATTCATCGACCAGCGAGCATTACCCAAGCAAGCGCTTCCGAGGTGGGGTCATCGCCCCACACGCGCCGATAGATGACCTTACCTCTGGCCGCACGCGGATGAGCGACCTGCGCGCCTCTCGCGCAGAGCACGCCTGGACAGGCCTGTAGCGTCTTCTTTCGATGGCGCCTGACCTAAGGGTACATCTCTTCGCCTGGCTGCCCATGACGGACAGCCACCAGACGGCGAGGCGCCGATGATGTTGCGCCGATCGCTTTCTTTCGCGTCGCCATACGCGCGCTTCGACAGAGCGCTGGCCAGCGCGCAGCGCAGCATCTCGCAATGACTCGCATCGTCGCAGCGACGGAGTAAGATGGGCCAGGGCGCCACCCAGGCCATTGGGTAGCTAATACGACACGCGCGGTCTGCCGCTCGCGCCAACGCCAGCGCGCAGATCGGTCGCCTACCCTCGCAGGGGAGAGTCGCAACCTGCCAGGCATGCTTTGAGCGTCACAGGAGGACAGGCAATGGATATCGTCAAGAGGCTAGAAGAGTATCGTGAGCGAGAGCGCTCCCTGACCTGGGAGGGAACGTTCTCGCAGTACTTCGAGATTGCTACCCAGCGCCCCATCGTGGCGCAACTCTCCCACGAGCGCATCTACAACATGATTGTGGCCGCAGGCAACGATACGAACAAGGCGGGTGAGCCGCGCTACAAGTTCTTCTCGGAGGAAATCTTCGGCATCGAGAAACCGCTGGCCCAGATCGTGGAATACTTCCATTCCGCCGCCCAGCGCCTCGAAGTGCGCAAGCGCATCCTGCTGCTGATGGGTCCCGTCGGCGGCGGCAAGTCCACCATCGTCGCGCTGCTCAAGCGCGGGATGGAGGCGTATGCGCGCGAGGAGGCGGGCGCCGCCTACGCCATCCGCGATTGCCCGATGCATGAGGAGCCGCTGCACCTCATCCCCGAGGAGATGCGCGCCGACATCGAGAAGGAGTATGGCCTCTACATCGAAGGCGAACTCTGCCCGAAGTGCCGCTGGATGGTCGAGCACGATTTCAAGGGCGAGATCGAGCGCGTGCCAGTCAAGCGCATCGCCTTCAGCGAGAAGCATCGCCTGGGCATCGGCACCTTCGCCCCGTCTGACCCGAAATGCGTCACCGGCGACACGCTGGTATTGACCAGCGAAGGCCTGCGCACGATGGAAGATCTCTTCCTCTCGCTGGAGCACAAACCGCGCGAGGATGAATTCGTTCCCTTCGATGCGACCATTCTCGGTGTCGAAGGCCCAGAACGCGCTAGCCAGTTCTATAGCGGCGGATTCCAGCCGATCTACGAGGTCGAGACGGCGCTCGGCTACTCGATTCGCGGCACTGCGAATCATCCGCTGCTGACCCTTCAGCCAGGCGGCGAAGCGGCCTGGAAGAAGATTGGCGAACTGGAGCCAGATGACTACATCGCGCTGGCGCGTGGCAGTGAGGTCTTCGGCCAGAGCGCAACGCTGCCTGACAGCGCCTTCCCCCTGCCGAAGCAGCCGCGCCAGATGACGCCCGACCTGGCCTACTGGCTCGGGTTGCTCGTCGCCGAAGGCAGTATCACCACCTATGAAACCTGGTTCTCGAACCAGTCGCTCACGCTGATCGAGCGCTATGTCGCGATTGCGCGCGATCAGTTTGGCCTGGAGGCGGTTCCCCACCGCAAGAGTGACGGGTACAATTACAATGTCTCCATCAGCTCGCGAGCGCTCTCGGTCTGGCTGCGCGGTGAACTTGGCCTGGAGCGCGGTTCTGGGAACAAGTCCGTGCCTGCCTGTGTATTGGCAAGCGCCCGCGAAGATGTGCTTGCCTTCCTGGAAGGACTGTTCTGGGGCGACGGCACGTTGCGAGGCAATGCCGCAGGCTACAACACCTTCAAATACACCAGCAAGTCACGCACACTCGCACGCAAGGTTCAGACGCTGCTGCTTAATGTTGGCGTCGTCAGTTCGCTGTGGACACATCAGGACGGCGGCGAGACGTACTACAACGTCACTCTGCGTGGCGATCAGGTACTTGACCTCGTGGCGCTGATTCCTTCACTGCGTGGGAAGGCAACCGCGCCACTACGTGAGACTCGCACGGAGAAGACGAACTACGATCATCTGCCTCACGGCGGCACGCTGCTGATGGGGCATGG
>DATBTW010000178.1:0-9149 GCA_036559055.1 Ktedonobacterales bacterium
CGATGACGGCGAGGTAGGCGGCCAGCGCCAGCAGCAACGCCAGCGCCTGTGGCTCCGAGCGCCACAGGCGCTGCGCCCACGCCACGGGATGCGCCAGGTCGGCGCGGGCGCCGGGCGAGCGCCACAGCCACACGACGCCCAGCGCCACCTGCGCCGCTACGATCAGGTCGGTGACGCCAGCGCGCAGGCTGCCCACGCCCAGCGGGGCGAGCGAGCCGAATGCGACCGCCAGTGGCAGCAGGTAGAGCAGTCCGCGCGCGGAGCCATCCAGCGTGATGGCGGCGCGCGGGCTGGCTATCCGGCGCGCGCTGGCAGACATAGCCCCTCGCGCTCCATCTCATCGCGGAACCAGGCGATGGTGCGGGTCAACCCCTCCTCGGGCGCCACCCGCGGCTCCCAGCCCAACTGCGTGCGGGCCTTGTCGATGTTGGGGCGACGGCGCTCCGGGTCATCCTCGCGCTTGGGCTCGAAGACCAGTTCGGAGGGCGAGTCGCACAGCGCGATGATGCGCTGCGCCCACTCCTTGATGCTGTGCTCCTCGGGGTTGCCCAGGTTGTAGACCTCGCCCGTCGTCCGCTCGGTGAAGAGCGCGCGCAGCAAGCCTTCCACCAGATCCTCCACATAGCAGATGCTGCGCGTCTGCGCGCCGGCGCCGTGGATGGTCACCGGACGGTGCGCGAGCGCCTGGGTGATGAAGTTGGGGATCATGCGGCCATCGTTGAGTTGGCTGTGGGGGCCGTAGGTGTTGAAGATGCGCACGATGCGCGCATCGACGCCTTTGCGCCGCACATACTCCATCGTGATCGTCTCGCCCAGCCGCTTGCTCTCGTCGTAACAGGCGCGCACGCCGATGGGGTTGACGTTGCCGTAGTAGTCCTCGCGCTGCGGATGCACGAGCGGATCGCCATAGGATTCGGAGGTCGAGGCGGTCAGCAGCCGCGCGCCACAGGTCTGCGCCAGCTCCAGCAGCTGGGTCGTGCCGATGGTGTTGACGCGAATCGTCTCGAAGGGGAAGTTCCAGTAGCCCACCGGGCTGGCGGGGCTGGCCAACTGGAAGATCGCCTCCGGTCGGAAGCCCTCCAGGTCGCGCGCCACATCGAGCGGTTCGGTGACGTCGCGCTGCACGAAGGTGAAGCGGGCGTCCGGGACAGTGGTCGAAGCCTCGGTCGATGGCGTGGTCGATGGCGTGGTCGGCGGCTGGCGCAGGGGCGCGATGTTGCGCTCGGCGCCGGTCAGCAGATTGTCGACGCAGACGACGCTATGGCCTTCGCGCAGCAGCCGCGCGCACAAATGGGAGCCAATGAAACCTGCTCCCCCAGCGACGAGAACCTTCAACACGACCTCCCCGGACGAGATAGCGCTCACAGGATGACCCAGGATGACTCTGACCCCTAGCAGACAGTGGACGCCGACGTACAGCGCAACCAGCGCGCTATCAGGGTCGCCCCCAATTCTAGCCGCTCCGTCGCGCTGACGCAACTTCGCTGCCCATTCAGTACAACGCACGAGCCAGCGAAGCGGCGTCGCTCGTCTGCTATCCCGCGTGTGAGGCGAGCGCCTCGATGGCCTGCTCGATGCGCCGCATCGACACGTCGCGGCCCAGCGTCTCCATCGTCTCGAAGAGCGGTGGCGAGACGGTGCGTCCGGTCACGGCGACGCGCAGGCTGGTGAAAAGCTGCACCGGCTTGAGACCCAACTCCGCCACCAGCTCGCGCAGGCGCGCCTCCATCTCCTCTGCCTGCCAGTCGGCGAGCGCGTTGAGTGTGTCCTGTGAGCGGCGCAAGCCATCCAGCGTGCGGGCGGCGTCCATGTTCTTGGCGATCAGGGTCTGTGGCTCGTAGCGCAGAACTTGCTCGAAGAAGAAGGATGTCATAGCGGGCGCGTCGGCCAGTGTCTTCATGCGCTCCTGCTCCAGATGCAGCACGCGCCCAGTGTAGGCTTTGTCCAGCGGACGCGCCACGCTATCGGGCAGGCCGCCCGCAGCCTCGCTGCGCTCCATGAAGGGCAGCGCCTGCTCGGTCAGCTCCTCTGGCGAGAGTTGGCGAATGTAGTAGCCGTTGAACCACAGCAGCCGGTCGTCGTCGTAGCGCGCGGGCGCCACGCCGACGCGGTCGAGATCGAAGGCCGCGACTAACTGCGCGCGCGCGAGCACATTCGACTTATCATCGTAGGACCAGCCGAGCAGCGCCATATAGTTGACGATGGCCTGCGGCAGATAGCCTCGGTCGCGATACTCCAGCAGGGGCAGCGCGCCGAAGCGCTTGCTGAGCTTCTTGCCGCCCTGCGTGGCCAGCACATCGGGGACATGGGCGAAGATGGGCGGCTCCCAGCCGAGCGCCTGATAGGTGATGGCGTGCAGCGGCGCGCTGGGAATCCACTCCTCAGCGCGCAGCACATGCGTGATCTCCATCAGATGGTCGTCGATGACGTTGGCCAGGTGATAGGTGGGGAAGCCGTTGGACTTCAGCAGCACGGCGTCATCCAGGCTGGCATTCTCGAAGACGATCTGTGTGCGCAGCGCATCGTTCACCACCGTCTTGCCAGCGGTCGGCGAGGCCAGGCGCACGGTGTAGCCCTGGCCCTCGGCCAGGCGCGCGGCGATGTCTTTGGGCGCCAGGTAGCGGCAGTGGCGGTCGTAGCGCGGCGGCTCGCCACGGGCGCGCTGCTCCTCGCGTACGCGCTGCAGGCGCTCTGGCGAGCAGAAGCAGCGGTAAGCGTGGCCGCCCTCGATGAGCCGCTCGGCGTAAGCGAGATAGAGATCACGCCGCTGCGTCTGGAAGTACGGGCCGTAGGGGCCACCAACCTCGGGCCCCTCATCGATCTCCAGCCCCAGCCACTTGAAGCCCTCGATGACGGCCTCGACCGCCCCTGGCACGGTGCGTGCGGTATCCGTATCTTCGATGCGGAGCAGAAACTGACCGCCCGTGTGGCGCGCCAGCAGCCAGCTAAAGAGAGCCGTGCGATACCCGCCGATGTGCTGAAACCCTGTAGGGCTGGGCGCGAATCGGGTGCGTGCGGCTCGCCGCGTGGTAGTATGAGGGTCGCTCGCGCTGAGTGGCGCATCGATATCGGCGCTGTGTGGCATAGCTGATCTCGCTCCTGAGCATGGGCGCCGTCGCGCGCGAAGCGGGGGCGACAGCGTGTCCCTACGCATGTGGTCGCCTGGTTTGCTGGGGCCTGTTCCTCAGCGTCTCCTAAGCGTCCGTTTGGACGTGCGCTGCGACTTCTAACACCGTTCAGCCGTTGTACCGGATGAGCGAATACCTGAGCAGAGAGAGCGTCGAACGCTCATGACTCCTGAAATAGAGCGCATATGTGCGCAGTCTATCCAGTGGAGCGCCAGGCTGTCAAGCAGAGGCTGCGAGCAAGGGCTACTGCGTGCCAAGCGTCTCTCGTCATCATGGAGGATCGTCGTTGGATACGCCAGGAAATACGCCAACGCCTGAGGACTTGCCGCACGACGCATCTGAACAGGACACCCCAGAGAGCAGCGCCGCGAACACCCCCGATCAGCAAGATTCGTCTGAGCAAGATTCGTCTGAGCAAGGCTCGTCTGAGCAAGATTCGTCTGAGCAAGGCTTCTCTGATGGCAGCGATGCGTCGGGCGCGGGCCAGCCGCCGACGACTGCGCGCGGCTCAGACGAACCTCTGCTGCCTCATTTCGACGATACGCCGACCGAAGAGATGACCAGCGCGGCTGACATCGCGGCCGGTCGCCCATCGCAGCCCGCGCAACCAGCCCAGCCTTCGCCCTCCTCGCAGGTCACGCAACCAGTCGATACGTCGGATGATGGCTCGGACGATGGCGAGATGGCAGATCAGGTCGCGGAGCCAGCGGAGCCAGTCGAGCCGTATCGCCCGACGTTCACGCCGATGGTCTCGCCGCAGGTCGCCGCCAACCAGCGGCGCACGAATCGCCGCCGCCTGCGCTACACGCTGTATGTGCGCCGCGCGTCGCGAGCCCGCGCTGCCGCCAAATCGGCGACCCTGACGCGCGCCACCTGGGCGACGGTGGTAGCGCTGCTGCTGCTCACCTTTGGCACGCTGGCGACCTCCATCAGCGCGGCGGCGGCATACTACTCCACCGAAGAGGCGCCCATCGCCGCGCTCAGCCGCACGGTGTCGAGCCGCGATAGTCTGCGCATCTACGACAGCAAGGGCGTTTTGCTCTACCAGCGCGATAACTTTGGCTCGCAGCATAGCATCCTGCTCTCGCAGGCGCCGATCGACATTGTCAACGCCACAATTGCCGTCGAAGACCACACCTTCTGGACGAATCCGGGTATCGACCCCACGTCGATCCTGCGCGCCGCGCAAGCTAACTACTCCAGCGGCAGCATCTCGCAGGGCGCGAGTACCATCACCCAGCAGTTGCTCAAGCTCAATATTCTGGGCGGCAACGAGACCTATACCCGCAAGCTGAAAGAGGCGGTGCTGGCCGTCGGCATGACCGAGACGGGCACGTACTCGAAACAGCAAATTCTCCAGATGTATCTGAACTCAATCGGCTATGGGCACGAGGCATATGGCATCGACTCCGCCGCGCAGATTTACTTTGGCTACTCCGATGATCCGCGCACGGGCGTGACCGCTGCACAGCAGCTCGATCTGGCGCAGGCGTCGATCCTGGCGGGCGTGCCGCAGAACCCCAACACCAATGATCCCATCGCGCACTTCTCCTCCGCGCACGCGCGCCAGGCCGAGGTGCTCGGCGACATGGTGAAGTACGGCTACATCACGCAGGCGCAGGCCACAGCGGCGCTGGCGGAGGCGGGCCAGCCGAACTTCTTTGCCAAGTTCCACTATGGCATGAAGAGCCTCGCGCCAGCCTTCACGGATTACGTGATCGAGCAGCTCACCAATATGGTTGTGGCGGGCCAGGTGTCGCTCTCACGCAGCGGTCTGAATGTCTACACCACGCTCGACCTCGACCTGCAGAACTACTCGCAGCAGGCGATGGAGAAGCACCTCTACGGCAACGACCACGACGACTTCGGCGGAGGTGGCCTGATCCGCAATGACAATGTCACGAATACGGCGGGCATCCTGGCGCAGCAAAGCACCGGCGCGATCAAGATCATGCTGGGCAGCGTGGACTACTACAGCACCAGGATCAACGGCCAGTTCAACGTGGCGACGCAGGGCCAGCGCAGCGCGGGTTCGTCGTTCAAGCCGATTGTCTACACCACCGCGTTCGAGAAGGGCTGGTTCCCGGCGATGACCATCGCCGACACCCCGACAGTCTTCTGGGACGCTGGCACGAACAAGCCCTACAAGCCGCTCGACTTCTACATCGGCTCGCCGCACTTCTCCGGGGAGATCACCCTGCGCGATGCCCTGCAAAACTCGCTGAACATCCCCGCCATCAAGGTGATGCAATATGCGGGCATCGAGGATGTGAAGCGCAACGCGACCCGCATGGGCCTGTATCCCAGCGACTATCTGGGGACGTGGGGCCTGTCGTCGGTGCTCGGCACGCTGGACGTGACGCCATTCGACATGGCGCAGATGTACACCGTGCTGGCGAATTACGGGCAGTTCATCCCGCTGCACGCCATCGACCGCATCTCTGATAGCCTGGGCAATACGCTCTTCACCTATCAGCAGCCGCGCCCGGTGCAGGTGCTCTCGCCCCAGGCGACCTACATGACGACGAACGTGCTGGAGGACAACGGCGCGCGCACAGAGTTTGGCCTGTGCTCGCCACTCTACCTCGACCCGCTCACCAGCCCGGATCTGCCCGGCTACTACACCTCGTCGCGTCAAGGCCCCATCGGCTCGAAGGAGTGCGGCGCCATCTATGCCGCCCACGGCTACAGCAAGAACGCCTGGCCCGCCGCTGTGAAGACCGGCACGGCCCAGGACTTCACCGACGACTGGACCGTCGGCTACACGATGGACTACACGATGGCCGTGTGGGCTGGCAATAACGATCACACGCCCATGCATCGCATCGACGGTATCACGGGCGCGGCGCCGACCTGGTATCGCACCATGCTCTACGCTGAGCAGCGCGATAATCTGCCCAAGCGCGATTTCCCCGTTCCCACAGGTTTGCAGCGCGCCCAGTGGACCTCGAACAACCTCACGACGACCGACTGGTTCCTGGCTGGGGCGCTGCCTCCGAACAATATCGGGAGTACAGGAACCAACTTCACACCCTGCTTCACCAATGACAACAACAATCCGTGGAACTACTGCGCGCCCGCAGCGCCCACGCCTGCGCCGGGCGGAGGAAACGGTGGCGGCGGAGGTAACGGCGGCGGCGGAGGTGGTGGCAATCCGCCGTTACCGCCGGGCAGCCCCGTTCCCGGTGGAGGCGGAGGCGGAGGCGGGGGCGGGAAACCTTGACCTCGTGCCTCGACTGACGTAGACGGCGCCACGGTGCACGCTGAGGGCGGCGGTTCGCCTGCCGCCCTGCTACCCCCTCTCTACCTTAGCGCCGCTCGCATGATTTGAACGTCCATCCTGTGCGGCTTGACCACGCAGGATTCCGCATTGTACACTATGATATAGAACAAATGTTTAAGCGACCCTATCAACATCTCCTCCCACACACCACAGGAACATGCCCATGATCGCCGAAGGTTTGCTCTGGTTTGACGATGATGCGCGCCGTCCACTCGTCGAAAAGATCGCCAACGCCATCGACCGCTACGCAGAGCGCACGGGCTGGCGCGCGACCGTCTGTGAGGCGCATCCCACGCAGGTGGATGCCTATCAGGCGGAGATGACCCGCGCCGCTCAGGCTGCGGCGCGCAAACGCCCCTCCACGAAAGCGGCGGCGCCGACTGTGACGCTACCTCCGAAGCTCCGCGTGAAGCCGAATACCGCTATGCTGCCCAATTGCTTTCTGATCGGTATCGAGGCGGGCGAGACGCCGCGCCGCGCGCCCAGCGCGACCGTCAGCCACAGCGCCGCGCGTCGGACTAACAGGACGAAAGGCGAGCGTAGCGCCGCCGCAGCGCAGGCCGCGCCAACACCAGCCGCAGCCAGCGCGCCGACTCCTGCGCCGCGTGTTCGCGCCCCGCGCGCGAAGGCCAGCGCCTAGCGCGCCAGCGCCTTGCGGGCGGATTCGAGCAGGGCGATGACTTGCTTGTTGCGATCTTGCTCCTCGCGCTCCAGATTCTGGCCGCTGGTTGGGAGGGAGCGGGCGAATTCGTCCAGCCGATGCGCTGCCGTCTGGCGTCCGGGGCGCGTAGCATGCGTCGCGAGCGCCGCAGTGATGGCGTTGACGGCATCTTCCGCGCGATTGCGGGCGCTGGCGAAGATGGCTTCGGCGTAGAGCGCCACGTAGCCATCGAAGTAGGCGGCGCGGTCGCCCAGATCGGCGATCGAGTCTCCGACGCGCCCGACCAGCGCCAGCGCTTGCTGATACTTGCCAACCACCGTTTCCAGTTCTGGGCCGCCCAGCATGGCGCGCGCCTCACCCGCCAGCGCCTCTGCCTCCATCAGCGGGGCGCCGCAGTCGTGGGCCAGCCGCACAGCCTCAGCGCACGCAGCGAGTGCGCCAGCGTTGTCGCCCATATTGCGGCGCGCCTCACCCAGGCTGATCAGCGCCAGCCCCTGCGCCGCTACATCTTCGGCGGTGCGCAGGCGCGGGAGCGCTTCCTGGAAGGCTACCGCCGCTTCCTCCCACAGCTCGCGGCGCAGCAGGATGCGCCCCAGCCCGACGCTTGTGAGCGCATCGGCTACGGTCGCCTCGTGCGCTTGCGCCACGCCCTGGGCATAGTTGTAGGCGTTGACGGCGGACTGCAGATTCTCGGAGAGCAGTTCGACCTCGGCGGCGATCAGGGTTGCCTCGACCAGCGCCTGCTCATCGGCCTCCTCCTCGGCCAGATGCGCCGCCTCGTGCGCGTGCGCCCGCGCCTGCCCGAATTGTCCCAGGGTGATGGAGATCGACGCCCACACCGCATTCGCCAGCGCCTCTGGACTTCGCTCGCCCGTCGTCGTGGCGGCTTTGCGCGCCTGCTTGATGGCCTGTTGGGTCAGATGGTGGGCGTCGTCCACTCGCCCAGCGGTCAGCGCCAGCCGCGCCTGCTCCAGCAGGACATGGGCGATGAGCGCGTGGCCCTTCTGCGCCTCGAACCGTTTCTTCGCCTGGCCCAGCATTGGGTCGGCGATCTCGGCGCGGCCACGCGCGCGTGCGATGCGCCCCAGCCCCAGCAGCGAAACGCCCTCCAGCAGGGGCTGCGTGATGTCGCCAGCCAGCGCCTGCGCCTCGGTGAAGTAGTCCTCCGCTCTGGCGGTCATGCCGCGTCGCCGATTGGCCTCACCAGCGCCGAGCATCGCGCGGGTATAGGGGACTTGTGCGCGCAGTGTGCGATAGGCCCGCATGGCGCGCTCGAAGCTCGTCCCGGACTGGAGCAACTGCCCACGTCGCAAATTGATCTCGCCCAGCACGCGATTGACTTCGGCGCCGCCCAGCGCGCTGCTGGTCTCGCTGTAGGTCGAGCCAGCCTTCACGGCGCTGGCGAGCGCCTGATCGAGCCGTCCAGACTTCAGCGCGACCTCCGCCAGCCCCAGCACGCCATCGGCCTCGCCCAGCTGGTATTCCACCGGGCTGGCCTGTGCGATGGCCTGGCCGAAGCTGGTCGCAGCGGCCTCGCTCTGGGCGCTATCGAGCTGGAGGCGTCCGAGGCTGACGAGGGTATCGACCTCGCCAAATTGATCACGCCCCTGCTGATAGAGCTTCAGCGCGCGCTGGAGAGCGCTCTCGGCGGCGGGATAGTCGCTGCCTGCCGTCAGCATCTCGCCTTCGCCACGCGCGGCGTCGGCCTCGGCGACGTGATCGCGGGCGTCGTGGGCCAGGCTGCGCGCCTTGCCGTAGTATTCCGCCGCGCGCTCGTACCGTCCGCGCTGGCGTTCGATGTGGCCCAGCGCCAGCGAGGCATTGGACTGCCCGCGCGCATCCTGCTCCTTCTCGAAGAGTCGCAGGGCGAGGTAGTAGTGCTGCCAGGCGGCGTCGATGCGTCCGCGCTGGCGCTCGATGTGGCCTAGCGCCAGCGTCGCGGCGGCCTCACGTTTAGCGGCGTTGGCCTGCTTGTAGAGGGTGATGGCGCGCTCGTAGCTGCTGGCGGCGCGATCGATGGCGCCATTCTGCCGCTGCGCCTCTGCCAGCGCGATGCGCGCGTCTCCCGCGCGTTCGG
>DATBTW010000179.1:0-7262 GCA_036559055.1 Ktedonobacterales bacterium
GCCGTGGGAGCAGTGGGAGACGGCGGCCCGCGAGGCGCGCGCGCTGGCGCATTTGAACGTAAGCCGCGACTGGCGGCCCACGCTGGTGATGTCGCCCGCTACGGCGGACTCGCCTGCGCGGCCCGTCGCGCTGGCGGTCTATGAGCCGCGCCAGTATCCGCCGGAGGATGAGCTGCGCGCCGTCGCCAGCGTCAACGACGCGCTCGATCTCTTCTTCGCGGGGGCCGAGTGGCGCGTGGAGCTGGAGCAGGCCAAGGGCGACCTGCGCCGCTTGCTCCAGACGCAACGCGACCGCTGCCTGCGCAAAGCCGAGGCGCTGCACACCGAGATGGATTCTGAGGCAGAGGCGAGCAAGCTGCGACGCGAGGCGGAGATTCTGCTGGCGTTCGGGGCCGAGGTCACGGTGGGGGCCAGCCAGGCGACGCTGCCCGATCCCTACGCCGAGGGCGAGGAGGCGCAGATACGCATCGCGCTGGATCCGCGTTTCAACGCCATCGAGAACGCCAACCGCCGCTACGACCGCTACCACAAGCTGCAACGCGCGCTGAAGCTGCTGCCAGAGCAGGTGGAGGCCAACGAACTGGAACTGGCGCGCGTGCAGCAATTGCTGACCGATCTGGCGCTGGCTGAGACGCCCGCCGAGGTCTCGCTGGTACGCGCGGAGGTGGCCGAAGCGGGCTACATCAAGGGCGGGGCCGAGGCGCGACGGCTGGCCAAAGAGCAGCGCAAGGGCGGCAAGAAGGGCAAATCGGGCGGCAAGCCAGGCGCGAAGGGCGCACAGAGCAAGCCGAGCAAGCCAGAGGGCGGCGTGCCTCTGCGGCGGCGGCTCAGCGACGAGACGCTGGCGCTGGTGGGCAAGAACAGCCGCCAGAACGAGGATGTCACCTTCCACCAGGCGGCGCCGAATGATCTCTGGCTGCATGCGCGCGGCGCCCCCGGCGCGCACGTCATCCTGAAGGTGGCGGGCCGCCCGGCGCCGGAGGAGACGCTGCGCGAGGCGGCCAGCCTGGCGGCGTGGTACAGCCAACTCCGCGAGGCGGGCAGCGTCGCGGTGGACTACACTGAGGCGCGCTACGTGCGCCACATGAAGGGCGGCGGCCCTGGCATGGTCATCTATGAGCGCGAGCGCACCATCCACGCGCCGCCCGCCGACCTCGGCGAGCCAGTGAAGTGAAATGAGATGGAGGATGAGCGCCGATGGACGCCAGCGTCTATTCTCAGCGTCTGGGGCCGATCTCGGTGGCGCAGTTGCAGGCTGCGCTGGATCGCTTCGACCTGGGCGCGTTCGTGCGTGCGGAGCCGACCTCCGGCGGCCTCTTTGGCCAGAATCTGTATCTGACCAGCGACCAGGGCGAATTCGTGCTGCGTGGCAAGCCGCATTATCCCTGGCAATTGCCCACCGAGCAATTCTTCGCGCGGCTGCTGCATGAGCGCACGGTCGCGCCGACGCCCTGGCCGTATCTGCTCGATCCCGCCGACGACATCTTCGGCTGGCCCTACGCGCTGATGCCGCGCCTGCCCGGCCTGCTCTTCGCCGACGAAGCCTGGCAGGCGACACTGAACCAGGCCGACCGCCTGAGCATCGCCGCCGCGATGGGCGAGACGCTGGCCGACCTGCACACGCTCACATGGCCGACCGCCGGACGCTACAACGCCGATACGGCGCAGGTCGATCCAGAGCCTGATGGCTTCGGCGGGCGTGTCATCGCGCACATCGAGGAGCTGCTGACCGAGGCGCTGACCTATCCCACCTACACGACGCGCGCCGATGTGGACTGGGCGCGCGCGCTGATCGCCACCGGACGCGATGCGCTGGCTGTCCCCTATCAGCCGTGTGTGGTGATGGAAGACTTTCACACCGGCAACGTCACGATTGTGCGCGACCTCGAAGGCTGGAGCGTCGGCGGCGTCTTTGACCTGATGACGCTCTCCTTTGGCGATGGCGAGGCCGATCTGGCGCGTCAGGGCCGCCTCTTTGTCTACGACGACCCGGCGCTGGCGCAGAGCTTCTTCGCGGCCTATCTCGCCCGCAGGCCACCGCGTGCGGGCTTCCGGCGGCGCTTCGCCATCTATCTGCTGTGTGACGCGCTCATCCTCTGGACCTTCTGCCTGCGCCGCGACGACATCTGGTGGCCAGAGGGCATGACCCTGCGCGCCTGGGTCGAGGACACTCTCGCGCGGCTCGCCGCTGGTGGCTGCCTGCCCGCCGAGGGATGAGTTTCGCGCCGCCACGTTACCTTCCGCGCTCCATCCGAGTGTATCAGTGTAGATGCGGATCCTCACCCCCCGGCCCCCTCTCCCGCGAGGAGAGGGGGAGTTCGGAGAGGTCAGTGTGCGTAGTGGATGGACGAGCGCATGGCGATGGGTGCGATGAGCGGGCTGTGGCGAACGCGGCGGGCGGCGTGGCCTGCGCTGCTGGCGACGCTGCTAGCGGCGGATGACAGTGACGCGGCGCAGGCGACGGTGGGCGCAGCGCAGACGATGGCGGAGGAACGCGAGGATGTCTCGCCGGGCGAGTTCGAGGCGTTCTTTCGCCAGCACGAGCGCGCCGTCTACGCCTGCCTCTGGCGGCTGACGGGCGACGCGCAATCGGCGCGCGATCTGACGCAAGAGACATTCCTGCGCGCCTGGCGCCACTACGAGCGCGTGCGCGACTACGAGCAGCCGCAGGCGTGGTTGCTGCGCGTGGCGACCAATCTGGCCATCTCCGCGCGCCGCCGCGACCATCGCCCGCTGCTCTCCGCCGACGCGCTGGGCGATGCCGATGCCCCCGCGCGCAGCGATCCCACTCACCACTTCGCCGAGCGCGATCAGGTGGAGCGGGCGCTGCTGGCGCTGACGCCCAACCAGCGCGCCGCCCTGACGCTACGCGAGATCTACGGCTTCAGTTGCGCGGAGATCGGCGCGGCTCTCGGCCTCTCGCGCGATGCGGTCAAGATGGCGCTCTTCCGGGGACGCGAGGGCTTTCGCCGCGCCTACCTGCGACTGGAGGCCGCCGATGAGCGATGATCGCACGCCTGGCAAGCCCGGGCAGAGCGCCACGCTCGCCTGCGCTGCCGGCGTCACGCCCGACACGCTCTCGGCCTGGCGCGATGGCCTGCTGCCCGACGCGCAGGCCGCCTGGCTGGCCACACACACACCCGCCTGCCCCGCATGCGGCGCTCGCCTGCGCGACTACGAGCAGATCGGCGCGGCGTTGCGTGGGCAGTTCATCCCGCACTCGTCGGCTGATCCGTGGCCCGCCATGCTGCGGCGCATCGAGCGCGAGCGACGCGGGCGACGGCGCACGCCCACGCTGCCACGCTGGGGCGGGCTGGGCGCGCTGGTGGCGGCGGCGCTACTAGTGGCGCTCTTCGCCGGGTTGCTGGCGCATCAGGCCGCGCGCCGACCGACACCAACGAGTACTGCCACCGTCGAGCGGGTCACGACGCCGACCGCGACGGCCTCCGCCTGGACAGTGAGTCCCGGCTATCAGGGTGTCACCAATATCGCCATCGCGCCCTCTGATCCGCGCGTCGCCTATCAGCTATGGGATGGCGTCAGCCCCGCCACGCTCTTTCGGCGCACCGATGACCAGGGCGCGACCTGGCACGCCCTGACGCTGCCCTACATCCCGAATGCGAGCTATCCGGTCATCGGCGCTGCGTCCTATGTCGTCGTCAACCCACTCGACGCGCATGTGGCCTATCTCGCGATCGACGCCTCTATGCACACGCCCATCACCACTTGCTCCTCCAACGGTGGCGGCGAGAGCGGTTACCAGGATCCGCTGTGCCGCTATCAATACATCAGCACGGATAGCGGCGCACACTGGCAGCCGCTCGCACTGCCATTGGTGGGCTATTTCGGCGCCCTGCAAGGTCAGCGCGATGTCGGCGCGCAGCCAGGCGCCGCACGCGTCTACGCCACGATCTCGCCTTTTGGGAGCGGTTCTGATCGACTCGTGCGCAGCGACGACAACGGCGTAAGCTGGCAGCTTGTTGACGCGCCCATCATCGCTGCCGGGCTGCGCGTCTTCAACTACGCGGCGACGCCGACCGGCTCAACCATCTTTGCGCTGGCCGAGCCTGCTGGAACACAGGCTGGATCGTTTCCACCGCTGACCATCTGGAGTAGCGACGACGCGGGCGCGACCTGGACGAATCTCGGCCAGACTCCCAGCAATTACATCATGGCCATGACCGCCGGGCTGGTGGCCAGCAGCGGCAAACCCGTGCTCTATCTCCTTACGGCCTCCAGCGCTTCCAGCCAGGGCGTCTTTGACATCCAGGGGAGCCTGTTCGGAGCAAGCGGCAGCTTCCATGTCGCGCCGACGGCGTCGCCGGCTTGCACAGCAGCTGCGAGTAGTTCCCTGCTCGGCATGCGGCCCGATGGCTCGGTCGTCGTCTGGTGCGGCGGCGCGCTCCAGTCGTGGCTGGCCTCGCCAGTAAATGATGGCTGGCAAACCCTGACACAAGACCCTGCGACGAGTTCCATCCGAAGCGCCTTCATGCAGACGCTGCCCGATGGCTCCGAGCGCCTGTGGCTCGTCACCTTTGATAACAGCGGCGAAAGAGTCGAGTACGCCACGCTGCCAAACTGAGACGCGCGTCACAGCCCGCGCTTGACCCAACCTGCTAGAGTAGCCACGAATGCAGGCGGGCAGGGGCGCCACGCCAGCGGAGCGGCGACAGGAGGCGACACCGTGGGGCGAGCGAACATCTGCGGCAGGGGCGCCCGCGTGGCATGCGCAGGCGCGCTGGTGGCGGCGCTGGGGCTGGCGCTGGCGCTGGTCGGCTGCGAGAGCGGATCAGCGGGCGGCGTGACGTTCTACCCGACGATTCCGGCGCCCACGGCGACCGCCATCCCGCGCGCGACGGCGACACCTAGCGGCGCGGCGTGGACGCGGGTGAGCGCATCCAGCGGCGCAGCCGCCACGATGCCCGCCAGCCTGCGTGTCACCTATCAGGTCACCTATGGGCAAAGCGACAAAGGGACGCCACCGCAGTTCAGCCTGCGTCGCAGCGACGATTTCGGCCAGATGTGGGTCAACCTCTCGCCGCCATCCATCGCTGGCCTCAACTACGCCAACAGTGTCACCTACGCCGCGACGACCATCAGCCCGCTCAACCCGCAGGTCGCCATCCTCTCGTTGCAAGCGAATGGCGGATCGAGCCATTGCCCGCTGCCGAATGCGTCGGCGACTTCAGACGCCTGCCAGGCGCAATACGTGACGCAGGATGGCGGGGCGACGTGGGCGCCGCTACGTCTGCCCGCGCCGGGAATGCTGGGACTGATCAATCTCTTCGGCGGTTACAGCCACGACAATCTCACCGCCCAGGGCGCACGGCTCTACGGCTCCATCAACGACGCGATGCTTGCATCTGGCGGTGGTAACACGCCGCCGGGGCGCCTGGTGGTGAGCGACGATGGCGGCGCGACCTGGCGCCTGGTGGATTCCGCCCTCGCCGCGCGCAATCTGCTGGTCTACACCTATGCCGCGCCCGCCAGCGGCTCGACCATCTACGCGCTGGCGGGCGCGACGAATGCCATGCTGACGCCAGGCGAGCTGCCACCGCTCTCACTCTGGCGCAGCGACAATGCGGGCGCCTCGTGGACGCAGACTGGCCCACTGCCCGCCGCCAATTTTGATCAGATGCTGGCTGCCCGCGACGCCGCGACCGGGCAGACGTCGCTCTACGTCATCGTCAGCGACACGCCCGGCAGCGCGCCGCGCCTCTATGCCAGCCACGACGGCGCCCACACCTGGACGCCATGCGGCCAGGCGCCTGCATCCGCTGGGGAGCTGCTGGCTGCGCTGCCCACTGGCTCCGTCCTGCTCGACGCCGCCAGCGGAGTAGAGGAGTGGGACGGCTCCGCCAGTGTCCCGCGGGCCGTCGCCCAGCCCACCGGGCTGAGCGCTGGCCCGCTGGCGACGCTGCAACCGCAGCCCGATGGCTCGACGCGCGTGTGGCTCTCCGGCGGCGACGCGCAGGGCGCAGTGGTCGAATACACCACGCTGCGGTGATGAGGGACGCCGGTTAGGGCGTCGTGATCGTCACACTCTGGATCACCAGTTGCACGCTCTGATCCACAAAGACCAACTGCGCGGGCGCAAGCTGATCAATGCTCTTGACCGGCGTGCCGATGAGGCTGCCACCGGCGCTAAATGAGACGAAATGCCCCGAGACCTGCACCTGGTACGGGCGTGTCTGTCGCCCCGGTGTGAAGTCGTAGTAGCCAACATTGTTTTTGTTGCTCGTGTCGGGGTTCGCGGGATAGATCAGCGCGTAGCTGTGCAGTGAAGGTTGCAAATCGTTGAGCGCGGCTGTGTAGAGCAGTTGACCTGCGGGCGACTGCCCAACGAAAGCGCACTTGTTGCTCACACCAGGGCCGTTGGCCGCCAGCGTCAGAATCTGCATGCTGAGCGTATAGTTCGGGATCGTCACCTGATAGGGAATCGGCAGCCTGATGGCGTCGGTACCCTGGCCATCGTTCGCCAGCGCGCCGTTGGAGATGCTCCAGTGGGCGGGCAACTTCCACTCGCTGGCGCGATTGGTGAAGTCCGCCTGGTAGAGCACTTGTGGCGCAGGGGTCGCGGTGGGCGAAGGCGTAGCAGTTGGCGAGGCTGTAGACCTGAGCTGTGCGCTCGCCGCGGCGGGCGCACAACCCGCCACCGCCAGTGTCGCCAACAGCCCCACCAAGGCCAGCGACTTGCGAACGTCGAAATGCCTGTGATGCGTACACATGAATGGCTCCTCCCCTCCGAATAATCGGAAATCCATCATATGACGCCGCATATCATCTTCGATTTTCAGGGCATTGAATGTCCATTTCATTGCAAAACACAGCCCTGCGCATGACGCCAACTAGGCAATGAATTGGGGAATCACTATGGCGGCGAAGTCATGTATCAACACGTTGCATACAGAAGCGCCTCTCCTCCGGCAACGCAGAGGAGGGGCTGAGGCGCCAGAGTAGGAGCGAGATCCGCGCTACGGCGTCGTGATCGTCACGCTCTGGATCACCAACTGCATGTTCTGGTCTACGAATCCAAATTGAATGGGCGCCAACTGATCGAGACTCTTGACTGGCGTGCCGACGAGGCTGCCACCAGCGATGAAGGAGATGAACGGCCCCTCGACCTGCACTTGATAGGGTCGCGTCTGTCGCCCCGGAGTGAAGTCGTAAGTGCCGAAGTTGTTGGAGTTGCTCGTGTCGGGGTTGGCTGGATAGCACACCGCGTAGCTGTGCAGCGTATGCTCCACCTCGGTCAGCGCGGC
>DATBTW010000180.1:0-4556 GCA_036559055.1 Ktedonobacterales bacterium
CTACCCCCATATTGACGACAAATGAGGCGCTCCGATCTGCAATCAGCGAGGAGGCAGCCGATGCTGCGACCGTCTGATGATCGTTCAGCGATAATGACCGCACGCGGGCATGCGTGCGTGCCTGTGACCAAGCTAAGGCGCTAGAGACGTACGCTGTCTCGGCGCCTTTTTTCGTGCTCACGATGAGCTAGAGCGCGCCACATTCGCGTGGCGCCGCTCGGGAGAGCGCTGGGGAGGGATTCTCAGCCAGGCGCCTGTCGTCAGCGTGTGATCGTCCCGGAGCGGCCAGCGTAACGCCTGGCTCCATCCGTTGTAGTTCGTGTTATGTCAAGCGTAACCTGGCGATTAGGTCGCCCAGGTGAACAGGAGCGTCACAGCAGGCAACGGCTCGTCGCACAGATGGCCGCTGGCTGGGAGATCGGTTGATCGGTGAAGCGCGCTGGCGAGAGAGGCGCCAGACCGCGCATCAACGCCCTGAGAGCCCCCATGACTGCTCCGAAACGTGTATCGGGACAGCCACGCGCGGCGTCTTCGTCAGGCGCCATCACGAAAGCGAGAAATGGCCCATGTACTCCAGCATGATCGGCAAAATCGCGAAGGCCAAGCAGTACGCCCAGGAGCCAGACCGCATCCAGCTCAGTCAGTTCGAGGCGACCGTCCGCGGTGAGAACGACACCCACACCATCCACTTCCACGAGGGCGCGTGGAACTGTGATTGCAACTTCTTCACCGACCACGGCGCATGCAGCCATACCCTGGCCGCCGAGCGCGTCTTCGGTGTCTCGATTCCACACGACTACCGCCAGGGTGAGCCACTTCCCAGCGATGTGCGCAGCACCCTGTAGCCCATAGCGTCAACCTGTAAGCCAGCAGACAACACGCGACCGGAGCCGCCTGGCTCCGGTCGTTGGCGTTTCTTTGGGGTGGGCGCGCGTGGCGCTCGCTAGTGCGGGAGCACGAACGTAAGCGCGATCAGGATGACGAAGGCGCTCACTGCCAGCGCCACCACCAGCTTCAGGTCGCCCAGCACGTAGGAATAGTTCGAGGCGGAGATCAGGTTGGCCTGCCGGGCGCGCTGCGTGGCGCGGGCGCGGGCCAGCCGCTGATTCTGCTCGCGAGTGGAGGCGTTGGCCTGCGGGCGCGCTGTGGGCGCGGCGGGTTTGGCGGCGGTGGGCTTGGCGGCGGGTTTGGGCGCTGCCGTGGCAGGTTTGGAGGCCACAGCGGCAGCGGAAGGTCTGGCCGAGGCTGCTGCGGCTGGCGCTGTGGCGGGCCTGGGCGCCGGAGTCGCGGCGGGCGTGTCAGCGACCACATTCGAGGCGCTCGGCGTCTCGGGTGGGTTGGCGGGCTGGGCGCCGGGCGCGCGCACCAGTGTGGCCGACGACGCGGCGCCCCCCGGAGTCTGCGGCTTGCGGGCAGCGCCCTTTGCCTGCTGGGGCATTGGCCTGTGCCCGGTGTGAGACTTCTTCGCCATGCTGCAAACTCCTGCTACGCTGGTATCGATGGTGATGATGACGCTGCGGTCGTCGATTGTCATTGTCTGTAGTCGGTCGCACTCGGCGCCGCGTATACTCAGAGCCAGTATAGCGCGCACTTCCCGGAGGCGCAAGCGCGCTGGGAGCGCCATGGCCGCGCCGCTTCACTGATTTCAACGTATCAGACGGGACGATGAGCGCGCGCGCATCCCACCTGTCCCCCCTCGGCTGCGAGCTACGGGAAGGATCACGAGAAGGGCTAACCGCGATGGATCTGACGCATTTCGATGAGGCGGGCCGCGCGCATATGGTCGATGTCGGCGAGAAGACCGAGACGATCCGCGAAGCCGTCGCGACCGGTCGCGTGCGGATGCAGGCCGAGACGCTGCGCCGTATCCGCGAGGGATCGCTGCGCAAGGGCGATGTGCTGGCGGTGGCGCAGGTGGCGGGTGTGATGGCAGCCAAGCAGACGCCGCAGATCATCCCGATGTGCCACACGATTCTGCTGACGGGGGTAGACATCGCCTTCGAGCTGGCCGAGTCGGGCGCGGAGGGGTTGGTGGGCATCCAGGCGACCGTGCGCACGTTCGGCAAGACAGGCGCCGAGATGGAGGCGCTGACGGCGGTGAGCGCCGCCGCGCTGACGATCTATGACATGTGCAAGGCGATTGACCGGGGGATGGTGATCGAGCAGGTGCGGCTGGAGCGCAAGAGCGGCGGCAAGAGCGGCGACTTCACCCGCCCACGCGATGCGGCGTCCGATGCGGGGCCTGACGCCTGACGCAGCCGATGCGCGCGAGGAAGTCGCGGGCGAAGGCGGGGGTCTGAGGCGCGCGTAAGCCGAATTCTGTTCCCGACACGCCTTGCAACGCGCCGGGCGACAATCATCTCTCTAGGACGACGGTTGCCCGTCGCCTCCAGCAGCCAACCCGGAGGTGAACGGGCGAGCCACCCGCGGGCCGCCGGGCGAACCCGACGACCACTCCTCCTGTTCGGCCTTGCTCCAGATGGGGCTTGCCGCAGCCGACCGGTCACCCGGCCGCTGGTGAGCTCTTACCTCGCCATTTCACCCTTACCCGCGAGACGCTTACGCGCCGCGCTGGCGGTTTGTTTCTGTGGCGCTATCCTTGGGGTCACCCCCACTGGCCGTTAGCCAGCATCCCGCTCTGTGGAGTTCGGACTTTCCTCGGACGCCGCGCCGAGATCCGCCGCGCCCGCGATTGTCTGCGCGCCTCAGGCCCCCGCGCCTGACGCCGTCTGATAGTATACCACTCGCATCCCCTGCCAGCGCGAGTCACATCGCAATCATGATCCGTCTCGATGAACAGATGTTGATTCCATACGTCTACTCCTCCATGGCGCCTGCGCCTTTGAGAAGTTCTAGCAGCTCGGTTGTCGTTCTCCAACTGCGGATAGTCATAGACTGATAGGCCGGTGAGCCGATGATGGCGCTGAGACGGCTTTTGGTGCGGAGGGCGCTGAGGCGTTGCGAGTAGATCACGCCGTTACCTGCCCAGATGTTGTCGACTCCGTCTCGGGGATTGAATACAGACATGGCTTGGGCCGCATCAATGCCCATGAGAAAGATTGCGTCGCTATGATATTTTTCTGGCTGCTCGCCAAAGCCTTCCGGCTTACCATCGATAATGGCTTGTAGCTGACTCTGAGTTAGCGCTAATACTTTGATGAGCTTACTGTCAAGTGTGAAGTTCTCAGGCAAAGCCTTTTCAATCTGAGCTTGTACGTCATCGGCGAGTTTATCAGACATTACAATCAGGTTACCGCTGGCAGTATACGTTGAGACGCTGGAGAAGCCCAGTGCTTCCAGACACGTTCTTAGGTTCGCCATCGGTACTTTGTTTTTGCCGCCTACATTGATGCCGCGCAAGAGGATTGCATAGGTGTTCATAGGGTTCTGCCATACCTCAAAAGCCAAAAAGAGCGCCACCAGAGTTGGTGACGCTCGTGGAGCGGGAGACGGGATTCGAACCCGCGACCTTCTCCTTGGCAAGGAGATGCTCTACCCCTGAGCCACTCCCGCGTGACTCCGTGGAGTCCATGGACTCCATACGATTGCTCGCATCGGCTTCCGTATACTACTCTATCCTGCTGTGCCTGTCAAGCGCGCTGGCGACGCGCGCCGACTAGTGCGGTGACGAGGTGAGCGAGCAGCGTGGCGATGATGGCGGCGATCAGTGCGTAGAACAGGCTGGGAATATTCATGTACGTGAAGCTGAAGTAGTTCGGGATCAGCAGCGAGAGGATGACATTCACGACCACCGCGCTCCCGGCGCCGACGACGATATCGGTGACCAGGCCAGGTCGGCCCGCCAGCACATAGCGCTGCGCCAGCCAGCCAACGATACCCCCGATCACAAACCACAGAATCACATTCCACATGCGCGCTTCCTCACTCAAACTTGACGGCGCGTGGCCAAATCTCGCTGGCGATTGAAATCGCGCCTGGGAGGCGACCCGCTGGGCGCCGCGAAGCGCGGCTACGCCTGCCGCCTGCGCGGACTGGGACTCAGCCGCCGCCAAACAGCCGCATGTGGCATACCAACGCCTATCAATACGCCGGCGAGCGAGCGACCTCACGCCACATCATGACCTTCGCTGACAAATCTCCCTACCTCTGGACAACTACTGACGTGCGCTCTATACTTAGAACAAATGTTTCACATCGGTGAAGCAACGCGCGATACACGGACTCATGAGCGACAGACCTGTGGCACACCTGTGATCGAGTGATCGAGCCAGCCTCCGGAGCCACCCCCGACTTCGGAACGAGAGGAGCGCACAGATGACCTGGTTCTCTCCCATCCTGATGAATACCACCTGGGCGACCGATGAGCGCGGCGCCCGTTCTGGCGAGCTGCACGGCGTCGGGATCGGCTCGGCGTGGGCGAGCGGCGCGTGGGCGTGGGCTGGCTCCGCCGCACAGCCCGCGCAGATCGCGCAGATCGTGCAGCCGATGGCCGCAGCGTCGAGGCGAGCCGCGCCAGCCCAGCCCGGCGCAAGCCTGCGTGCGCCTGTGGAGCTGCTGGCCCGCATGTCCGAGGCGGCGCGAGCGTGTGGCCGCAG
>DATBTW010000181.1:0-2366 GCA_036559055.1 Ktedonobacterales bacterium
AGCGGATGATGGCAAGGATGCGGCTTATCCGGCATGGCGCGTGGTACACTGGCCCAGAGCGATTGGCGTTCCGCAGTGGCGCCGCATCCATTCGCTTGGATTCGGCGCCTGCCTGGCAGGCCAGGTGAAGGGATGGCGATAGATGCCCGATAGCACATCTCAGGCGACGAAGCCCAAAGCACGGTCACAGCGACGTGAGACGCCACGACGCCCGGCGCAAGACTCCGGACCCGGACGCGAGCCGCATACCGACCTGCTGGCCTGGCGCGATGAGTTTCCCATCTTGCAGCGCAAGACCTACCTGAATAGCTGCTCGCTCGGCCCGCTCTCGCGCCGCTCGATGGCCGCGCTGAACACCTTTCAGGAGCAGTGGAACGAGCACGGAGCGCAGGCGTGGTATGGCCTCTGGATGGGCGAGCTGGCGGCGTTGCGCGGAAAGGTGGCGCAGCTGATCGGCGCGCAGCCCCACGAGATCGCCATCGCGCCCAGCGTCTCTGCTGCCCTCAGCGAGATCGCCAGCGGGCTGGACCTCGGCCCGCGCAACAAGGTCGTCTGCGCCGATATGGACTTCCCCACGCTCGCCTATCAATGGCTGGCGCGCGAGCGGCAGGGCGTCGAGGTGGCCTTCGTCGAGAGCGCAGACCGCATCACGCTGCCCGCTGAGCGCTTCCGCACGCAGATCGACAAGCGCACCGGGCTGGTGGCCACCTCGCGCGTGTTTTACCTCAGCGGCTACATCCAGGATGTCGCCAAGCTGGCGAAGATGGCGCATGCCAAGGGCGCGCTGATGTTGGTGGATGACTACCAGGCGACAGGCCAGATCCCGCTGGATGTGAAGGCCGCCAACATCGACTTTCTGGTGACGGGTACGCTCAAGTGGCTGATGGGCGGGCAGGGCGTCGCCTTCATCTACGTGCGCGAGGGGCTGATCCCGTCGCTGCGCCCCACGCATACTGGCTGGTGGGCGGCGCGCGACCAGTTCCAGTTCAATACGCGCGAGTTCACCTATCGCGATGATGCCCAGCGGCTCGAAGCTGGCACCCCGCCCGTGCCATCCATCTACATCGCCAGCGCCGCGCTCGACATCGTGCTGGAGATCGGCGTGGAGCGCATCCGCGAGCGCACCCGCTGGCTGGCCGATGACCTGGCGCGCAAGGCGCAGGCGCGCGGGTGGAAGCTGCGCAGCCCGCTGGATGGCGCGCAGCGTAGCTCGATTGTGCTGGTGGAGATGGAGCGGCCCGATGAACTGGTGCATCAGCTCACCGAGCGCGGCATCATCATCGACTTCCGACCGGGGATGATTCGCATCTCGCCCAACTTCTACAATACCGTCGAGGAGACCGATCGCATCCTGGGCGCGCTGGATGAGCTGCTCGCCCAGCGCGCGTAACGCAGCGCGTAGCTGAGAAGGAGGTCGTCTATGGCGCCAGATGTATTCTCGGATGTGTCCTCACCCCAGAGCGCCTGTCCGGCGTGCGGGGCCAGCGCCACGCGCGAGGCCAGCTATTGCGTGGCGTGCGGGCAGCCGATACGCCGCCTCGCGTCGGTGCGCATTGTCGAGGCCGACGGCTCCGCGCCGAGCGCACAGCCCGACGAGCAGCCCGACCCCATGAACACGATGGCGCTGGCAACGGGCGCGACCTCCGGCGAGCCATCGCTGACGCTGGGCGAGCGGCTGACCACGCTGGCCAGCGTCGCGTGGCGTCAGCCAGCAGTGCGCTCGGCAGTGACGACCGGGGCCAGCGCGGTGGCGCTCTCACTGGTCTGGCGCGTGGCCGGGGCGGCGCTGCGTGGCGGCCGGGCGCGGCGGATGCTGCTGGCGCAGGCCGAGGGCGAGAGTTTGGCGCCGATGGTCAACGAGCTGCTGCGCGGGGCCACGCCGGGCAAGCGGCTGCGGCGGCGCGGTGGGCGCGGCGAGATCATCGAAGAGATGGTCTACGTGCGCCGCATCTTCCGCCGCTGAACGGATTGGGGTCGCGCCCATCAATGGTCGGCGCACGCGACGGCGCGAGGGAGTCGCGGCCTTGAAACGCCGACGCACGCGACGAAGGGCATAAATGCCCCTCTGTGCGCCGCCGCAGGCAGGCGCCCATCCGCGGCTTTCAAGCCGCCGTCTACGTGCTCCGGCTTTTCAATGCCGAGAGCGCCAGGAGAGAGTAGCCGCTATGGCGCTGGTACTGCGCGAAGAGGATGTGCGGGCGCTGCTGAGTATGCCCGAGGCGATGCGTGTTCTGGAGGGGATGTTCCGGCGGCAGGGCATGGGCGACATTCGCAACCAGCCGCGCGTGCGGGTCGCGCTGCCAGAGGCGCGCGGCGTGATGCACACGCTGCCCGCCTACGTGCCGGGGCTGCCGGGCGATCCTGCC
>DATBTW010000182.1:0-7587 GCA_036559055.1 Ktedonobacterales bacterium
CATACGATCCGCCCCGCGCTGGAGCGCGTGGAGCGACAGGGTGAGGAATGGGCCACCTCGCTGCTGGTGGCTGCACTGACGACCCTGCTGACCGACTCATCGCGGCGCTTCATCGAGCAGCGCGCCGAGAGCGGCCTGCACACCCTGACGCAGAAACTGTTCGAGGCGGCGCCAGAGGGTGTGACCACGCCAGAGATGACCGCCAAGGTAGAAGCGGCGCTGATGGCCATCGTACACGATACGCTCGATGCGCTCTTCTCCGACGGCATGCGCGCCAGCGTGCAGCAGGGCGGCCAGGTGGCTATCCAGCAGTCATTCCACGGCGACTTTGGCGCGGCCATCAACGGTGTGGAGGAGATCGCCAAGCGCGTGTCGGAGACGTTGATGACGGCGCTGCGCCAGCAGTGGTCCACAGTGTTGCGGCTGGTACTGGCGCTGGCTCTGCTGGCGGTAGATGGCTCGCTGGCGCAGAGTGGCACGCGTAAGGTCAAGGGTGTGGCCAGCGCGAGCAGCCCGAGCAAGGTTGCGGATCAGGTCACGAGCAGCGTTACGGAGAAAGCCACGAGCAGCGCCACGGACAAAGCGACGGACAAAGCGACGGACAAAGTGACGGACAAAGTGACGGACAAGCCTGTGGAGAAAGCCACGGACAAAGTGACGGAGAAGCCTGCGGAGAAAGCTGCGGACAAGCCTGCGGACAAGCCTGCGGACAAGCCTGCGGACAAACCGGCAAGCAAGGACACGAGCAAAGGCGCGAGCGGCGCCAGGAGCACGACGAAAAATGGCAGCCACGCCGGAAGTGGCGCCAGTACCGCATCGAAGAGCAGTAGTAGTCACGCCAGGAGCGCGAGCCACGCGAAGGACGCCAGATCGTGATGACGCTCCCCTCTGGCTCGCCCACGCTCCAGTCGCCGACGTTGGCGCCGCCCCCACAGGATGCGTTTCGTGACGCTGCCCGCCAGTGGCTCTTTGATCTGGCGGGCGACGTGGCGGATCAGTTGCGGTCGCTGCCCGCCAGCGAATGGGAGGCGCCGCTCTGGCAATTGTACGAGCGGCTCCAGCAGGCGCATGCGCGCTACTTCCGCGCGCTCGGTGGCGCTCGCATGGGCGCCCATCGCGTCGATCCGCGGGCAGCGCAGGATGCGGCGCGCGATCTGGCGCTGTGGGAGTTGCTGACGCTCTGTCGCGCCGGGCGCGAGTGACCAGGCGGAGCGCGCCGTCTGGCGCATCCCCTATGCATGCGAGGATTTCGCATGGATTGGCATGGATGACGAGGAGAAAGCCATGAGCCAGGCTCCAACACTTCACAACCCGCTCGACCGTGGTCCGAAGCCCCCGTTTCCTGAGCAGACACAGCAGCCGACAGGATCTGACCAGGCGCTCAAGCCGCGCCCCGATTATGGCGAGCAGACCTACAAGGGCAGCGGGAAATTGCTGGGGCGCGCGGCGATCATTACGGGCGCTGATTCAGGCATCGGGCGCGCGGTGGCGCTGGCATACGCGCGAGAAGGCGCAGACGTGCTGTTCGCCTATCTGGAGCAGGATGCTGACGCCCAGGAGACAATGCATATTACCCAGGATACTGACCGTAAGGTTATCGCTGTGAAGGGGGATGTGGCTGATGAAGCATTTTGCCAGCGCCTGATCGAGCGCGCCATGCAGGAGTTTGGACGCCTCGACATCCTGGTCAACAACGCCGCATACCAGCAGACGCACGAAGGCATCACAGCGATGCCGTCGGACGAGATCGAGCGCATCTTCCGCACAAACGTGCTGGCGCTCTTCTGGCTCTGCAAGGCGGCGATTCCGCATATGCAGCCTGGCGCCGTGATCGTCAATACAGCATCCATTGAGGCATACGAGCCTAAGCCCGTTTTGCTGCACTATGCCACGTCGAAGGGCGCCGTTGTCACATTCACCAAAGGGTTGGCCAGGGAGCTTACGCCGAAGGGCATCCGGGTGAACGCGGTCGCTCCTGGCCCCGTCTGGACACCTCTCATTCCGATGTCAATGCCGCCAGAGCATGTCAAGGACTTCGGCAAGAGTGATCCGATGGGGCGCCCTGCGCAGCCTGCGGAGGTAGCGCCCGCGTATGTCTTTCTCGCCTCCGACGATGCGAGCTATATCTCCGGCGAGATTCTCGGCGTCACGGGCGGCAAGCTGCTCCCCTAGCGGCTGGCCTCAGCGGCTGGCCTCAGCGGCTGGCCAGCGTCGCCATCGTGTAGCCGCTGGTGCGAGATTCCCCATCAACGACAAAGCGGGTCGCGGCTGTATCGCCGCGACCCGCTTATGCAGGCGCTCTTCTGATGTTGGCGGACCCGACGGGGTTCGAACCCGCGATCTCCGGCGTGACAGGCCGGCGTGTTAGGCCGCTACACTACGGGTCCACGACTGCTCGCGCAGCAAAGAGAGAATACCACGGCGCTCGCGGGCCTGTCAACCGCAACCGCTCAGTTTTTTGCCGGAACCTCACCCCCCAGCCCCTCTCCCGCGGGGAGAGGGGAGCCGGAGTCGGCGCGCCGCCCCAGGCGATGCTACGATTGAAGCAGAAGTGATCATGAGCGATAGATGAAGACGGATGACGGAGCGCGCGCCATGACACAGCCCGGCACGTCGCCGACCTCGGCGGACTACGATCCCTTCGCCGAGCGCTATGCGGAGATGGTCGCATGGCGCGAGGCCGACCCTGCGCGCGATCTCGTCCTGGCGCCGCTGCTGGCAGAGCTTGGCGACGTGGCGGGGCTTCACACGCTCGACGCCGCCTGTGGCGAGGGCTATCTGGCGCGCATCCTGGCGCGGCGCGGCGCCATCGCCACCGGGGCCGATCTCTCTGCGCGGCTGATCGCCCTGGCGCAGCATCGCGCCGCCGCCACGCCGGACGACCCGCCGATCCGCTACCTCGTAGTGGACCTCAGCCAGCCGCTGCCCGCCGAGTTGGGGCGTTTCGCGCTGGCGGTGAGCCATCTGGCGCTGAACGACATCGCCGACGAGCGCGGCTTCTTCCGCGCCATCGCGGAGTCCGTCGCGCCGGGCGGGCGCTTCATCCTCTCGCTGAACAATCCGTACTCCTACGTGCTGCGCAGCCATACGCATGACTATTTCGCGGCGGGCAAATACAGCTATCGCGGGATGGCCGAGCAGGGCGTCGCGGTCAGCTTCTACCAGCGCACACTGGCGCAGTATCTCGATGCAGCCTTCGCGGCGGGCTGGCGGCTGCGCAGGCTGATCGACGTGCCGACGCCGGAGGGCAGCTTCACCCGCCGCGCCGATACGCTGCTGCCGGTGGGCTATAGCTTCCCCTTCTTCATGATCCTGAGCCTGGAGCGGGCATGACCGCCGTTGGCTCCTGGCCCGGCTCCTGGCCCGCTGCGCGTCCGCTCGCCAACTGCGCGTAGAAGTCCGCGAGATGGATGTGGCCGGTGGGCGGCGCGACCATGTCAGTCGTCATGACGGTGCGGAAGAAGCGCAGGAAGCCCGCCGCCGTCGGATTGAATGGCCTGACCAACGCGCTGACGCCATCCACCAGCCCCGGAGCGATGCGCAGCGTGTGCGGCGGCTTGCCCAGCGCGCGGAAGGCCATCTGCGCAATCTCGGCGTAGCTGTAGACCTCCGGCCCGCCGACCTCAACGGTTGTAGTGCGCGTCGCTGGGTCCTCGATGCTGTGGATGACCGCGTCGGCCAGATCGTTCGGGTGGATCGGATTCATGCGCGTGGCGCCGTCGCCCACCTGGATGACGCGCCCGCGCCGCGCCTGATCGAAGATGATCTCCATGTCGTTGAAGAAGCCGGTTGGCCGCAGCACGATCCAAGGGACGCCAGACGATTGCAGCGTGTCGATGAAGCGCTCGCGTGGCTCGACCACCGAGATGCTGTGCCGCAACTGCTCGCCGTGCAGCACCCCCGCGAAGATGAAGCGCTGAACGCCTGCCTTCTCAGCCAGCGTCAGGACATTGAGATTGCCCTGGTAATCCACCTCCCAGGGGGTCGGCCTGCGCTTGAGTGAGCGCACGCCCAGCGTCGAGACGACGATGGAGACGCCGTCGCACAGCCCCGCCAGCGTCTCTGGCCGCGTGACCTGCCCCACGAACACCTCGATCCCGTTATCGGGGGCGAATCCCAGCCGATGTGGGTCGCGCGCCAGCGCCCGCACGGGATAGTCCGCCCGCCGTAGCGCGGCGACGATATGGCGCCCCAGATAGCCGGTGGCCCCCACGACCAGCACAGTCGGGCGCGCAGTCCGCGCGAGTCCGGCGTCAATGCGCATAGCAGACATGAGATGTTTCCTTTCCCAGCCGTGATCGAACCTTTTTGTGATTCATGACTGACCAGTCGGTCATATTATATCACAGTGAGACAAGCGTGGTGGCAGGGCCAACGCATCTAAATTCGTGAGGGTTCATGAAGCTTGACACGCAAGCATGCAAACGTTTGACACTTGCTTACAAGCTAGCTTGGCATAGTGTGAGTTCAGACCCAGCCCGAAAAATTTGATGCGTTGGCACTGAGAGAGATGGTGATTGAGTGGCGCGCGCGGCTGGAGACGGCCTATGCTGGAATGAGGCGCTCAGGCGCTCAGTCGGTTGTGGGAGCGCCCAGGGGCGGCGTCGCTGATTGGTCTACGCAGGCTCATCTCATCTCAGTCAGGAGCATACGACGATGCAGCCATTCTCACCGAGCGCGGCGATCCCGCGCGATCTACTGGCGGGCAAGGTCGCCATCATCACGGGGGCCAGCCGGGGCATCGGGGCCGCCTCGGCGCGGGTCTTCGCGGCGGCGGGAGCGACCGTCGTGCTGGCCGCGCGCGACGAGCAGGCGCTGGAGGCGCTCGCGGCGCAGATGCGCGAGACGGGCGCTCGCGCGCTGGCGGCGCCGACCGACATGGGCGACGCGGCGGCGGTGGAGCGGCTGATTCAGCGCGCGCTCGACGCCTACGGACGCCTCGACGCCGCGTTCAACAACGCCGCCGATACTCACCTGCCATCACCGCTGGCCGACCTGCCCGTGGAGGACTTCGACCGCGTCATGCGGAGCGGGCTGCGCGGTGTCTTCCTCTCGATGAAGTATGAGATTCCGGCGATGCTGGCGAGTGGCGGCGGCGCCATCGTCAATATGTCGTCCACCGCTGGCTTGCAGGGCGTGCGCAGGATGTCCGCCTATTCCAGCGTCAAGCACGGCGTGGTCGGCCTGACCGAGAGCGCCGCGCTGGACTACGCCGCGCAACGTATCCGGGTGAACGCCATCGCGCCGGGGCCAGTCATGAACGACCGGCTGCGCTCGCTGGACGAGCAGCGGCTGGCGCAGGTGGCGAGCGCCGTGCCGATGGCGCGCCTGGGCCAACCGGAGGAGATAGGGGCGCTGGCGGCGTGGCTCTGCTCCGATCAGGCGTCGTTCATCACCGGCGCCACGCTGCCGATCGATGGCGGTCGGCTGGCGGGCGCGTAGGCTGGGCCTGGCTGGCGATTGAAATCGCGCCTGGGAGACGGCCCTCCGGGCTGTATCCGCTCCACGCGCTTTACGCGCGTCTGCTTCGCGCCGCTGCGAAGCTCGGCTCCGCCTGCCGCCTGCGCAGTCTGGAGTCGAGCGGCGCTCAGGGCTGGGCGTCGAGGCGGGCCTGCGCGGCGTCGGCCCCGCGCCCCAGTGCGCGGTCATCGCCGCGCCGCTCGGTGATGCGCTGGTCGTCGAGGGAGTCGAAGATGGCCAGCATATATTTGCGGGTCGTGTCGAGCAGGTCGCGCGCCTGCGCCACGGTGATCGTCTCGTGCGCGCGCAGATGGGCCAATATGCGGCGCGTCGCCTCGGCCAACGCGGCTGGCTCCAGCAGGATGCCTTCGCCGACCGGCGCCAGCTCGCCGCGATCGATCAGCGCCTGCGTCAGCTCCGGCCCCAGCGCCTCCTCCACCTCGGCGCGGGTGGGCGGCGCGAAGGGCGCGGCGTGGAAGCGCGCCAGCAGCGACTCGATCTGGGCGCGCTGGGCGGTGGTCGGCTCGGCGCGGTGCGTGGGCAGGCGCAGCCAGCCGCCGCGCTCGGCGCCGCCCGCTCCCGCTACGCTCGCCTCGGCGAGCGCGCCCTCCGCCACCAGCGTCGCCGCCACCTCCGCCACCTCGCGCGGGGCCACGCCCAGGCGGGCGCGCCACTCCTCGCGCGGCATGCCCGGCCGCAGCGGATAGCGCGTGTGATAGGCGGCCAGCGCCGCGTCGCTCGCCTCGCGCAGTCCCCGCCACGCGCTCTCGGCGTACCACAGCGCGCCCAGCCGCCGCGCCTGCTCGCGCGCCAGCAGATCGGCCAGCGCCGCCGATGCCTCCTCGGCGGGCAGCCCCGTCACGCGGATCAGGTCAGCCTCGCTCCGGCCCGCGAAGCCACCACTGCGGATGGCTTTGCGCGCAGGCGGCGCGACGGCGGATGCGCCCGCGCGGGCCTCTCCGCGCAGGGCCGCCAAGATCACTTCGGCGGGATCGCCACGGGCAAGCAGTTCGAGGCGCGCGAGGACATCTGGATCGTGGCGGCGATGGCGCCGCGCCATCGGCTCGACCACCACCCCGCCGCCGACCGTTTCGCTGGGCGAGGGCGTCCGCACGATGAAGCGATCACCACGCGCGGCGACGAATGGCCGCGTCAGCCGCAACTGCGCCCAGCCCGCTTCTCCCGGAGCCAGCTCAGGGACATCCAGCAGCACGACGCGCGCCTGTGTCTCGGAGGCGCCCAGGTAGAGATCGAGCAGGGCGTTGTGGGCGATGGGGCGCAGCGCGGCGGGCAGCGCCTCCAGCCGCACATCGAGCGTGCGAGTAGTGCGCAGGCGTCCCGGCAGCGTCAGCGTGTCGCCGCGCGCGAGGTCGCTCTTCTCCACGCCCGCCAGGTTGACGGCCAGCCGCGCGCCCGGCTCGCCGCGCTCCACCTTGCGCTTGTGCGCCTGGAGGCCACGGATGCGCGCCCGCCGTCCGGATGGCAGCGCCTCGACCTCCTGGCCGAGCGCCAGCGCGCCATCGGCCAGCGCGCCCGTCACCACAACGCCGAAGCCAGTGATGGTGAAGACGCGATCCACCGGCAGGCGCGGGCGTCCCAGATCGCGCCGCGCCGGAGCCTGATCGAGCGCGGTGTCGAGCACGGCCAGCAGCTCGGGCAGCCCGGCGCCCGTCACGGCGGAGCAGGGCACGATGGGCGCGCCTGCCAGCGTGGTCGGCGCGAGTACCTCGGCGACCTCCTCGCGCACCAGCTCCAGCCAGTCCGGCTCGACCAGATCAGCCTTGTTCAGCGCGACGACGCCGCTGCGCACGCGCAACAGATCGAGGATGGCCAGATGCTCCGCCGTCTGCGGCATGACGCCCTCATCGGCGGCGATCACCAGCAGGGCGACATCCAGGCTGCCGACGCCCGCCAGCATGTTCTTGATGAAGGCTTCGTGGCCCGGCACGTCGACGATGCTGACCTCGCGCCCGCTGGGCAGCGTGAGCCATGCGAAGCCGAGGTCGATGGTCATGCCGCGGGCTTTTTCTTCGGCGAGGCGGTCGGGGTCGATGCCAGTGAGGGCGGTGACGAGCGTGGATTTGCCGTGATCGACATGTCCGGCGACACCGATGAGACTCATGCGAC
>DATBTW010000183.1:0-4042 GCA_036559055.1 Ktedonobacterales bacterium
CCATCGGCGATGCCACGCGCCTGCGCCGCGCTCTCGTTGATCTCCACCCACGGGCAGGGCGCCATCTCGAAGAGGAACGGCGTGCGGCGTGTCTGATTGCCCGAGAGGTAGTGGTAGACCACGCGCCCGGTCGTCAGCACCAGTGGGTACTCCTCGTCCGGCTCCTCAGCGGGCGGCAGATAGGTGATGGGATGGAAGCGCGCCAGGCCATCGTCGAAGCCGAAGCGCTGCTCGTAGAGACGCGGCGTGCCGGGGTGATCCTCCGTCGGGCAGGGCCAGAAGACGCCGTTCTGGGCCTCGATCTTCTCGTAAGTGATGCCGTAATAGTCGGAGTGCGAGCCTTTGGTGGCGATGCGCACCTCCTCGAAGATGTCGCGCTGCCCCTTGTACGGGAAGTATTGGCCCTTGCCCAGCCGCCGCGCCAGATCGCAGACAATATCCCAATCCAGCCGCGCGCCCTCCGGCGGATCGACCGCCTTGTTGTATTTGATGACGCGCCCCTCCAGCGTGGTCGAGGTGCCTTCATCTTCCGCCCAGGTGCTGCCGGGCAGCACGATGTCGGCCAGCTCCGCCGTCTCCGAGAGGAAGAAGTCGCAGACCACAAAGAGGTCCAGTCCGCGCAGCGCCTTCTCCACCGTATGCTGATCGGGCAGCGACACCATCGGATTCGAGCAGATCATGAAGCAGGCGCGAATCTCCTGCCGCTGCATCGCCGGGATCATCAGCGTGGCGGGGTAGCCCGCGTGTGGGATGTCCTTCTCATCCACGCCCCAGACCGACGCGATGTAGGCGCGATGTTCCGGATTCTCGATGTCGCGCTCGCCGGGCAGCTGCGAGGCCTTCTGGCCCATCTCGCGGCCACCCTGGCCGTTGCCCTGGCCGGTGAGCGTCATGTAGCCTGCGCCCGGCTTGCCAAAGTTGCCTGTGGCCAGCGCCAGGTTCGCGCAGGCCACGCCGTTGTCCACGCCTTTGCTCTGATGCTCCAGCCCGCGCGCCGTGTAGATCAGCGCGGCGTTGGCCTTGCCGAAGAGTCGCGCGGCCTCGATGATCGTCTCCGGGCGCAGGCCGCAGACCTTGGCCACCTTCTCTGGCGTGTATTGCAGCGCCAGCGCCTTCGTTTCTTCCCAGCCAGTCGTGCGCTGGCGGATGAACTCCTCATCTACCAGCCCCTCCTGGATGACGACGCACAGCATCGCGTTCAGCAGGGCCGAATCGGTTCCAGAGCGCAGCGGCAGGAAGACATCCGCTGTCCGCGCGATGGGCGTCTGGCGTGGGTCGGCCACGATCAGCTTGGCGCCACGGTCGCGCGCGCGCCACAGCCAGCTCGTCACGATGGGGAAGCACTCGCCGACATTCGCGCCGATCACGAAGATCACATCGGCGTGCAGGCTATCGCTGACGGGATTCGAAGCGCGGTCGATGCCCAGCGAGCGCTCATTGGCGCCCGTCGCCGATGACATGCAGAGCCGCCCGTTGTAGTCGCAGTGGCGTGTCCCCAGCGCCACCCGCGCGAATTTGCCCATCAGGTAGCACTTCTCGTTGGTCATCGAGGAGCCGCTGTAGACGGAGACCGCATCGACGCCGTGCTGCGCCTGAATTTCCCTGAAGCGCCGCGCGATGGTATTGAGCGCCTCGTCCCAGCTCACCGGCTCCAGCGGGCTATCCTTGCCCTTGCGCCGCATCAGCGGGCTGGTCAGCCGGTCGGGGTGATTGACCGTTTGATAGGCGGTGGCCCCTTTGGGGCAGAGCATGCCCTGGTTCAGCGGGAAGTCGTAGCGTGGCTCGACCCCGACGACCTTGCCATGGTCCACCTTCAGATACATGCCGCACTGCACGCCGCAGTAGCAGCAGTGAGTCGGCACGTACTGATCGATCTCCTCGTTCGACTCCCATTTGGTGGGCTTGTTGGAGTGGAAGTCGTAGGTGTCGGTCTGGTTCGGCTCGAACAGTCGCTTATCTACACTCATCGGAAGGGCGCTTTCTACTGGTGTGGTCGTGGCTCTCAGGGCATTGGTCGGCGCTGGCTCAGGCGGCGAGCATCACCCGCATCAGAGGAACTGGTTGCCGTCGCGTCCCAGGGCCGCCATATTGGCCTCGCCACGCATCACGCGCTTGCAGTCGGGGCAGAAGTCCTGCCACCAGACCTCCTGCGCCATCGCGGAGCGGCGCGCGATGTCGGACGGCCCGGCCAGCACGCGCGCCGCCCCACGCGCGGGCATGCGCGGCGGTGGGACTCCATCGCTGGCGGGCGCGACGAAATATTCCTGGCCGATGTCGTCGAGGGTCAGTTTGAGATCGTGGATGAAGCGCGCGGGGGCGAATGGCGCGCCGCAGCGCGGACAGGTGTGCTGCACGGAATCCTCGCTAGCGCGCCAGTACAGCTCGATACCGACCGTCGCGGGGCGCTCGATGATGTGGAAGAACTTGCCAAAGGGCAGCGAGATCAGCCACAGCACCACAATCGCCTGGTGGGTCAGCGAGATGAACCAGTAGAAGGCGCCGTTGAAAAAGGTGCTGTCGGCGGTCAGCGCCAGGCCGGTGATCACGATGGCGACCAGCAGCGCCAGCGGCACGAGGTCGAAGCCAAAGCGCTGCGTGGTGATGCTGTAGAGGTCGTGGAAGCGGCGATGGAACGCCATCACCAGCCCGATCAGCAGCAGCAGCGCCGTGAAGACCAGCGCGTGATACAGCACGAAGCCCAAGATGGTGTATGGCCCGAAGGTGAAGAGTGGGAAGCCAAACACCCACATGCGGTATAGCCCGCCGCCATCGAGCGGTTGCGTGAAGCGCAGCCAGCCAAACGTCAGCGGCCAGGTGATGGCCAGCGAGAGGATGACGCCCCAGAAGATGCACAGGTGCATGATCCAGCGGTAATAGCTGCGCTTGCGGATGAAGGTCTGGGCCAGGATGCCTTTGAAGATGGCCGAGGGCACCAGCGTCGTGTACTTGCGGAAGTTCTCCACTGAGAAGAAGAGCTGCCAGCCGCGCCGGAAGTAGCGACCCGTCTGCGGCCGCAACAGCCAGAAGGTGTATTTGTAGGTCACGGCGGCGAAGGTGAAGACCGAGCCAACCGCATAGCCGATCAGCGCGGAGTCGAACCAGTGGAACCCGCGCGAGCCAATCGCGATCAGCGCCACCAGCAGCGCGGCGGCGACGATGCCCGCCGCCAGCGCCCACGCGCTCTGGCTCGACCGTGCGCGTCGTTCGGCTTCGGCCTCGCGCTGCGCCGCGAGCTGCGCTGGCTCCTCCGCTGGTATCACTTGCTGACTCATGCGTCTTCGCTCCTTTGCATGCTCGCCTCTAGTTCAGCTCGTCTCAGCGTGTGTCGCGGTGTGTCTGGCTCGCGTCAGGGGACGCGGCTCGGCGCTTCGCGGCGCCGCTCGCCAGAGGGCTGCCCCGGCGAGGCCGCCAGCGATGGCGCCACGCGCGGCGCCGCGCGAATGGTCATCAGCGCCGACCAGAGCCAGCCCAGCGCCACCAGCGCCCACGCCCTAGCGGCGCCAGAACGAATGGGAGAGCGCGATGAGCCAGCTCGCCACGCCACGCGACACGCGCGCCAGCGCACCGGCGCGGCGCACGCCACCCGCCGCCCGCCTGGGACAGCGGGCAATCGCGCTGGTCGCCGGGGCGAGCGCGGCCATGCTGCTGATCGTGCTGATCGTGCTAGGCTCGCGCGGCTTCCGCTGGTTCGATGCCGCCCTGATCGGCTACGCCGTCGGCGTCATCTTCGCCACCGCCGCCATCACCTACAAGTACACCTTCTGGTTGCTCCGGCCGCAGACCGGACGCTACTTCATTCGCGGCTGGCAGCTCTTCTTCTCGCTGGAGAACTTCCGCCACTACGCCACGCTGGTGCCCTCCGCCATCTTCAAGGGCCTGCTGGCGCAGACCTTCATCCGCAAGCGCAGCTACTACCGCTGGATCACCCACCTCTGCATCTTCTGGGGCGTCATCCTCTCGCTCGGCATCACGCTGCCGCTGACCTTCGGCTGGCTGCGCTTCACCCAGACCGCCGACGGCCAATACCTCATGTGGGCGGTAG
>DATBTW010000184.1:0-13068 GCA_036559055.1 Ktedonobacterales bacterium
ATCCTGCGTGAGGTCGCGCGCGAGGGTACTGCGCCCCAGGAAATCGGTGAGCATGCGCAGGTCGGAGAGGAAGCAGGTGATGGTGTAGCGCGAGTGATCGGTGCGGCGCAGGTGATCCTGATAGGGCAGCGCGCAGGCGCCCAGCGTGGTCTCGCCAGTCGGCGGCGCGATCTCGATCAGCGGGGCCACCGCTGACGCGACAGGCGTCGCCTCCGTGGCAAACAGGCTCGGTTGTGCTGCGCTCGCGCGCGTTGGCGCGTGATCCTCGCCCATGGCTACTTTCTGCTGGCTCTGCTGGCGCTTGCCGTGCGCCGCCGATGTCTGCTGAAGCCGCCAGCCGCTCCTTGTCGGCAGTATGACTTATTTGGGAGGCGCATTGCAAGCCAATCCGCAATATGACATAAGTACAGCACAGGATGGAGGCAGCGGCGTCGCTGCGCAACCGACGCCACGCTGAAGGAAACCAGTATGGAGCCAAAGTCTCCGCGCGGCTCTGCCATGCGGTCGCGCGCCACCGGCTCGCTCAGAGTCTATCGTACGCTTTTCGAGCGGGCCACGCTGGGGATGGTGATGGTGGACGCCAGAGGCGCGCCCATTCGCGCGAATGCGGCGGCGCTCCAGTTGCTTGGCCTGACACTGCCACAGACCTGCGGCAATGAGCCACTGCCCGCAGGCTGGCGTGTGGAGAGCGAGGATGGCGAGCCGTTGGCGACGCCATTCCGCGCGTTCGTCGGCGCTGCCGGAGGTCGCGCCAGCACGTCGCTCTGGCGTATCTTCTCCACTGGCCCGGACGCCGAGCGCTGGCTCTACACCACTGCCAGCCCCATCCACCATGCGCAGCGGCGGTCGCACGCACACACGCTGATCTATCTCTCCGACGTGACGGAGGGTATGCGCCAGCGCCAGGCGCTCCAGATGGTCGCCGAGCAATCCACCGGCGAGCTGACCGCGCTGCGCGCCGCGCTCGACCGCATGACCGACGCGTTCGTCGTGCTGGACTACTCCGGTCGCTTCACCTACGTCAATGCACGGGCGCGCGAGCAGTTCGCTCCGGATGGCGAGCAGATGCTGGGTCGGCCATTCTGGGAGGTGTTCCCCATGCTCGTCGGGTCGCCGATGGAGCTGGAGTTCCAGCGTGTCACGCATGATCCCACCCCGGGAACCATCGAGACTGAGGTGGCTGACGGGCTGTGGCTGGAGGTACGCAGCTATCCCGCGCACGATGGCATCTCGGTCTACATCCGCAATGTATCGGAGCAGAAGCGCACGATGGCTGAGCTGGATGCGGCGCTGGCTCGCGAGCGCGATGCGCGCGGCGAGGCGGAGGGCCGCGCCCAGCAGCTCGATACGATCTTCGAAGCGGTCAGCGATGCGCTGGTGGTCTTCGGGGCCGATGGCGCCGCGCTGCGCGCCAACCGCGCGATGCGTGGGCTGATGGCGCTGTTAGGTGAGCAGCTATCACTGCCCATGTCCGGAGCCGACTTCGATGCGCAGACGCGCCGCTTCGCCGCTGACGAAGAGGGGCAGGCGTCGATGGCAGGACGCCCGCTGCGGCGCATCCTGAAAGGCGAATCGCTGACGGGCGAGCAGACCATTGATCTAGCCGTGCGGACGCCTGCCAAGCGGCAGTTGCATCTGAACCTGAGCGGCGCGCCCATCCGTGGCAGCGATGGCGTGATCGTCGGCGCAGTGGAGAGCCTGCGCGATGTGACCGCCAAACGCGAGGCCGAGCAGGAGCGCAGCAAGACCCTCAGCCTGGTCGCTCACGAGTTGCGCACGCCGCTGACAGCCATCAAGCTCTCGCTCGACCTCTCACTGCGCCGCCTCCAGCGCCATATTCCCATCGAGCCGAGCGCCTTCACGGTCGCGCTGACAAGCTGTCTGCAACTCGAACGCATGGTGACTGACCTGGTGGATGCTGCCCGCGCCGACCGCCAGAATATGGTGATGACGCCCGCTCACTGCGACGCGTGCGAGATCGCGGCGCAGGCTGTCGCCGAGCAGCAGACCACCACCCAGCGCGTCATCGTCGTCGCCACGCCGCTGACGCCCGCGCCAATCTTCGCCGACGCCACCCGCATCCGTCAGGTGCTCTCCAATCTGCTCTCCAATGCGCTGAAATATTCGCCGCCGGAGTCGAGCGTGAAGCTCCAGGTGGAGATACGTGACGAGTCAGTCTGGTTCGGCGTGTACGACGAGGGGCTGGGTGTTGGCGAGGAGGCCATACCGCATCTCTTCGAGGCGTTCTATCGCGCGCCGAACGCTGGCAGCCTGTCCGAACCCAATGTTGGGCTGGGGCTGGGACTCTACCTCTGCAAGCGCATCGTCGATTTGCACGGCGGTCAGATCGGCATGCAGAATCGCTTCGGCGGCGGCAGTCTCTTCTGGTTCAGCATCCCGCTGACTCAGCCGGAGGGCGACGGCGGCTAGCACCGCAGCGGTTGAAACCGCTGGCCATCTTACCGCGCGCCGCCGTACATCTGGCGCATCACGCGACCCATCATGCGGATGGCGGTGGAGCGCGGCACGACGCGTCGCATGAAGAAGGACGCCAGCTTCGTCATGCGGCCCGGCGTGATCGATGGCCCCCGCCCCAGCGCCGCCAGCGTCTCGCGCGCCACCACCTCTGGCGCGAGGGTGGTGGCCGCCGCCGCGCGCTGGCGCCGGGCGCCGCTGGCCTGCGCTGCGGGCGTGGCGATGGCGGCGGGCAGCGCGGCCAGCACATCCACGCGCTGCGCGCGTAGCTCCTCCCACAGCCCCTCGGCCAGCGTGAGGGTGTAGGCTTTGGTCGCGGCGTAGTTGCTGGTCAGCGCCGTGCCGAGCGCGCCGCTCATCGAGGACATCAGGATGACGCCGCCGCGCCCGCGCATCGTGAAGCGCCGCCCGAAGCGCCACGCCAACTCCATCGGCGTCCGCACATTCACCGCCAACTCGGTCGCGTGCTCCTCCAGCGCCAGATCGAGGAATGGGCCGACCGGCGCGCGTGCGGCGTTGTAGACGAGCAACCCGACATCCAGACCACCCGTCTGCTGGTCGAGCGTCTCGGCGGCGTCGGGCCGGGCGAGGTCGAGCGTCAGCGTGCGCGTCTCCACGCCGAAATCGGCGCGCAGCCGGCTCGCCAGCGCCTCTAGCTCCGCCGTGCGCCGCGCCACCAGTACGACATGTAGCCCCAGCGCGGCCAGTTGGCTGGCGTACTGCGCGCCCAGCCCCGCCGAGGCTCCCGCCACCAGCGCCCACGGGCCATAGCGCGCCTGAAACGTGCGCGCTCGCTCGCCATCCATCAGCGCGCCTCCTTTCCGGGCGTCGCCCCGGGCGTCGCTCCGGGCGCCGCCAGCGTGGCCGCGTCCGCAGGCGTCTCGGCCACGGCGCGAGTCAAGGGATGCTCTGAGCGCCACATGCGCACGATGATCAGCGCGGGGAAGATAATCCACGGCAGGTTGAGCAGCAGCACGATGGGAAAGTGCGGCGTGGCATGCGGGCCGCCATACTCCTCGCTGAGGATGATGCAGACGATGGTGATGATGGAGGCGCCATAGAGCAGGCTGGGCAGGCGAATCCAGTCGCGCCCGCGCAGATAGGCATAGATGCTGGCGGCGTAGAATGGCCCGAAGCCGAGCACATCGAACCAGATCGTCATCTTCCACCAGGGGGGCCGCGCCAGCACGAGTGGATCATACGCCCGGGCGTAGGTGTGAACGAGATCGACCAGCGGGGCGGGTGGCCAGAGCGGATAAGTGAAGTGCGCGGGATTGGCGATCACCAGTTGCTCCAGGTCGACGATGTAGGTGATGAAGCAGAGGTTCACCAGAAAGAACGCCAGGAACGCATAGTCCCACGGTCGCTGAGCCAGCGGTATCGTTCGCCGGGCCATACGCGCCTCCTCTCGCGGCGAGCGCCATGCTCGCCGTATCCAACATCCACCAGCGTTGCGCCAGATTGTAGCGGCCCACCGCCAGCGCCGAGCAACCTCCCAGCAAACGTGGCGGCGTGTGTGCCATGATGATAGGCGTGCCGATGTGTGCGCGGGATGCGGTTGCGAGCATGTTAGGTGCGGAGACGACCGCTGGATGAGGGAAGCAGAGACGATGACCGAGCAGCCGATGTACGAAATCCAGACGCCACGCCTGCGGCTGCGGGCGCTCTCATTGAGCGAGGCGCGGCTGGCGATGGGGCGACGGCGAGCCGCCCTGGGTCGGCAGGTGGGCGCGCGTATCTCATCGGCGTGGCCCAGCGCGGAATTGATCGGATGGCTGCCCAGCATCATCGCCGAGATGGAGCGCCAGGTGGGAGATGAGCGCTGGATCTGGCTGGCCATCGAGCAGGCGACAGAGCGCATGGTGGGTGACGTTGGCTTTCACGGGCCAGTGGTGGGCGTGGCGACCGTCGAGCTGGGCTGGCAGATCGTCCCCGCCAGCCAGGGACGCGGCTTCGCCACTGAGGCGGCGACGGCGCTGCTGCGCTGGGCAGCGGAGCGTCGGGGAGTGGAGCGCGTCATCGCGCGGATCGAGCCTGCCAACAGCCCGTCGCTGCGCGTGGCCGCCAAGCTCGGCATGCGCGAGATTGCCAGCCCTGAACCCAAGTATCGCCGTTTCGAGTGGCTGGTGGATGGCGTCAGTCCCGATTGAGCCGAATGGATGAGGGTGCGGCTCGTTCGCCTGTGTATACTCTCGCCAACGAGGGCTGCGCGGCGCTGCCATGTTGGTGGCTGGTGGCTGGCGTAGCAGGAGGCGCAGGAGGAGACCGTGAACGACCCATCACTCATCCCGCCGCCGGGCGGCCAGGCGACCCGCCCGACGCTCATCGACCCTGGAGCCGTCACGGATGCCGTGCGCGTGCAGATGCTGGCGACCGAGCACTGGGGCCTGCTGGCGACCCGCAGCATGATGTGGAACGAAGCCTTCAGCCGCGCCGCCATGTTCATCACAGTGCTCTCAGCGGCGGTGGTGGCGCTGGCGCTGGTCGCCCAGGCGACCGCCTTCGGGCCAGCCTTTCGCCTCTTCGCCCTGCTGACGCTGCCCATCGTGCTGCTGGTGGGCGTCGCGACCGTCATCCGCCTGGGCGACATCAATGTCGACGACTTCCACTGGGTGCTGGGGATGAATCGCCTGCGCCACGCCTATCTGGAGCTGGCCCCTGAGCTGGAGCCGTACTTCGTGACGTCGCACTTCGACGACGAGGCCAGTGTCATGACATCATATGGCCTGAACACGACCATGCGCGTCAGCCGTATCCTGGCGGGCACGCCCACGCTGGTCGGCGCCATCAACGTCGTGGTGGTCGGCGTGCTCGGCGCGCTCATCGCCGACACGGCAGGCGCGTCCTCGCAGATCGACGTGATCGCCGGAATCGCCGCCGCGCTGGTGGCTGCCTTCGGGTTCGCTCTGCTCGCCTATTCCTCGATCCAGAACGCCCGTCGCGGGTATCATCCGCGCTTTCCGCGCGCCTGAGCGTGGCAGCGGCGTGACAAGCGCTCCGGGGGTCATTCGGTTTGACGCTGCCCCACGGCGCGTGGTACGTTTATTGAAATCGGCGGGCGTATGCGCGAAGTCGCGCCCCAAGACAATGATGCCCAGCGCGTGATGAGAGTGACGGTCGCGGCGCTGGGCTTTGCGCTATCCTGGGCTACCCCCAGACTCCGGGGCGAAGCCGCGCAGCATCTGCCCGCCAGCAGGTCGATGGAGCTGGATTCTTCTGCGCGCCGCGCGGAGCAGTAAAGGGGAGATGCGCGATCATGGCGACCACGCCAGCCACCGATGCGTGGCAGTGGAAGTTTGGCAAGGAAGGTCTGACGTTCGACGATGTGCTGTTGCTGCCCGCCGAATCATTCGTCCTGCCGGGCGATGTCTCGACCGCGACGAAGCTCACTGCAGAGATCGCGCTGAACATTCCCATCCTCTCCGCTGCGATGGACACCGTGACCGAGGCACGCCTGGCGATTGCGCTGGCGCGTGAGGGCGGCCTGGGCGTCATCCACCGCAACCTCTCCATCGAAGATCAGGCCTCCGAGGTGGACAAGGTGAAGCGCTCGGAGTCGGGCATGATTACCGACCCGATCACCCTGACGCCAGACAAGCCGCTGCGCGACGCGCTGGCGGTGATGAGCAAATATCACATCTCTGGCATCCCCATCACCGAGAGCGGCAAGCTCGTCGGCATCCTCACCAACCGCGACATCCGCTTCGAACGCGACCACGACCGCGCCATCAGCGAGCTGATGACGCGCGACCACCTCGTCACCGCGCCTGTCGGCACCACGCTGGATGAAGCCCTGGAGACGCTGCATCGCTACAAGGTGGAGAAGCTACCCGTGGTGGACGACCACGGCATGCTCAAGGGACTCATCACCGTCAAAGACATCCAGAAGAAGAAGCAGTATCCGCTGGCGGCGAAAGATAGCCAGGGTCGCCTGCGGGTCGGCGCCGCCATCGGCGTCAATGATGCGCTGGAGCGGGTCGAGGCGCTGATCGCCGAGGATGTGGACATCATCGTCTTCGACACCTCGCACGGCCAGTCGCATATGGTGATCGAGGCGGTCAAGCGCGTCACGCGGGCCTTCGGCAAGCAGGCGCAGATCGCGGCGGGCAATGTGGCGACCGCCGAGGCGACCACCGCGCTGATCGAAGCAGGCGTGCATGCGGTAAAATCAGGCGTGGGACCGGGCAGCATTTGTACAACGCGCGTGGTGGCTGGCGTCGGCGTTCCGCAAATTACGGCGATTTTTGACTGCGCGCAGGCCGCCGCTGGAACCGGTGTTCCGGTCATCGGCGATGGCGGCATCCAGTACTCCGGCGACATCGCCAAGGCCATCGCGGCGGGCGCCGATACCGTCATGCTAGGCAGCCTGCTAGCGGGCGTGGACGAAAGCCCCGGCGACCTCATCATCTCGCAGGGCGAGCGCTTCAAGGACTATCGCGGCATGGGCTCGGTCGGCGCCATGAAGCAGCGCAGCTACAGCAAAGACCGCTACTTCCAGTCGGATGTCATCGAGGAATCCAAGCTGATCGCCGAGGGTATCGAGGGGCGCGTGCCGTACAAGGGCATGCTGACCAACACGATCTTCCAGCTCGTCGGCGGACTGCGGCAGGGCATGGGCTACACCGGCTCCGCCACCATCGACGATCTGAAGACGAAGGCGCGCTTCACCCGCATTACCAGCGCGGGCCTGCGCGAGAGCCACCCGCACGATGTCTTCATCACCAAAGAAGCGCCCAACTACGGTGTGGGCCGTCGGTAGAGAGCTGGAACCTCACCCCCAACCCCCTCTCCTTTCGGGAGAGGGGGCTTTCAGATGGCGCTAGGGAGCAGGGTCTACCCAGCCGAGCGCGGCACAATACATCACTGCGGCGAAGGCGTCTGGTCGCTCACCCCACTCCTGCACCGCCGCCAGATCGGCTTCGTTCTGTTCGGGTGTCGTCCAGCCATGCGCCAGGACGACCTGAGCCAGTTCAGGATTGCGCAGCAGGCGCGTGATAAGGGTGGCAAATCGGCGCGTCTCCTCCAGGGAGCCGTAGTGTTCCGCCGCGAGGGCGAACCCCTGCGTGCGTGCGAACCCCGCCTCCAGCAGCAGGCCGCGCAGGCTTGGCGAGTAGAGGGGGCTGCCGCCCGTCGCCTGACTCAACTGCGGGCCAATCTCCCGCATCAGACGCTGTAAGGGCGAGGCCGCTGGCGCGATGCGCCATGTGCTCATGTCATCATCCGCGATGGCGACGAGGCCGCCCGGTGCGAGCACACGTCGGAACTCCCTGAGCGCCCGCAGCGGCTCACGCAGGTGGATCAGCAGTGTGTGCGCCAGCACGACATCAAAGGATGCGTCGGCGAAGGGCAGGCCGTAGGCGCTGGCCACCTGGAAGTGTGCGTTCGTCAAGCCGCGCTCAGCCGCTCCCGCGCGCGCCAGCGCCAGCTGGGTCTCATCCAGGTCTACGCCGACCGCCTCACCCGGCGTCACGCGCTCGGCCAGGTCCAGCGTGATCGAGCCAACCCCACAGCCGCAATCCAGCAACCGCAGGCCAGAGCGCAGATGTGGCAGCAGGAACGGAACCCATTGCGCCGCCCGCCGCGTCTGCACATAGGCAATCTGCACCTGCTCATCGGCGATATTGTAGAACTCCTCGCCTGCGTTGGGTCGATCGGTCGCCGTGGTCGCAATCTCATTCGAAGATTCGTCTGCCATCGCCACGTTCTCCCCCGCTACACGTTACGCTACGCTCAGGAACTCCAGCAGCAGGCGATTGACCTGCTCTGCGGCGTCGAGCTGCGCCCAGTGGCCTGCCTGCGCGATGCGCTCGTAGCGCCAGCCGTTCTGCGTGAACTGCGCCGAGGCCAGCATGGCGCTCTCGTTCAGATAGCGATCATCTGCGCCGAAGATGCCCAGCGTCGGCGCCTGGATCGGCGGGAGTTGCGGCGGAGGCGACATCAGCCGCGTCGCGGGCAGATTGGCGCGATACCAGTTCAGCCCGGCGGTGAGCGCGCCCGGCTCCGAGAGCGTCGCGATGTAGCCCTCCACGTCAGCAGCGTCGCCGAAGAGGGTGCGCAGCAGATACCAGTCGTCGGCCTGAATGGTGCTCTCGATGCCCTCAAACTGGAAGAGCAGCCGATACCAGCTCTTCTCTAGCGATTCCAGCGTGGGGCGCTCGCGGGTCGCCGGATGCCCCACCTGGAGTGCGGCCAGCCGCTCTACCCGCTGGGGCAGCGCCGCCGCGCAGAGCCACGCCACCGCCGCGCCCCAGTCGTGTCCGACGATGTGGGCGCGCGGCAGGTCGAGCGCATCCATCAGCGCCGCGACATCGGCCACGCTCTTCGAGAGCGCATACTCCGCGACACCCTCTGGCCGCTCGGTCTGTCCGCGCCCGCGCAGATCGGGCGCGATGACGCGATAGCCCGCCCCCACCAGCGCCGGAATCTGCCCGCGCCAGACCGCCGACGTGTCAGGGAATCCATGCAGCAGGATGACCGGGTCGCCGGCGCCTTCATCCCGCAGGAAGAAGCGCAGCCCGTTGGCCGTTACAAAGGACATCTGTGTCTCCTCATGCCTTTCACGAGCGCGCATCAGACGTCCCGCCTGGCGCCGCGACAGCTACAGGCGCATTCGGCCTGATACCAAAGTAGGGGCCTGTCGCCTTCACCCGCTGTTGCAATTGCGGCGGCAACCCGTCGGGTATGGCGCCCGCGAGCCAATAGGCCAATTGTCGCGCGACGTGCGGCGTGACCAGTGCGGCCCGCAGCCAGGTGATGGCTTCTGGCGCCACGTCATGCAGTTGAGTGGAGGCGATTGTCCAGTGGTACATGGGGGTCACGGCGTCGTCGCGTGCGCGCTGATACGCGCTCATGGTTGTTTCCCAGTCGGCGCCGCGCAGCGTCGCGTCGAGCGCGTCGGCCAGCGGAAACGCCTGCGAGACGGCATCGCTGATACCTGAACCGTTGCTGGGATCTTTCAGATAGCCCGCGTCACCAGCCAGCGCCCAGCCAGGGCCATAGGGCTGGCGCAGATAGTTCTCGATCCCGCGCGTGCCAAACAGCTTACCGTTCTCCAGTGTGGCGTCGCGCATGCGGGCCGACATGCCAGGCAGCGAGCGGAAACGCTCCTCGAACAACTCGCGCGGGTTGGCGCGGAACGTCTCATACTCCTCTGGTTGCAGTTCGAGGGCCAGGCAATCTTCGCCGGGGCGCATGGGGAAGATAAACCCGATTCGGTTGTCGCAAAAGAACATCTCCAGGGCAGTCTCCGGCAGCGGCGCCAGGCCGTGATAGTACCCGTAATAGGCAGGACGTAGCCCGGGCGCCGTGTCATAGCGTTCCGCCTTCACCCAATCCGCTACCTTCGAATATTTGCCATCGGCGCCCACCACGACGCGCGCATGAACCTCGCGCCGGTCGTCGCCGCGCGTGCGCAGTGTCGCCCCGACCACCCGCCCATCCTGTTGGAGCAATCCCTCCACGAAGGTTTGCTCGTGGAATTCGACGCCGCCGCGCTCCCTGGCGTGACGAATCAGAATTGAGTCGAGCGCATCGCGCCGAGGGGCGAGCAACGAAGCGCCCGCTGGTCCTGCTGGCCCCTCGAAGAGACAATCCTCGACCCAGGTGCGCGAGCGCACAACGCGACGGAAGCCTGCCGCATGCAGATCATCTAACACCCCCAGCCGCTTGAGCGCCATGATGCCAGAGGCGATCACGAAATGCGTGGAGAGTGTGTCGCTGGGAAACGTATCGCGATCCACGAGCAAGACGCGATGGCCTTTCTCGCCTAACAGGAGCGCCAGACTGGCCCCGGCCACTCGCGCTCCCACCACCAGCACATCATAGTCGGAGTCCATGTCGCACGCTCCATTCTGGCGTCTGCCCCGGCGCCTGCTCCCAGCCTGCCACTGCGGCTTGATACTAGTACGGCGTTGTACTACAAGACGCCATGCGCGCGCTATAACACTGCGAGAACTGGCGCCTCAGACCTGCCGCGCCACGCGCGAGAGCGGATGCCCCTTGGCCCGCATCTCCAGCCGGTTGAACCAGCCAAAGGCGCTCTGGCTGACGGTGAAGCCCTCCTCGTCCAGCAGGCGCTGCGTCTCGTTGAGCGCCTCGCGCGCGATGGACGGCACGGACAGCTCGACGAAGAGGTGCGCGAAGCTGTGGAGCAGCACGGCTTTCGCGCCCAGATTGCGGGCCACCTCGGCGATGGCTGGCGCTGCACGCGCCGCGACCTCCAGCGGCTCCGGCTCGTCCTTCTTCTCCACCGCCGCGAAGACGACCACCCCCTCGCCGATGCTCACGGGCAGTGGCTCGCGGTCGGCCAGCTTCGAGCGCCCGCGCTCCGTCGGCTCCGCCGTGAAACTATCGACATGCCAGATCAACAATCGCATGACTCTGCGCCTCCCGATTCGGCCCCTTGCGTGCATTCAACGCTCGTTGTGGTCGCTGGCGTCCTCCGACCAGCCGAAAATCTGCTCTGAAAATCTGCGTGGAACGATGGGCGCATGCGAGCCGTATCAACTATATGCTAGAAAGAGCACGATTGGCGCATGGCGCGCCGCGTTCGCGCTCGGTCTCCTCCAGCGGATAGGGAATGTCCCGTGGGTGGGCTCACGCATCGAATCGCCGTGTGGCGGCGTAGAAATAGCCTCTGGCGCGGCTATCGAGTGGCCTCGCTGCTCTTTCGCACGCTCTTCGTCATCAATCGCGAGCGCATGCGGGTCGTGCACGCGCGCGAGCGCGGCGACTACTCCGTGCATCCCGACATCGAGGCGCTGAAGCAGGTATTGCGCGACTTCCGTCGCACGGCCATCGAGATGGGTGGCTTGCTCATCAAGCTGGGGCAATTCCTGGGCGCGCGCGCCGACCTGCTGCCGCCCGAGGCGCTGGCCGAGCTGGCCGCATTGCAAGATGAGGTGCAGCCAGAGTCATTCGACGCCATCGTGGAGATCATCCAGAGCGAATATCAGACGCCGCTGCATGAACTCTTCGCCAGCATCGATGAGCAGCCCACCGGCTCGGCCTCGCTGGGACAGGTGCATCGCGCCATCCTGCACGATGGCCGCGTCGTGGCGCTGAAGGTGCAGCGGCCCGGCATCGACCGCATCGTCAAGGTAGACTTGCAGGCGCTGCGGCTGACGCTGACGGTGGTGCGCTGGGTAGCGCCCGCCGCCGCCCGCATCATCGATCTGCGCGCGCTCTACCGCGAGTTCAGCCGCACCATCTTCGAAGAGCTGGATTACCAGCGCGAGGGTCGCAACGCCGAGCAGTTCGCGCGCATCTTCGCCGACAATCCGCGCATCCTCGTGCCGCGCATCTACTGGAGCTATACGACGAGCCGCACGCTGGCCCTCGAATGGATCGACGCGATCAAGATCACCGACTTCGCGGCGCTCGACGCGGCGGGACTCAACCGCGCGGATCTGGCGCGCCAACTGGCCGACAGCTACTTCAAGCAGACGCTCGACGCGGGCTTCTTCCACGCTGACCCACACCCCGGCAACATTAGCGCGCAGCCGATCACGCATGAGCCAGGGCAGGCCAGGCTGGTCTTCATGGACTTCGGCATGATGGGCATCATCACCCCGCGCGCGCGGCGCGGCATGCAACTCTGCTTCAGCGGCATGGTCAGCGGCGACGCGGCGCAGTTCCTCAAGGGGTTGGATGAGCTTGGCTTCATCGGCGAGGAAGCCGACCGCGCCCTGCTGGAGCGCGCTATCAGCGCCGTGCTCTCGCGCTTCATGGGCATTCCGATCTCGCAACTCGGCCACATCGCGCCCGATGAGGCGCTGCAGGATGTCGGCGGCGCGCTCTACGATCAGCCCTTCCGCCTGCCAGCGGAGTTCGCGTTCTTCGGGCGGGCCATCGGCATGCTGGCCGGGCTGACGACCTCGCTGGCCCCCGATTTCAACTTCCTGGAGGTCGCCACCCCCTACGCGCGCAAGCTGATCGGCGAGTTGAGTAGCGGCGCCGAGGGATTGCTGGGGCTGCTCGGCGTCAAGAGCATCGAGGATCTGGCGAAGGTCACGCTGCGCGAGGGGCTATCCGTGGCGCAAAGCCTGGCCCGCATGCCGCACCAAATCGACCGTATCCTCGCGAAGATCGAGCGCGGCGAACTGCGGGTGATCGTCGAGCCGCAGATTCGCGAGGAGCAGTCGCGTCGGCGGCGTGGACGTGGAGGCGGGCGTCGTGATCGAACCTTCGACCCGCTGAATCCACTGGCGCCGCTCGCGCAGCCTGTGCCGCTGTGGGCGCCGCTGGGTGTGGCGGGCGCGGTGGCGGCTATCGCGCTGCTGGCGCGCTGGCTGCGTCGCATGCCGCCACCGAAGTCCGCGCGCTAGCGTCGACGCTAGCGTCGCTTCGCCAGCGCCGCCTCGCCAGCCGCCCAGCCCGCCGCCAGCAATGGCGCCAGCGCCGCCGCCTCGGCCTGCTCCTGCGTAGGCGCCTTCACATGCCGCAGGCGCTTGCCCTCGCCCTCCAGCAGGCCAGCGGGATCATCCAGCGCGCCGCCGTAGTAGAAGCCGAGCCGCGCCCACTCGCGCATTGGGCAGATGTAGACGATGCGCTCGCTCGGCCTGTCGCTCAGCGCATAGGCGATGTGGTTGTGGC
>DATBTW010000185.1:0-12747 GCA_036559055.1 Ktedonobacterales bacterium
GTGTCGCCGGAGCGCCATTGCTCCCGCGACACGCGACACGGCGGCTGATGCGCCCCGCTTCGTAGCCTCCGCGCAGAGGGGCTATCCTCTGGCTGGGCCGACACGCCCTCCCACGGGAACTGGCGTGTGGTTCAGCCTGCGGGCGCGCCGTGACTTGCCGAGCAGCAGCACAGCGCAGGAGAGGAGGAAGACCAGCAGCGAGACCGACGTGCTGGCTCCAAACAGCGGGAATGGCTGGCGCAGCGTCAGGCCCGTCAGATTGAACAGGATGTTCGAGAACGAGAGCGCCAGCGAGAAGATCCACAGCGTCAGCGCGCCGATGAACACCACCAGCCCCAGGAAGCGGAAGATGTTGTCTGCCACGCGCAACTCGAAGACGACCATCATCAGCGCCAGCGTCAGCGCAATCGCCGCTGCCACCACCAGCGCCACCGCTGCGCCCAGATTCTGGTATTGCAGCAGTTGATGGAGCTGGCGCGCCGCCAGCGCGCACGTCTTCTCATCGGGGAATGCGCCGTGCGTCGCTGCGCAGGTGCGCTGATCGCTCTGCAGGTGCAGATAGAACGTGATGTTCTGCGCCACCTGCCCCAGCGCGATCATGCCGAGCAAGATCAGCAGCGGCCAGACGACATTGCGCAGTGCCAGCAGCAGATTATCGATCGCGATGCGAATGCGCCGGTTGAGCGCGCCACGCAGCGCATCGATGATCGTGCCCGTCACCGAGACGGTCGCCGACTGGCGGCCCTTCTCGGTCTGCTCGCTCGGCTGAACCACCTGCGTGCTGACGGCGCGATTCTGCGCATCGGTGGCGATGGCGGTTCCCGGCACGTTCGGCGTGATCGGCGCGGTCGTCCCCGTCGGCGATTCGCTGGCGGCGTTGAATGCGTTGGCGGTGGCTGTCAGCGCCAGCGTGATGAAGCCCAGCGGCAGATAGATCAGCGCCTGTATCAGATCAATCTTGCTCAGCGTCGGCGGATCCGCCAGACTCCCGCCGGGGGGAACACAGTGCAGCGGCAACGACACCGTGCAGGTGTTGATGAGGTTCACACCCACCTGCAACGCTTCGGCGATGGGGTTGATGACCTCCGCGCGGAAGATCAGCGAGAGCAGCGCGGCCAGCACGCCACCAGCGATCAGGTCGCCAGCGATCAGCTCGGGCAGCGTTGGCAGATCAGCCGCCTCGCCAAACTCCAGCGTGCCGAAGCCCAGATCGATGCGCCGCGCCGTCGGCTCGCCGCGCTGGCTGCGAATCCAGCGGCGGATGGTGTCGAGCCAGAAGACGAGCAGCACGCCAAAGTTAATGATGGCGTAGGTCCAGGGACTCTGCCCAATCTGCGGGATGGAGATGCGGATATTGAGCAGATTGGTCAGGATGTAGCGCAACAGGCCAGGGTCGAGCGCCGAGAAGCCAACGAAGATCATGCAGATGATCGTCACGACCAGCACCTCGGTGAGCTGGCGGCGCAGCCGTGGATGCCGCAGGACGGCGACCTCCAGCGTGAAGACCAGCGCGCTGAACCACAGGAAGAGCGGCCACGCCTTGTGGAACGCCTGCCCTAGCAACGAATGATCTTCGCCGTAGCCGAGGTAGCCCATCAGCGCGAACGCCAGCACGCCCGTGATCGCCAGCGTCAGCAGCAGCCCATGCGGGAAGCGCACCAGGATGCGCCGCTTGGTGGGATCGTACACATCCGTGATGGCGTGTTTGTCGTATCCCGGATTGCGAAAGACTCCAGACATCATGGGCGCTACTCCTGTGGGCTTGTGGGCTGGCTGGCCTGCCCATCAGTTGACCGCGTCGCTGGCTGCTCGGCGCCCTGCGCGGGCACGCTGACACGCGCGCCCACCGCGGCGGGCTGGCGCTGCGGCGTCGCCGGCCGCAGGCCGCCGCGCAGCAGCACATAGCCGCCGAAGACGACCAACGCGATGAACGAGGCCGCCGTCGCCCAGCTCGGCGGATCGAATGGCCTGACGACGTTGCTGTTGAACTGCTCGAGCAGGACGTTGAAGCCCCACAGCGCCAGCGAGAAGATCCAGAAGGTCAGCAGCACGATAAAGCCGATCAGACCGAGGAACCGCAGCGAGTTGTCGGCCACACGCCAGTTGAAAACCGTCAGTGCGGCGGAGAACACGATGGAGAGCGCGCTCACCAGCCCCCAGATCGCCGCCGGAATGATGAAGGTCACCACCGCCGTGATGTCTTTGTGGGGAGCATGCAGATAACCCTGGATGCCCACCGACAGACTGTAGATGCCATAGGTGGCGACGAAGAGCAGAATCGGCCAGACAATGTTGCGCAAAGAGCGCCCCAGCCCCGTCGCCAGTTCGCGCAGGCGCCGATTGATCGCCGCCCGCAACGCATCCAGCACGGTCTCGGCGACACCCGTCGTGACGGGGGCCAGCACTGGCGCGCCCTCGGCGTTGATCTCGCTGACCGCCTTGGCCACGCCAATCGGCACGGGCGCGCCGCCAATCGAGCCGAAGCCGCCCAGCAGCGCCGCCAGCCCCAGCACGAGCATGCCTGCCGCGATATACGCCAGCGCCTGCGTCTGGTCGAGGAAATTCAGCGTGACCCACTGCACGCCCTGTGACAGGCAGGCGGAGGGTGGCCACGAAACCGCCAGATTGCAATTGGTCAGCGGCGGATGTGTGACGACGATGTGATTCATCACCGACGGCAGGAAGAGGTAGGACAGGAGGGCGGTCAGCACGGAGCCTGCCAGCAGGTCGCCTGAGATCAACTCGGCCATGCTGGGCTGGTCTTCCGGATTCACCTTGTCGTCGATGTGCTCGCCTGTGCTGAGGTCAATCTCTGGGTGCAGACGCAGTCCGGCGGCGCGCCGCACCCAGCGACGGATGGTATCCACCCAGAAGATCAGAATGATGCCGAAATTGACCACTACATAGGTCAGTTGCTCATCCGCCAGCAGTGGCAGATGCTCTTCCAGGAATCTGCGGATGGCTCCGCCCGGAAAGCCGATGTAGTAGACGATGATGACCGAAAGGCCGGCGATGATGAGGGTGGCGATCAACTGGCCACGCAGCGCGGGGTGGCGGAAGATCGAGACCAGCAGCGTGATCATCAGCGCGCTGAACCACAGATACAGCTCCCACGGCTTGCTGAAGATCGCAGGGTCGCCTCGGTAGCCAAGGAAGCCAACCATCGCGAACGCGATCACGCCTGAGATGCCCAGCCCCAGCACGAGCCAGAGCGGATAGCGCACCAGGAACGTGCCGCGTTGGGTATCGTAGAGATCGGTAATCGCGTGCGAACCGTCGAGCACGCTGGATCTGCCCATTGGTCACTCCTCCGCTGAGCCGACACATGCAGGGCGTCGGCTCCTCACCAGACGCCGACCCAACGCGCGTGGGCGCCGGGGCTAGGCTGAGGCGCAGCCTTTGTCGCAGGCATGGCCCCCCTACTATACATGCCAGCGGCGCACTTGGAAAGTGCCAGATTGCATCACCTGACACGCCGGTGGCGTCCTTGCGTGGGTGGATCGCGCTTGCCAGCCTGGCGTCCTGCTGAGCGCTCTGCCTGGCGCCGATGCGTTAGCCGGGATGCTGGTCGCTGGGTGGCGTGTAGTCAGGCGTCTGCGCTGGCTGCGTGGGAAACTGCCCGCCCGGATAGTTTGGCTGGGCATAGTGCCCCGGCTGTGGCGGATACGCAGGCTGCCCATAGCCGGGTTGTGGCGGATACCCCGGCTGTGGCGGATACCCCGGTTGTGGCGGATACCCCGGTTGTGGCGGGTAGCCCGGTTGTGGCGGGTAGCCCGGTTGTGGCGGATAGCCCGGCTGACCATATCCATAGCCCGGCTGCGGCGGGTAGCCATACATCCCCATCTGCTGCGCCTGAAGCTGGCGCGCCTGATACGCGCTCACGGCGCGCATGCGGCTGACGCTCCAGAAGATGCGCGCAGCGCCGATCAGCAGCAGCACGACGCCATAGAACAGGCTGGCCGAATCCCCCGAGGTGGCGCCATAGACCAGCGTGCCCAGCCCGGCGAGGACGAAGACAATGCCCAGAATCAGGTACAGGATGTTGCCTGTCTTGCCCAGGAAACCCATGCGTGACCGTCCTCCCTCACCCACGCGCCTCGCCCGGTTGGCCATCGCGGCCAGATGGCGAGCGGCAGGTAACAGCACGCATTGTACGGGCGCGTCGCCTGCTGGTCAAGCGGCGCCGGGGAGAGCGGCGGTGTTGTGGTCGCAGCGTCAGGCGAGAGCGAGGGAGCCGGGAGAATCGAGGAAGAATGGTGGGGGATAATGGGGAAATGAGGAAAGGAAAGGGGCGAAGGTGTGCGGAACGGCTACACGCCGACGCCAGGCGCTCAACCCAGAGTCAGCGTGTAGGAGTGTTCCTCGAAGAGGGCGGTGAAGCCCTCAGTCGCATAGAGCGCGCGAGCGTGCGCGTTCTCCGCGCGGACGGTCAGCAGCGCGCAGTCGGCGCCGTAGTCGGCCAGCGCCAGCAGCCCAGCGCGCACCAGCGCCCGCGCCAGCCCCGCCCGACGACTGCCCGACGCCACGCCGAGCATCTCGATCCACCCGGCGCGCCGCCCCAGCCGCTGGCGCTCATCGGGACGCAGCGCCAGATGGCAGAAGCCGACGATGGCGCCATCCGCCGACTCCACCACCAGATCAAGCTCTGGCGTGTAGGCGGCGTCGGCCATCAGCGCGCGTCGGCGCCCCTCGCTGAGCGGCAGGCGGCTGGCGCGCGGGAAGAGTTCCCGCGCCAGCGCCAGATAGTCGCTCAGCTCGGCGAGCGCCAGCGGACGGATGCGATAGCCCGTCGGCGTCGCGCTGGCGGGCAGCGTGTCATCGGCGCCGGAGAGCGAGCGGGTCAGCCGCAGCGAGCCGCGTGGCTGCGCGACGAAGCCCAGCCGGGCCAGCGCCGCCAGCCGCCGCGTCTCGATGCTGCGCGCCTCCGTGCGCAGCGTGGTGGCGTCCAGCTCACGCGCGCGCTGCGTGGCCCAGGTGACAATCAGCGTGTCCAGGCCATCGCTTTGCGCGGATGGGCGAGTGAACCAGATCAGGTGGCTCCCCGCGCGCAGCAGTGCGAAGGCGACCGGCGCGCCACAGGCGTCCAGCCAGAGGCGTGTATCACGCTCGATGCTCAGCTCAGGGTCGGCCAGCAGGGCGCGCAGTTGCCCCGCGCCGGGCCAGTCGAATCCAGGCTCAGCCGCTTGCGCCGAGAGCAGCAGCTCGATCACCGCGCGCAGGTCGGTGGGGCGATAGGGACGCGGCAGCAGCCGATCAGGCTCCATGAACCGCTCCTTTCGCTCCCAGGCCGCTTCGTGTACGGTCGTTGTGTGCTCCCACCACTCCAGCGCCATCTGCGCGCGCCACTGTTGTTCCAGTATGGCGCTATGCGTCGTTGACATGCCAGGGTTCCTCCCAGTCACTCGTCTCAAGATCCCAATTGTCGGCGGCCGCCTCCCATGCGCCGCCAACGCTCTGCGCGCCCATCAAGCGCCGGTAGCTGTCGTAGCGCGCGGCGTCGATCGCGCCCGACCGCGCCGCCGCGATCACCGCGCACCCCGGCTCGCTGAGGTGCTGGCAGTCGGTGAACGCGCAGCCGCCCGTCAGTGGCCGGAACTCGCGGAAGAGCCACGCTAGCTCGGCCAGCGCGCCTGCGTCGAGCGCCAGCGCCCGGATGCCCGCCGTATCGGCCAGCCAGCCGCCCGCCACGCCCGAGAGCGCGACCATGCGCGCGCCAGTCGTCGTGTGGCGGCCCTTGCCCGTAGACTCACTGATGGCGCTGACCCGCAGCGCCAGCCCCGGCTCCAGCGCGTTGAGCAGGCTCGACTTGCCCACCCCCGATGGCCCCGTCAGCGCCGAGACGCGCCCCGCCAGCAGGCCGCGTAGCTCATCCACCCCCGCGCCCGTGGTGGCGCTGGTCGTGACGACCGCGTAGCCCAGCGCGGCATAGACCACCAGCCGCTCGCGCAGCCACGGCGCGATGCCCTGGTCGGCCTTGTTGACGCAGAGCACAGCCGTCGCTTCCTGCGACTCCGCCAGCGCCAGAAAACGGTCGGCCAGGCGCAGGTGCGGCGCTGGCTCGCGCGCGGCGAAGACGACCACGATCTGGTCGATGCCGCGCACGGAGGTCAGCCGCCGCTGGCCAGGGTCGGGATCCTCGCGGGTGAGCGCGGCGCCCGCGCGTGTCACGACCCGCTCGATGACGCCCTCGCCTGCGCCAGTGGGCCGCGCTAGCACGCGGTCGCCGATGGCGACGGGATCATGCTGGTTGACCTTCACCGTGCGAACGCTCTGTCGCGCCGAAGCGCTCTCGGCGTAGGTCAGTTCTTTGCGCAGGCGTCCGCGCACGACACACCACAGCGCGCCATCGGAGCCTTCGACCCGATAGCGGCCACGGCTGCCCTCGGTGATCAGCCCCTCGATGAGGGCGTTCTCGCTGGTGTTCAGGGCGTTCATGGGGTCGTCTGCGCTTTCGTCTATGCGTTCCTCTATGCGTTCGTTTGCTTGTTCGTCTCGTGAGTGTCGTCGGTCTATCTGGCGTTCGGCCAGTCGCTCCTGCTTGCGCAGGTCATATTCGCGTGCGATCAGTCGCTGATGTTTGCGGCTCACAGTGGCGCGCTCCTCTTATCTAGCTGTTCTTTCTGAGGCTCTTCCGGACGCACATGCGCGACGCATGGGCGCACTGGCGCGAAGCCTGAAAAATTCGGCCTTGATGCGCAGCGATCATGAGCAATTCATGAGCGCTTAAGCAGGCACGGAAACGCGGCGACAGGATGCCGCTAGTGAGGCTCTGGAGCGCGGTCCACAGGGGGCGAACCGTTACGCGGCGAGTATTCCGGGCGCGTCGCTACGAGGAGCGATCACGCATGCGCGGAGATTCGCGGCGAGGAGGACGCCAGTGGCGCGCTCGTTGAGCGCGAGCATTGTCGCCTTCATAGCGCGTCCTCCTGTTCTGTCTGGGGCGTGTCGGCGCCGGGCGGCGCTCACGCTCGAACCGTTCTGAATCGTTACCCTTGGTACGTTGCAGGGTTACATGGGCTGTCGGCCATCAGGCGGCGCGACAACACAGCGGATTGTACGCCGCCAGGCGCCGCAAGCGCAAGGGCGAATTTGGGCGCCTGTGAATGAACTGGGCGACAGGCTGGCTTGGTCGCGCGCAACCCGCGCTAGCTCAGTCGTGAGCGCACCCACCACAGCGCCAGCGCCAGCAGCGCGACGCCCAGCGCCACCAGCAGCCCGCTCTCGATGCCCTGGAAGGCCCAGTAGCGGCTGGCGGGCTGCCACACCAGGGTGGAGAGCCAGCCATGCGACTGGACGCAGGCGTTGAAGGCTGAGCCGGGGCGGAAGTCGAAACCGTGGCTATCTGGAGCGCAGGCTTGGTAGACCGAGAGGGTGTCAATTCGATGGCCCGCCTGATCCAGATAGCCGGAGTAGAGCACCCAATCCTGGTTGCTGGTTCTGTGAGGGCCATCCGAGACGAACGGATTCCAGGTCGCGGTGAGCGGCGGCAGGAACCGTTGACGCGCGAAGGTGACGATGCCGATGGCCACAGCAGCGTATCCCGCCAGCGTGACGAACATGGCCGCGACGGTGCGGCGCAGCAGCGTTCCGGCAGCGATGCCCAGCGCCAGTGCGAACGCCATGTAGGCCAGCGGTAGAACCCCCTCGACCGCGTACACCGGGCTGATGATCCCCACGTCGTCGGCGCTGAATGGCCCTCGCCACCAGTAGACCAGCGGGATGGTCGCCGCCGAGACGAGCAGCGCCACGCCCAGCATCGCGCCCACCTTGGTCAGCAGCCAGCGGCGGCGGGTGACGCTCTGCGTCCAGACCAGCTTAAAGGTTCCACTCTCCAGTTCGCGCGCCACCAGCGGCGCCCCCAGAAAGACGCCCGCCAGCGGCGGCAGCAGCACGAGCGCGGCCATGGCGAAGAGGTTATTGTTGTAGGCGCCATAGAAGTCGTCGATCAGCGCATTGCAGAGGTCGCTCGCTGGCTGCCCCTGCTGCCGCTCGCATAGCGCAGGACTCATTCCGCCCGTCACCTGCTGGTAGGCGCTGTACATGGCGCCCCCCGTCAGCATCAGATAGAGGGCCAGCGCGGCGAGCACGACGCCCACGATCAACAATTCGCGGCGATGCTGCCGCCACGTCAGCCAGATCATGCGATGCGCCTCCTGACCCACCAGACCACCAGCGCGATCAGCAGGATGGCCAGCGCGAGGTAGACGCCGCTCTCGATGCCCTGGAAGAGCCAGTAGCGGCTGCCAGGCTGCCAGATCATCGTCGCGAGCCAGCCGTGGGCGTGGAGGCAGGTGGTGAACGCCGAGCCAGGCCTGGCGTCCATCTCGCCAGTCGGCGCGCAGGTATTGTAAAGGGTGAATGGTGGATAGATGGGATTGCCTGACTTGTCGGCATAGCCAGAGAAGATCAGCCAGACGTTGGACCCGATGGTTGGCCCGCTGCTCACCATTGGATCCCAGGTCGCGGTCATCGGTGGGATGAGCCGCGAACGCGCCCATAGCTCGAAGGGCAGGCGCACGGCGGTGTAGCCCACCAGCGTCGCGAACATCGCCGGGACTGTCCGGCGGAGCAGCGTCCCCGCCGCGATGCCCAGCGCCAGCGCAAAGACCAGATACGCGATGGGCAGCGTCCCACCGTAGTCATAGCTCCCGCCGCCCAGGCCAAAGTCCTGACCAAGCAAGGGATTCCACCAGCGCAGCAGCGGGATGAAGATGGCGCAGACGACCGCCGTGACGCCGATCACGAGGCCCACCATTATGGCCAGCCAGCGCAGCCGCGTCACGCTCTGGGTCCACGCCAGGCGATAGCTCCCCGTCTCCAGCTCGCGCGCCACCAGCGGCGCCCCCAGGAACACCCCGGCCAGCGCCGGAAGAAAGGCCAGCGCAAACAGGGGATACCGCGAGAGCGGGAACCACGTTTCGATGAAGGCGGAGGTCAGGGCGTTGCAGCCCGGCGGCGGAAGTTGTTGTTGGGCGTCGCAGGTGGCCACGCTGACGCCGCCCACCTCCTGATAGTAGGCCTGATGTATCAGCAGGCCGGTGACGACGAAGAACGCGGCGAGCAGCGCGATTGCGGCGCCGAAGATGAGCGCGGTGCGGCGATGCTGCCGCCACGTCAGCCAGATCATCGCGCGTCCTCCTCTCCAGCGGCGACGGGCGCGGGCGCAGCCTGCTCGTTGCGCGCCATCCCCAGGTAGGCCAGCGTGATGTCCTCCAGCGAGACGTTTTCCTGCTGCCACGACTGATCGAAGATCTGCCCGTTGAGCCGCACCAGCAGCGTGGTCTGGCGCTCGGTGTGGCTGGCGTCGATGACGTGGTGAAGGCTGGCGATGGCGGCGGGGTCGGCGCGCGGCCCCACCAGCCGCTTGTGCGTGCGCAGCGCCTCATCGATGTCGCCCGCCAGTTGCACTCGCGCGGCGGAGAGGATGATGAGATAGTCGCAGACGCGCTCCAGATCGCTGATGATGTGCGAGGAGAGCAGCACCGTCAGCCCATGCTCCATCGTCGCATCCAGCAGTGTGCGCAGGAACTCGCGCCGCGCCAGCGGATCGAGGCTGGCCAGCGGCTCATCCAGCAGCAGCAGATCGGGGCGCTTGCTCAGCGCCAGGGCCAGCGCCACCTGCGCCTGCTGCCCGCCGGAGAGCCGGTCGGCGCGCTTCTCCAGCGGGATACCAAGCCTGGTCAGCCGCGCCACCGCGGCTGGCTGATCCCAGCGCGGATTCAGCTTGCGCCCCATCGTCAGCAGGTCGGCGACCGAGAAGCCGCGATAGAGCGGGTGATCCTGCGCGACGAAGCCGACACGCGGCAGGGTCGCCAGCGGCTCGCTCAGCGGCGCATGGCCGAAAACACGCGCCTCGCCTGTGGTGGGACGCAGCAACCCGACGGCCAACTGCAGCAGCGTCGTCTTGCCCGCGCCATTTGGCCCCACCAGCGCCGCGATCCGCCCCCTGGGCAGCGCGAACGAGCAGTCGCGTAGCGCCCAGTGGCGCCCGAAGCGCTTGCCCAGCCCGCTCGTCTCCAGCGCGGTTGTCTCCACCGTATCCGCAGTCGTCTCTTCAGCGCTCATGCGGTTCCCTCGCTTTCGCCGGTTGTGGTGGCGTTCCAGGCGCCCTCGCGAAAGGTGGCCGTGAAGAGCGCGAGGATACTCTCGTCGTCCAGTCCGGCCTCGTGCGCGCTGGCCAGCCAGCGGAGCAGGCTGCGGCGCAGCGCAGCGTGGCTGGTGAGCGAGGTCGCGGCCAGTGTGCGCGTGATGAACGTCCCCTGGCCTGGTCGGCTGGCCACCAGCCCCTCGCGCTCCAGCTCGCGGTAGGCCTTCAGCACGGTGTTGGGGTTGATGATGATCTGCTCGACGACCTCGCGCACGGTGGGCAATTGGTCGCCGACGGTGAGCATGCCCAGCCGCAGCGCCTGCTTGACCTGCTGCGTGATCTGCAAGTACGCCGGTACGCCGGAGTGGGTATCCAGATGAAACGCGATCATAGGCATGGCGCCCCTCGCTCCCCATCGCTCTATCTCACTATTGTGCTAGTGAAGTAGCACAATCATAGCCGCGCGTCATGCGCCTGTCAAGGGGGAGATGACGCCGCACTCGGCCATGAATGACCACGACCCACCAGCGCCTGGCCAGGAGCCTCTGGCGGTGTCCCCATCCTTCTCGCTAGACAGGCGAGCGCCGACTGTGTATCATCCTCTCGTCCAGGCGCCGGGGCGGCGCAGTGGCGGACAGGTGGCCGGGTGGCCAGAGGGCGCCAGCAGAGGTCAGCAGAGGGAGGATGCTATGAGCGACGAGCAAGCGCATACGCTGAGCGATCAGGATATGCCCGCGCTGTTTCATCACGCCGACAAACGCGCCATCAGCGCTCAAAAATTCTATTTCGGGTGGCTGCAATGGGAGCTGATTCTGCTGGGGCTGGGCGTGCTCGTCGGCGCGTTCAACGGTGTCGCCACACACATCGGGCCAGTCTCACTGGTCGTGCCGCCGTTCACGGTGTTCGGCTTTCGCATCACGACGCTCACCGCGTTCGAGATCGCCGAGGCCGGATTGCTCGCCCTCGCACTGCTGATGCGCCTGTCGCGCGTCATCACGCGGCCCGAACGGCTGTGGTACGAGGCGCGCGCGGTCGCCGAGTCAGTCAAATCCATCGCCTGGCGCTATGCCGTCGGCGGTGAACCCTTTCAGGAAGCGTACACGCCTGATGAGCTGCAGCAGGTGGTCAACGATCGCTTCGGCGGCATCAACACCGACCTCACGCAGTATCACGCGCCCGATGCCGTGCTGCAGCAGCATCAGGTGACGCCGGGCATGAACGCGGTGCGCGGCCTATCACTCGCCGACCGCAAGCGCATCTATCGCAGCGGGCGTGTGGAAGACCAGCAGGGCTGGTACAACCGCAAATCGGGCTACAACCATCGTCGCGCGCTCCAGGCGCACTGGACGCTGATCATCGTCGAGGTGCTGGCGGTATTCGCGGCGCTGCTGCCCATCGGGCTGGCGGCGCTGCACGTCTTCCCGCTGAACCTGCAATCGCTGGCGGCCAACATCGCTGGCGGTGGCGCGGCGTGGATGCAGGCCAAGCGCTACGAAGATCTCGACGTGAGCTACAAGGTCACAGCCAAAGAGCTGGCGCAGGTGGCGAAAGACAGCGACAACCAGGCGGATGAGCCAGCCTGGGCGCGCTTCGTGGAGAACGCCGAAGGCTCGATGTCGCGCGAGCATCAGCTCTGGCGCGCCACCCGCACCGACTAGCGCCGTACGTGGGCGGGCAGCGTCAGCGCCACCTCGACGCGCGCGCCCGCACGCTCCAGCCGCTCTTTCAGGTGCGCGGTGATGTCGTCGGGGCCACGCGGCGCGCCCTCCCAGACGATCAGCCCGGCCAGTGCGGTGGCTGGATCACGGCGCGAGGCCTGGCGCGCCAGTCGCTGCGCCTCGCTCAGGATGGTCGCGTTGGCAGCGCGGAAGGCATCGTCGGAGCCGCGCGGAAACGTGAGCGCGACGAGATCACCGCTGGCGCGCGCCTCCGCGATCAGCGTCTCGTAGAGCGTCTTCCAGCGACCGGGCCGATCGGTCACAGAATCGGTGAGGAACCAGTCGGCGCGGTAGGGTAGGATGATGCGCCGACGCAGGCCCAGCGCGCGTGCGGCGTCGAGGGCGAGCAGATCGGCCCCACAGGCGGCGGAGCTGACAATGACCGTCGCGCCAAGGCGCTGCAATGCCACGCTGATGTTGCGCCGCACCTGTGAACGGCGCGCCAGTGGGAAGCGCGGTGGCTGCGCTCCCGGCGCATCGATGCGGCGGCCCGCGACGGCGACGATCATCTGCTGACGCCTCTCAGTTACACCCAGTCAGGCCGAATCAGCTTGATTCAGGCGCATACGGCGCTGTGCTCCCCTCGCCCAGATGGCGAAGGGCCGGGGATGAGGGTTCGCGCCGCCTCTCCCTCCTGACGCCGAATTCGCCCGCGCTGTGGCGCATGCTCTGGCGTTCCCTTCTCCTACGAAGGGCGCGTCGAGCGGGTTGGACGACAATATCGGTGATCCCCTCGGCCTGGCGCTCTCGCTCTTGCATCTACTGCGCCTACTGCTTCGGCGCGACGTTGGGCGTATACCACGAGAGCGTGACCTTCGCGGTGCAGTAGTCGGGGACGACCACATAGCCTGCATACATCGCGCGGTTGGGCAGGTCGCTGGTGGTGTTCGTCGGAGCGCCGAGTTGATCGTTCGCCCAGGGTGTGTAGCCATCGGAGCCGAA
>DATBTW010000186.1:0-4771 GCA_036559055.1 Ktedonobacterales bacterium
ATTGCACGGCCACGATGGCCAGCGGCAGCGAAGGAATGACCAGAAAGACGTTGGTGAGCAGCGAAAGCCCGTCATCGGTGAGGCCGCCCAGGTAGCCCGCCACCAGCCCCACGGCGATGGAGATCAGCGAGACGAGCAGCCCTGTCAGGAAGGCCCAGAAGACGGAAGAACGCGCGCCGACGACGAGCTGCGAGAAGACATCCTGCCCGCCCTGATTGGTACCGAGCCAGTGCGCCGCAGAGGGCGGCGCATTCAGGTTCAGCGTGTAGGCCAGCGGATTGTGATGCACGAAGAGCGGGCCGCAGAGCGCCACCAGCGCGAAAAAGCCGATGATGGCGCTGCCTGCCGCCACCTTGCGGTTCAGCGTGACGCCACGCCACGCGGCGCGCGCGACCGTGCGGAAGCGCACAGCGCGGCGCGGGGCCACGGCCACCTCACCAGGCGGCAGCGCGGTGGTCGGAGGAGACTGGCTCACGCTAGACGCTCCTTTCCTGGCGGGTGCGCGGGTCGAGCACGGTGTAGAGCAGATCGACGAGCAGGTTCATGGCGACGGTGGCGACGATGACCAGCAGCAGAATGCCATCGGCGAGGGCGTAATCCTGGGCGAGGATGCCCTGATACAGCGCGAAGCCAATCCCCGGATACGAGAAGACAATCTCGACCAGCAGTTGCCCGCCGACCACACTGCCGATGGCGATGGCGAAGCCTGTCACGCTGGGCAGGACGGCGTTGCGCGCGGCGTAGGAGAACATCAGCCGCCGCGTCGTCAGCCCCTTGGCCCGCGCCATGGTGATGTAGTCCTCGGAGAGCGTGGTAATCATCGAATTGCGCATTGTCAGCATCCAGCCCGCGACGGTGGAGATGACGATGGTGAAGGCGGGCAAGATGGCGTGCTGGGCGGCGCTGAGGATGAAATCGGGACTCCAGCCGGGCGTCAGCGAGAGATCGTAGCCATCGGAGAAGGGCAGCCAGCCCGCCTTGAAGCCGATGAAGTAGACCACTAGCAGCGCCAGCCAGGGATACAGAATCGAGTACAGGAAGGTCATGATGGCCGAGAGCGACGTATCGAGCGATGAGCCGCGCCGCCACGCCATGAAAACGCCGATCAGCGTGCCAGCGACGAAGCTGATCAGCACGCTCAGCGAGAGCAGCGTGAGCGTCCAGGGGATGTCCTGGCCGATCACCTGCGCGACGGTGGCGGGGTACGCGCTGGTCGAGATACCCAGGTTGCCGTGCAGCAGATTATTCAGGTACTTGAGATATTGGAGCCAGAGCGGGTCAGTGGTATCGAGGCCAAATTCGCTCTCCAGCGCCTGCAAGAGCGCCGGGTTGACATAGCCATGCTGCGAGAGCCGGAAGAAAAGCGCCTTGGCCGGGTCGCCGGGCGCCAGTCGTGGCAGGAAGAAATTGATGGTGACGGCTGCCCAGATCGCGAGCAGGTAGACGCCAATTCGGCGAAGCAAGCGGCGCATCGGCGTGCTCCTTGTCGCGCACGGATCAGGGGAACGTCACGGCCATTCTAACATGCGGGGCGAAACCTCACCCCCAGCCCCTCTGCCGCGAGGAGAGGAGGCCAGGGGTGAGGTCGCGCAGGGCTAGGAAACGGGCTGCAGGTGCAGGATGACCTGCTCGTTGTCACCCGCCGCCAACTGATACGCCGAGCCAATCGCATACGGGTTTTGCGGCGTTGGCCAGCCGGTCCAGTGGGTGGTGGTGTACTCGAAGAACTGCACAGCGTCCAGCACAGGGATGACCGGGAGTTGCTTCGCCATGATGTCCGTCAGACCCTGGATGGCCTGTTTCTGCGTCGCCGGATCAGAGGTGGACGCATACTGCGCCAGCAGGTGGTCGGTCGTGGGGTCGTTCCACTGCTCCCAGTTGGTGGCGTTGGCGCCGCTGATGTGCGTGCTGTCGAGCAGCGGCTCCAGGTAGTAGTACGGCGTGGGGCCGAAGAAGCCGCCAGTCATGATCAGATCAAAGTTGTGCGAGGCGCGGTCGGTGCGCCAGTCGTCGTCAGAGACCTTGTTGAGCTGCAGGTCGATGCCTGCCGCCTTGAGGCTCTGCTGGGCGATCTGGAGGTCGGCAACGTAGTCCGAGAAGTCGCCAGGCACGGTCACTTTGAACGAGAGCTTATTGCCGTGCGCGTCGGCATAGATGCCATCGGCGCCCTTGGTGAAGCCGCTCTGCTGAAGCAGCGTATCCGCGCCGCTGGGGTTGGCCGGGCCGAAGCTGGGCAGCGTGCCGTTGTACTGCGCGCTGAGGTAGGCTTCCTGACCAGGCATCAGGCCCGTGGCGCTGGCCGGCGGCTCGAAACCCGCCTCGCCAGAGACCGACATCTCATGCCGATCCAGCGCCATGCTGATGGCCTGACGCACCGCCAGTTGGCCCAGCAGCGGGTTCTTCAGGTTCGGCACGAGTTGCGCGGGCACGACTGGCACGGGGTACGAGTAGTTGTGGGCGGTGTCTTTCTGGACGAAGGCGTTGACCGCCGGGTCGAAGATCGCCGTCCAGTCGGCCTGCCCGGCCTCCATCTTCTCCAGCGCGACATCGTTGCTGCTGACGACCGGATAATCCAGCTCGTCCACTTTGACCATGTCAGCCTGCCAGTAGCTGGGATTCTTGACGTAGCTGATGATCTGCGGCGAGAAGCTCTTGAGCTTCATCGGGCCAGTGCCGACCGGCGTGGAGTTGACATATTTGGTCGGGTCGCCAACGCTGCTCCAGAGGTGCTGCGGCACGATGTATGTGCCCTCGATGAAGGGCAGATCAGTCGGGAAGGCGCTCTGGAAGGTGAAGACGACGGCGTTGGCCCCGCTGGCGGCAACGCTGGAGAGGTGCTGCCACAGCCCGTTGCCATCGGCAGCGGGATAGGTCTTGAGCATGTTGAAGGTGAAGGCCACGTCGTTCGCTGAGAAATCCTGACCATCCGACCACTTCACGCCCTGGCGTGTCTGGAAGGTCAGCGTGGTATTGTTGTTGGTCCAGGCGTAGCTGGCGGCCAGCATGGGAGTCTCCTTGCCGGAGACACCGTTGACATACTCCAGGTTCTCGTAGACGAGTCCATCAACGCCGCAGTTGACGTTCGGGCTGAAGGGACTCATGTTCTCCGTATATGAGCCGCCGACCGAGCAGATCGCGGTGAGCGTGTGCTTGGTCGCGCCGGAGCCGCCGCCCGAGCCACAAGCCGCGACCAGCAGCGAGGCGATGCCAAGGAACGTTACGAGCGCTGAGATGGTGACGCGCCTCCTCCCTGGCCCGGCCAGAGAGAAAGTAGTGGAAGCCATAGCGAACCTCCCGACTTCGGAGCGATGAATCACACCGTTGGATTCATAGGGCCTGGATGCGCCTGGTTGCGCCAGTTGGCGTCGGCCAATCTGGGCGAATGCGCGGGGCGACGCCGAAAAAAGACCAGAATGACAGCGCAGAGCGTGAGATGCGAGGATCAAGGTCGTCGGTCAAGGTCATCGTGAATCAAGCGCCGGGCGGCGTATCCGGCAATACGCCCGCGCTCGCGCGACGATCACTACGAGTCCGTTGGACAGGGTCGATCATACTGACGCGCCGCTGTATCCATGCTCCTTTCCCCACTGTCTCGCGGCGCCACGATGCGGAACATCTGAGGACTTGCTTGATGTTGTACGGGAGTGTACCTGACCGTTGTGTATTTGTCAAGACATCTAGACCACTAGACCACAACTCAGGTACACTGAGCGCAGAGATGTGTCCAGGCGCACGCAGAAATGGGAGGAGTCGCTATGACCAGCTACCTCGAACAGGAGATCGCCAGCCAGCCCGGGTTGATCGCCGCGCTGCTCGAGCGCGAGCAGCCACATGTGGCTGCTATCTGCGCCGGGCTACCGCCCTTCGACTATGCGCTGATCGCCGCGCGTGGCTCCTCAGATCATGCCGCGCTCTACGCCAAGTACGCCTGGGCTGCGCTGGATGGCCGCCCGGTGGCGCTGGCCACGCCATCGCTCTATACCCTGTATAACGCTCCGCCGCGCATGGCCGGGGCGCTGGTGGTGGGCGCCTCGCAGTCGGGCCAGTCGCCCGACATCGTCGCGGTGCTGGCCGAGGCGCAGCGCCAGGGCCGCCCTACGCTGGCCATCACCAATGACGCCGCCTCGCCGCTGGCCGCCGTCGCGGATGCGGTAATCGAACTGGGCGTGGGGCCAGAGCGCAGCGTCGCCGCGACTAAGACCTACACAGCGGAACTGGCTATCATGGCCGCCATCGCCGCCACGCTCAGCGGCTCGCCGCAGCGCCTCGCCGAGCTGCGGCGCCTGCCCGATGCGCTGGCGGAGACGCTGGCGCTGGCGGAGACGGCAGCCCAGCGCGCCGAGCGCTATCGCTCTCTGGATCGCATCGTCGTGATCGGGCGCGGCTACAACTACGCCACCGCCTTCGAGCTGGCGCTCAAGCTCAAAGAGCTGACCTATACGCTGGCGATCCCCTACTCATCCGCCGACTTCCGGCACGGCCCCATCGCCGCTGCCGACCGTGGCGACGCGGCGCTGCTCGTCATGCCGTCGGGCCAGGCATACGACGACCTGCTGGCGCTGGCGCACGAGTTGCAGGCGATGGGCCTGGAGTTGCTGGTGATCTCCGACGCCGCCGAGGCGCTGGCGCTGGCCGCCACACCGCTGCCGCTGCCCGCGTCCGTCCCGGAGTGGCTCAGCCCGATCATCGCGGCGCTGCCGGGGCAGGCGCTGGCGCTGCGGCTGGCGCTGGCCAAGGGGCTTGATCCCGACACCCCGCGCACGATTCAGAA
>DATBTW010000187.1:0-2419 GCA_036559055.1 Ktedonobacterales bacterium
ATACGGACACTTTAGCACTAAAGTATTAGCGGTGTCAATAGCGCGCGGAGCGGGGCCGTGCTCTCGGCCTTGAAAGGCCGGAGCACGCGGACAGCGGCTTTCAAGCCGCAGGGGGCGCGCCCGCCTGCGGCGGCGCCGAGCGGGGGCATTTATGCCCCAACGTCGCGTGCGTCGGCCATTCATGGCCGCGACTCCCCAACAGGGGGTGAGGTCCGCGCCCCGCGCGCATTCGTTGGCCATAGCTTCCCTCTCTCCGCCATCTTGTGTCGGGGTTTGTCCGCAAATGTCGGTATCCGCACGTTGTCCACGGGTTATCCACTGGCTTGTCCACGATGCGCCGCGAAAGTCGTGGATAAAGGGGTTCTCGCCCTGAAAATGGAGGGCTATACTAGCAGGGTGGGGCAAAGTGGGGCAAAATGGGGAGAACGACATGTTCCTCGGTGAGTATCTCCATAGCGTGGATAGCAAGGGCCGTGTCGCCGTGCCGGCCCGCTTCCGCTCGAAGATCGAGCGCGGGGCGGTGCTGACGCGCGGCGTTGACCCGTGCCTCTATATCTACCCGATGGAGACCTGGGAGGCCAAAGCGCGCGAGCTGAGCGCCGCCATCACCGATCCACGTCTGCTGCGGCTGGTGGAGCGCCGATTCTTCGGCATGGCTCACGAGCTGGAGCTGGACGCCCAGGGGCGCATCGTCATCCCCGCCAAGTTTCGCCAGTACGCCGACCTGAACGGCGAGGCGATGGTGATTGGCGCCCGCGACCGCTTCGAGATCTGGAGCGTCGGCGGCTGGGAGGCCTACCTCAGCGCTACCGACGACGAAGACCTCAGCGCCCTGCCACTGCCATTCTAATTCTAACGCTTCCAGCATGCGAGGAGACCATCACACGACAGAGCCAGCCACCAGCGTGAATAGGTCGCAGAGCGACGCGCCCGCCGCGTCGCAGACGACGCACATCTCCGTCATGCCGGGGGAGACGCTCGACGCCCTGCGCCCACAGCCGGGCGGCGTCTTCATCGACGGCACGCTGGGCGGCGCGGGGCATACCGCGCTGCTGCTGGGGCAGGTGGGGGCGAGCGGGCGCGTGCTGGCCATCGACGCCGATCCGCAGGCGCTAGAGCGCGCCGAGGCGCGGCTGGCCGAGGCGGTCGCAGCGGGGCGGCTGATCCTGCGCCACGGCAACTTCCGCCAGATGGGCGACCTCGCCCGCGCGGCGGGGCTGGCGCCGGTCGATGGCATTCTGCTCGATCTGGGGCTGTCATCCGATCAATTAGCGGCGCGCGAGCGGGGCTTCAGCTTCGCCGCCGATGGCGCGCTGGACATGCGCTTCGATCCCACGCGCGGCGAATCGGCGGCTGATCTGCTGAACTCGCGCAGCGACGCTGATCTGGCCGACATCTTCTGGCGCTACGGCGAGGAGCGCTTCTCGCGCCCCATCGCGCGGCGCATCGTGGAGACGCGGCGCCAGGGACCGATCACGCGGGCCGATGAGCTGGCGCGGCTGGTGGCAGGGGTCATCCACGGGCGACCGGGCGGTGTGCATCCGGCGACGCGCGTCTTCCAGGCGCTGCGTATCGCTGTGAATGATGAGCTGGGCAGCCTGGAGGCGGCGCTACCACTCGCCGTGGAGATGCTGAAGCCAGGCGGACGGCTGGCAGTCATCAGCTTCCACTCGCTCGAAGATCGCATCGTCAAGCAGTTCTTCCAGCGCGAGCAACGCGGCTGCGTCTGCCCGCCAGAGGCGCCACAGTGTACGTGCGGGCGCCAGCCGCGACTGCGCATCATCACGCGCCACCCACTCGCGCCAAGCGAGGCCGAGGTGAGCGCCAACCCGCGCGCCCGCAGCGCCAAGCTGCGCGTGGCCGAACGACTGCCCGACGACGAACCGATGAGCGAGACAACGATAGAGGCTGACTGACCTGGGCGACAGCGCATCCACAGGGGATTCGCGAGCGGCGCCAAAGCAGAAACCGAGCGGAACGGAGGCGAATGATGGCCAAGCGAAAGAGCGCGACGACGGAGCTGGCGACCGCCAGCGTGATCGCCAGCGCGACCAAGCAGACACGCCGCAGCCGCGCCACGCCCGCCGCCGCGCTACGGGTGGCGCCGACCAATGGCCCACGCCAGCCCGCCCGCCCGGAGCCAGCGCCGCCGAAGGAGACAAAGAAAGAGACACCGAGCGCCGCGAACGCCGCCAAGCCAAAACGCGCGCGCAAGTCCAGTGGCAAGCGCTTCGGCGACCTGCGCGAGGCGCTGGCCGATGGCTGGGAGATCGTGCAGCCCATCTTCGCGCGTCCGCTGTGGTCGGCGGCGGACGATTCACAGACCGCCTTCAACTTCGTGCTGCGGCGCGATCAATCCACTCGCTTGCTGACCATCCCCATGAGCCGCACAGTGGAGCGCTTCATCGCCTCGCACAGC
>DATBTW010000188.1:0-1701 GCA_036559055.1 Ktedonobacterales bacterium
ACCGATGTGGGCATCTTCGTCACCGACGCCGCTGGCGGATTCCTGCGTATCAATCCCTATGGTCGGCGGCTGCTCGGCATCGGCGATGTCTCGCTGGAGCATGCGCCCGCCAATGTCGGCGGCATGTTTCAGTTGCGCACGACTGAGGGCGACGAGATTCCCGCCAACCGCGAGCCGCTGCATCTGGCGCGCACGCTGGGCGAGCCGGTCGAGCAGCGCCTGGTCATCCACCGCTTCGATACGGGCAAAGACATCCAGGCGTTGACGAGCTGCACCCCCTGGCGCGATGACCGCAATCAGGTCGCCGGAGCCATCGGTGTCGTAACCAACATCACTGCCATCCACGAGCTGGAGCGCCAGAAGGATGAGTTCCTGGGCATCGCCTCGCATGAGTTGAAGACCCCACTCACCAGCCTCAAGATTCTCGCGCGGCTGCAGGTGCGCAAGATGGAGGCGAGTGGTGAGCCGCGCGATGCCGAGCAGGCGCAGCACATGCAGGTCGCCATCATCCGCATGGAAAACCTGATCCGCGACCTGCTGGATGTCTCGCTAATTCAGGAGGGCATGCTGCCGCTGCGCAAGGAGCGCCTCGATCTGGGCGAGTTGTGCGCCGCCGCGATTGGCGAGCAGCGCCTGGTGACGCAGCGCGTCATTCGCTTCAGCGCGCACGATGGCGCGGACGATAGCGGGCACGGCGACGCGCCCATGCCTGTCTACGCCGACCGCGAGCGCATCTATCAGGTTATCTCGAACCTGCTGTCCAATGCGCTCAAATACTCCCCCGCGACGCAGCCGGTGACGGTGCGCGCGCGCGCGACCGAGCAAGAGTGCATCGTCGCGGTGCTGGATCACGGGCCGGGCATGCCAGCCGAGGCGCAGGAGCATATCTTCGACCGCTTCTATCGCGTGCCGGGGATGCAGGTGCAGAGCGGCTCTGGCGTGGGGCTGGGGCTGGGCCTGCACATCAGCAAAGACATCGTCAGCCGTCATGGCGGGCGGCTGTGGGTCGAGAGCAAGCTGGGCTACGGCAGCACGTTCTCGATGGCGCTACCCCGCGCCGACACGCTCGCCACCGACCATCTGCCCCAGTCGCGCGACGCCTGACGCCCGGCGCTCGTTCTGGAGTGTGCAGAGACGACACGGTCTGGGAATGGTCGACCGTCGCCGTGGGTGATCGGGCAGCTGAAGCCGCGGCTACGGGCGTTCCGCCGCGAGACCCTGCCTGCGCGGCCTGGGAGTCGGAACCTAGCCCGCGCAGGCGGGCTTTGCGGCCCGCAGGCCCGTAGCTGCGGGTTTACCCGCCCGTTTCGACATGGCCACGCCGATCGTTCGCAGACCCTGGCAGGGGCGTATTTCGCGGTTGCGCGCCTGCTGGCGATATGGTAAAATTCAGGAGTATGCGCCTGCGCTGCGGACTGCGCGGCTGAGGGCGCATGTACCACACACGCTTCCTGATCGCACGGTCCCTGGCGCGGCGACGCGCTCACCGGGCGAGTGGACGGAGGCGGAGGAAACCATCTCACAAAGGGAGGACATCCAGACACATGGCAGGAAATGCCTCAACTATGAAAGAGCTGCTGGAGGCAGGCGTCCATTTCGGACACCAGACCCGGCGCTGGAACCCCAAGATGCGTCCGTTCATCTTCCGGGCGCACAACGGCATCCACATCATCGACTTGCAGCAGACCGTGCAGCGCCTCA
>DATBTW010000189.1:0-9188 GCA_036559055.1 Ktedonobacterales bacterium
GCGGCTCTCGGCGGACGACCACGACGCCTGCCGCGCCCGCTGGCGAAAGCGGATGCGCTGGTCGATGCCATACTCAGCCGCCGTCTCGCGGACATAGCGCAGGATGGCGGGGCCGTCGGCGATGGCCCTGGGGTTGGCCCATGGGTGGAAGGAATAGCCCAGCGTGAGCATATCGGAATCGGAGCGCACGCCGGGATAGCGGAAGAGATCCCAGGTGCCGCCAATCGCGTCGCGCGCCTCCAGGATGACGTAGCGCTTGCCCGGCAGGCGCGTTTGCAGGTACCAGGCGGCGGCGACGCCGGAGAGTCCGGCGCCGACGATGAGCACATCAACGTGTTCGGCCATCTTCTGCCTCCGCTTGCTCGCGCATGGGCGCGTGTCGCATCACTGCGCACATGATAACCGCAGGATCCGCTCGAATGCCAGACGGCGCCGCAGCGTGCTACCATCTGAGGGCGCCGCACGGGCGCACATCAGACAGAGCGGAAGGCGAGGAGAGCATGCAAGCAGGCTCCATGCGACCGGTGAGCTTTGGTGTCAAGACGGCGCCGCAGAACACGACCTACGACGATATGCTGCGCGTCTGGCGCGAAGCGGATGACATCCCAGAGATCGAGCATGCATGGCTCTTCGACCATTTCATGCCGCTAGGCGCCGACCCCACCGGCCCGTGCCTGGAGGGGTGGTCCACGCTGGCCGCCTTCGCCGCGCTCACCCAGCGGCTGCGCGTGGGGCTGATGGTGACGGGCAACACCTATCGCCATCCGACCGTCCTGGCGAATATCGGCGCGACGGTGGACATCATCTCGCGCGGTCGGCTCGATTTCGGCATCGGCGCGGGGTGGAACGAGCTGGAGCACAGTAGCTATGGCATCCCGCTGCCGTCAGCGGGCGACCGTATCCGCGCGCTGGGCGAGGCATGCGAGATCATCCGGCGGATGTGGACGGAGGAAGCGCCGACCTTCACCGGGCGCTACTACCAGGTGCGTGAGGCGCGCTGCGAGCCGAAGCCTATACAGAAGCCCTACCCGCCGTTCGTGATCGGCGGCTCTGGCCCGAAGCTGACGCTGCGGGTCGTGGCGCAGTACGCCGACGTGTGGAATGCGGCGGGCGGCTCACCGGAGGAGTTTGCCCAGCACAGCGCTATTCTCGACGAGCACTGCGCCGCCGTGGGGCGCGATCCCGCCGCCATCGCTCGCTCCATCCAGATCCCCATCAACTATGACGACCTGGCGGAGACGCGCGAGCGCACGCGCAGCCTCATCGCCGTCGGCGCGAATCACATCGTGCTGAACCTGCGCCATCCGTACCCGGATGGGATCGTGGCGCGTGTGGCCAGCGAGGTCGTGCGCCCACTCAAGAGCGAGCAGTGAGATGGGAACCTCACCCCCGGCCCCTCTCCTGGTGGGAGAGGGGAGTCCGGATGCCCCCTCTCCTCGCGGGAGAGGGGGTTGGGGTCGCCGTTCTCGCTATTACTCCTGATCGACGAGGCGGGTGAAGAGCGCGGCGCCCATCAGCGATGGCGCCCACTGCCCTACGAACAGCCCCTGCTTGCGTCGCCCGTTGAGATGCAGCGCCACGGAGGCCGCTATCGCGCCGACGCTGCCGCCGACGAATGACCAGCTCGCGATGGTCGCGCCGCTGGTCGGCTGGACGTCGCGATGGCCCAGCGCGCGCGCCAGCCCAGCGGCGGCCAGCAGTGTAGGCGCCCACTGGCCCACGAACAGCGCTTCATGCATCCGCCCAAGCTGGCGCAGGGCGCCCGCCCCGGCGACGCTAGCGCCAGACGCGCCCAGCAGCGCCCAACTGGCGACGGCGGCGGGGAGCGCCACCGCGCGCGGCGGCATGATCGCCCCACGACGCGCCAGGAGCCGCTGATTGGCGAGGTAGGCGACGTAGCCGCCCACGCCAGCGGCCGCCATCGCCACGCCCACCTGCGTCGCCACGCTCAGCGCCCCGGTGGGCGCCTCGTCGCGCTGGGCGCGCTGCTTCTGCTGCGGACTCATCTGCTGGCCGTAGCGACGCAGGTCGTTATGGGTATTCTTGCGCGCGTTCTGCGCCAGCTTCTCGATGCGCTGCTGCGCCAGCCCCTCGGGCGGCGTCACCTCCAGCCGCAGACGCACCTCAGTCGCGGTGGGGTTGGGCGCGTCGAAAAGCAGTTCGCCGCTGTGATCGTCGCCACCGACGCTGCGCCAGGCGACGTGGCGCCGCTCCTCGCGCGCGATGACCTCGGCGTCCCACTCCTGGCGCTGACCAAAGAAGCTGGCGATCCAGTGGTAGCGGTCATCGCCAATGGGCGTCACACTGATGATATTGCGCATGAAATCAGGGAAATGGTTGAGATCGCCCCACTGCTGATAGACCTCCTCGATGGGAGCCTCTACCAGTACGCGATCTTCGATCACGAGGCGTTGGGGGGTGGTATGTTCAGGCGCTGGTGTCTGGGCCATCCGAGTTCCTCCACATCTCAAGCGACTGCTGCGATCTCCCTGCGCATCAGCGCGCAGCGGCCAATAGTCCTTCCCGCATCATCCTTCCCGCATGGCCGCTCGCGCCGACAGGGGCTGAGAGCGGGAGTCGTCGCACGGAGCATGCCATGCGGCGGCCCAACGTGTCGCCCTCACAATCCCCCGACGAAGCGTCCGACATTGAGCCGCCGCTCCGGATCGAAACGCCGTTTGACCTCGCGCATCAGATCGAGGCCAGCGGGGTCGGCGCCCCACAGCGCCACGCTCGGCTTGATGGCCGGCGGGCAGGCAAGCGTAGTGACGACCTGCCAGCGATGGACCAGCGCATGCAGCGTAGCGCGCAGGGCGGCAGCGTAGGCGGCGTCGCGCTGGGCGTCTGCCGCGGCGCCAGCGGTATCGTCGTCTTCGGCGCTCAGCCGAAGCCAGAGGGCGCCGGTCAGCAGATCGGTCAACCAGTGCAGCCGCAGCCGATGCTCACTGGCCAGTTGCTCCGCCTGTTCGAGCGCGGCGCCCATCTCGGTGGGCAGCGCGTTCAGCCGCGCCAGCGCCTCGCGCGGATGCGCCCGCAGCGCCGCGAAGTCGTTGGCGCTCGCCCAGAAGGCGTCGTGGCTGGCGCCTTCGAGCGTCAGCAGCGGCGTAACACCCGCCTGGCGTAGCGCGATGGTTGTCTCGGCGATGCCGCGCTTGACGGCGGCGGCGTTGCCCGGCAGACGAATGGCGAGCAACTGGCGGCGCTCCTGCCCCGGCGTGAGCCGCGCCAGCTCGGGCAGCGCGGCCACATGCAGCGCCACCACAGCGGATGGCCGTACAGGCAGCGCATTGACCGATTGCGTGGCCGCCAGCAATGCGCGCGGCCCCGGCGCCGCCGCCAGCACGGTCGCCTCGTCCTCTGGCAGCGGCGTGAGCTTGAAGCTGGCCGCGCCCAGCACGCAGAGCGTCCCCAGCGAGCCGACATAGAGCCGTGTCATGCCATAGCCGGTGGCGTTCTTGACCACCGAGCCACCCGCCTTCATGGGCTGCCCGGCGGCGTCGAAGCCGCTCACGCCCAGCGTCACATCGCGCGGCGCGCCATAGAGGTTGCGGCGCAGTCCGGCGAGGCCCGTGGCCAGCGTGCCGCCGATGGTGGCGCGCTCCGGCAGCGGCGGATCCAGCGGCAGCGCCTGCCGCGACTCGGCGAGCGTGCGATTCAGCGCGGCGTGGGTCATGCCCGCCTCCACTGTGATGGTGAGGTCGGCGGGATCATAGTGAATGACGCGGTTGAGCCGCTCCAGGCTGACCACCAGATCAAGCCGCTGCGGCGGGAAGCCCAGCGCCATGCGCGAGCCATTGCCCCAGGTCGCCAGCGCGGCGCCTGCCTCGGCGGCCAGCCGCAGCGCCAGCGCCAGCGCTTCCATATGCGCGGGGCGCGCCACCACCACCGGCGTCCGCCCCTGGATGGCATAGGCGGCGCACGGCGCGCCCGTCAGCGCCTGCCCGGCGCCCATCTCGCGCGCCACCCGCACGGCGAACGTCTGCCGCGCCTGCTCGCTCAGCTCATTCACTTGGCCATTCGCCATCTGCATACGATCAGTCTCCATGCGCCGCTACAACCGGCCTGCGCGCGCCACCCGCAGCGCCTCGGCGCGACCTCTGGCCTGCTCGATGTCCAGCAGCCGCTCCAGCCCGCGGCCATAGAGGTCCTGCCGCTCGCGCGCTCGTGTGGCCAGCGTGCGCATACCGCGCGCCATCAGCGTGTGGTAGGCCACCCATTCGGCGAACCCCTCGCTGACCAGCGGATCGATCGCGCCAGCCGAGGCGCCGAGCTGCTCCGATTGCCAGGCGTGGCCCAACTCGTGCGCCAGCGTGCCGAGCAGCAGCCCGCGCGTCAGCCCCGCCTCGACATAGATGATCGGCCTGCCCTGCGTGCGAACGAAGAAGCCCAGCACATGCCGCGCGGCCCCGCCATCCTCGCCGTGCGTGGCGCCCATCTGGCCGACCTCGCGCGCGTAGGTACGGCGCGTCTCGCCCATGCGCCGCCGATTGACGACATCCAGCGGCGGCGTGTGGCGCAGCGGCGCATCCACGATCTGCTCCAGTTGCTTCAGCGCCTCGGTGTAGACCAGGCGAATGGCAGGCTCGCCGATGACCAGATCACTCGCGCAGACCATGCAGCGATACTGACCATCGGTCAGCGTCACAGCGCCGGGCCCGGTGGGCGACTGGCACAGATCACAGCGCGGGCGGTCGCGCATGCACTCCGCGCAATAGCGGCGTGGCTCTGGCGTCGCGACCAGCTCCTGAAAGGTATACCACGACCCCAGGATCGGCTCGTGGCAGATGTCGCAGGCGAAAGTCTCGCGCACACAGCGCGAGCAGAGCAGCACGCCCTTGCGCGAGAGCAGCGCGCCAGCTGTGGGCGTGGGAGCATTGCAGCGCGCACAGCGGGGAGCCGATCCCTCGCACGCCGCGCAGACGGTCAGCCCGTTCGAGTATTGATAATACCGACCGGTGATCCGCTTGCCGCACAGGTGGCAGTACCGCGTCTCCTCGACGCCGAACATGCTCCCACTCCCCTCCGTCTCGACACTCCGCGTTGCCACCAGATCGAACCTGATCGGCGCCTGGCCCAACGCTACGGCAACCGCACATCCGCCCCTGCCAGCGCCGAGCGCGCCCGCGCGATGTCGCGCACCGCGCGCATCTCCTCGAAGAGCCGCAGCGCGCCCGTCAGCTCCTCGCGCGCGCGGTCGTCGTCGCCTGGCTCGCCACGGCGGCGATACAGCCCCGCCAGCACGTAGCGCGAGCGCGCCTGCTCCCACTGGCAGCCCAGTTCGCCGTAGCGAGTTAGCGCATTCTGGCCATCGGCAAAGGCGTCTTCCCAGCGGCCCGCGCTGATGCCGACGATGGCGCGCGCGCGGATGGCCTGCGCCAGCGCCTTGCGCGCGCCCGACCGCCAGCCCAGTTCCAGCGCCTCGGCGCCGAAGCGGTCATAGAGGTCCAGGTCGCCGCCGCGCGCCGCCAGCTCGGCCAGCTCCGACATCAGCGCGGCCATCGCGTGCCGACCCGCACGCAGGTCGAGCGCGTTCAGCAACGTCTGCTGCGCCTCGCGTGGCTCGCCGCGCGCCAGCGCCAGCCGCGCCCGCGCCACCTCCAGCTCCTGCGCAGGCTCACAGCCCAGATCGACGGCGATGCGACTCTGCCGCTCGGCGGCGTCGGCGTCGCCCATGCGCGCCGAGATGCTCGCCAGTGACAGCATCGCCAGGACATGATTATTCGACGAGACCATCACTTTGCGCTGCGCCAGCGGCGTCAACTCAACCCCCGCCTGTAGCGCCTCTGGCCAGCGATCCCACTCGAAGTAGGCCAGCGCCAGCCGCCAGAGCGCCCGCACCCGCAGCACATCCTCATCCACCCGATTGCCCAGGTCCAGCGCCTGCTGGGCGTAGCGCACAGCGTCCGCATACTCGCCTACAAATTGATACGCCTGGCTGACCTCGGTGTTGGCATCCACGACTTCCTGCGGGTCTTCGATATGCTCGACCCAGCGCAGGCGTCGCCGCTGGCTCTCCAGATAGCCCTTCAGATCGGTCATGATGGCCTGGATGTTGCCCAGCGCATCCAGCGCCTCCGAGGCGGCGCGCGCGTCGCCCAGCGCCTCGGTGATGCGTACAGCCTCACGCGCGCTGCGATAGGCATCCAGCAGGTCGCGCTCGCTGCGCCGCTCTGCCCAGGACCACCAGAAGAAACTCTTGGCGGTCAGCAACTCGGCGTAGTCCAGCGTGTCACGCTGGCCAAGCTCGTCGGCCAGGCGCAGCCCCTCATCCAGATAGTCGCCCAGCTCCTCGTGCGACGGCATGCGGCGGAACAGCCCACCATTGCGCGTGGGGAGCTGCGCCAACAGCCGATACAGGCGCATCCCCTGCTGGCGCCAGTCGAGCGGCAGCGCAGCGGGCATCGCAGGCGATGGGCCTCCGCCCGACTGCGAGATCGCGGGCGGCTGCGAGGCCGAGCCAGCCCCGACGGGCGTGGCCACGCGCTGCTCCACCCGCGCATGGACGGACGCCAGCGCGCCCGACGTCGTAGACCAGACGCGCAGCGCATCGCGGTAGTCGTTCCAGGCGTCGTCGGCGCGCAGGGCCAGCCAGCGTTCCGCCCCACGCGCCGAGTGTAGCGCCACCAGCAGCGGCGCATCGTTCGGATCGATCTCTTCGCCAAATAGCTCCAGCGCGTCGGTATAGTACGAGTCGGCTTTGGCCAGCGCGTGGCGCGCCACCGCCTGCTCGCCCGCGCGCTCCAGCGCCGCCACCACCTGCGCCCGCACCTCGCGCCTGCGCTGCTGATTGCGCGAGCGCGAGAGATTCGCCAGCGTGTAGTAGCGGTAGTAGTGCTGGGCCAGTAGCTCGATGAACTGGCCCGGCGAATCGGCCTCCAGCGCCTGGAGCCACTCGGCGATGCGCAGGTGCTCGTGCGCGCGGCGGGTGCGCGGGATGGCCGTATAGACGACCTCGCGCGTCAGCCCGTGATTGAAGGTATAGACCACTTCGCCCGGCGGGGCGATGGCGCCACCCATGCGCTCGCTGGGATGAATCAGGTCTTTCTCGGTGAGCAAGGCCAGCGCCTGCGCCAGCTCCTCGGGGCGCAGGTGCTGCGCCAGATTGAGCAGCGCGCTGGGCCAGAAATAGCGCCCAATAACGGCGGCATGCTGCAGCACGTCGCGCTCAGTGGGATTCAGCAGATCGAGGCGCGCCGCCAGCACGCCCTGCACCGTATCGGGGATGAGGGGATTCCGAATCTCGTCGCTGTTCTCCCACTCCGCCGCCACACGCCAGCCGCCGGACTCCTCGCGAGCGAGCGCGCCACGATCCACCAGCATGCGCACGATCTCTTCGACATAGAATGGATTGCCATCGGCGCGCTCCAGGATGCTCTGGCGCAGGGAGGTCGGCACGCCGGAGCCGGGCAGTAGCTCATCGAGCAGGCGCGCGGCGTCGTCGGGTGAGAGCGGATCCAGCCCCAGGGTGACGTAGTTGCGGCGGCCACCGCCCCAGGTCGGACGCCGCTCGATCAATTCGGGGCGAGCGGTCAGCACGAAGAGCAGCGCGACATCGCTGGCCTGCGAGGCGACAGAGGCCAGCAGGTCGAGCAGGGCATCGTCGGCCCAATGCGCGTCGTCGATCATCGCCACCAGTCCGCGTGCGTCGGCCAGCGCCTCGAAGAAGACGCGCCACGCCCGCAGCGCGCCCTCCTGCAATTGCGTGGCGTCGGAGGGCAGCAGCACACGCCGCCGATCTGGCGACTCAATGCCGATGGTGTGACCCAGATAGGCGGCGATGACTTCGGCGTTCTCGCTGCGGTCGGCGTTCTCCAGCGTGACGCGCGTGGCCTCCAGTAGTTTGGCGCGGGCGCTCTCGGCCGACTCACGCGCGTTGAAGCCCGCGAAGCAGCGCAGCATCTCGGTCAGCGGGAAGAAGGCAACATCCTCGCCGTATGGCGGGCAACGCCCCTCCAACAGGATGGGCTTGCGATGCGTGCGACGCGAGCCATTGCGATGCGGCGGGCGCTGCGGCATGCGCGCGCCGACATGCTGAGTGAACTCCAGCGCCAGGCGTGTCTTGCCCACGCCGGGCGCCCCGACGACCGTGATGAGGTGTGGCCTGCGCTCGCGCATGGCGCGCTGGGCCACCGCGTCGAGCAGCGCCATCTCGGCCTCGCGCCCCACCAGCGGTGTCTGCACGCCATCGAGTCCGCGCGGGCGGGCGCTGGGCGCTTGCTGATCGCCGAGCAGCCTCAGCGCCTCCCAGATCTCCACGGTGCGGCTCTTGCCACGCAGCGGCACGGCGGGCGCCTGCTTGAACTCCGCCACGCCACGCGCGGCGCGATAGGTACGCGGCCCGACGAGAATGGAGCCAGGCCCGGCAAGCTGTTGCAGCCGCGCGGCCACATTGACCGGATCGCCTGTGATGAGGAAATCCTGACCCTCGCGCGGCGCCGCGGCGGCGGCCACCTCGCCCGTGTTGATGCCGATGCGCAGCCGCAGCTCCGGGTGCGCGCCATCATCGTCGCTGGCGAAGTCGTCGCTGGCGAGCGCGGCGTTCAGGGCGCGCAGGCTGGTCTGCATGTCGATGGCGGCGCGGATCGCGCGGATGGGGTCATCCTCGTGCGCGGTGGGCAGACCAAAGACCGCCATGATGGCGTCGCCAATGTACTTCTCGACGCTGCCGCCGTGCCGGTGTATCTCGCGGCTCATCGCGGAGAAGAAGTCGGCCAGGATGGCGCGCATCTCCTCGGCGTCCAGCGATTCGGCCAGTGCGGTGGAGTTGGCGAGGTCGGCGAAGAGCACGGTGACGATACGGCGCTGCTCGGTCTCCTCCAGCTGCGCATCTGCGGCGCTGGAGTCGCCGCCGACGACATCGGGCGTCTCGACCGCCTGCGCGGGCGCGAGGGCAGGCGCGGGCGTCGGCTGGCCATCTAGTGGGAAGCCGCACTGGTTGCAAAAGCGCGCCGTGGGCGGATTGACAGCGCCGCAGTTGGGGCAGATGCGTGGCAACGGCTGGCCGCAGGAGACGCAGAAACGCGCGTTCTCAGGGTTGGCCGTGCCACAATGCGGACAGATCATCGAATTGACAGCGCGGAAACCCTTGACTACAGCCATGGGGGAAGCGCCGCCGCTCCTTTCCGCTCGATAGTTCACATGCTTCATGATACACTGTTCGCATGCAACAGAAACGCGCGTACCGCTAT
>DATBTW010000190.1:0-1731 GCA_036559055.1 Ktedonobacterales bacterium
CGCAGACCTGGAAGATGGCGAAGGCGTTATCCTGCTCGACGAGCTGGCGCACGGCGTCTTTGGTCTTGGTGGCGTCACCGCTGTCGCTGACCTGGAGCAGCTTGACCTTGCGCCCATTGATGCCGCCGGCCGCGTTGATCTTGTCGATGTAGAGGTTGTCGCCATCGAGGATCGGCTGGCAGATGACTTTGATCGGCCCGGTGGTGTCGAGAACAGCGCCAATGGTGATCGTGCTCGCATCGACGCCAGGCACGCTGGCGGCGGGGCCGCTGCCAGTTCCCGCGCAGGAGGTGAGGGCCAGCAGCCCCACCATCACAGCGGGGGCGCCAGCGCGGGCCAGCAGGGACGGTCTACGGACGTTGCGCAGCCGGGAGAAGAACGGCATCGTAGGCACTCCTGTGTTCTCGCGCGCTCAGACGCTGCGCGCGACTCCGGTTCTCGCAGACATGACAACTGAGTCATGTGTCATTTCATATACACGACCGCTGGCTTCCCTGTCAAGTGGTCGCGGCGAGATTGGGGCGCGAAACCTCTCACCCTGACCCCCTCCCCTGCGAATGGAGGGGGGACCTGCAGCAAGGGGTAGCGGCGATGGCAGGCGTTTCACCTATCGAACACCTGGCCACGCGCCGTATCGCTCGACGTGGGTTCTCCCTCTCCTCGTAGGAGAGGGAGACAGAGGGTGAGGTCCTCGCCGCGCGCGATAGCGCCTGAATTGGGTCCCCCCCCTCCTCGCGGGAGAGGGGGCTGGGGGTAAGGTTCCGCTTCAATTGCCCGCAAACACCGGGAGGCGCTTCTCCAGGAAGGCGCGGCGGCCTTCGTCGAAGTCGCGCGAGGTGACGCAGGCGACGAAGCAGTCGATCTCCTGCGCGAGTCCGGCGGCGAGGTCGAGATCGACGCCCGCACGGATGGCGCGCTTGGCGTTGGCCAGCGCGAGCGGCGCGTACGCGCCGATGGACTGCGCCATCACCAGCGCGGTGGATTCCGCCGCGCCCGCTGGCGTGACGACATCCACCAGCCCCCACTGCTCCGCCGTCGGCGCATCGATCTCGCGTGCGCCCAGCGCCAGCGTCAGCGCGTGGCCCAGGCCGATCAGCCGGGTGAGGCGCTGTGTGCCGCCATAGCCGGGGATGATGCCTAGCTTGACCTCAGGCATGGCGAAGCGGGCGTCGCGCGCGGCGATGCGGATGTCGCAGGCCGCCGCTGTCTCCAGGCCGCCGCCATATGAGTGGCCCTTCATCGCGCAGATGTAGACCTTGGGCGAGCGCTCGATGGCGTCGAGTACGGCATGGATGCCGCTGAGCCAGGTGACCGCGTTGGCGCCACGCTGCTCCCTCGCGCTCACCACATCCATCTCGCCGATGTCCGCGCCGACAGTGTAGAGCCGCTCGCCCGCGCCGCGAATGACGACGGCGCGCACTTCAGGATCAGCGTCAAGCGCATGGACATAACGCCCCAACTCGGCGAACATGCCAGTAGTCAGCATGTTGCGCGGTGGATTATCGAAGATCAGCGTGGCGACATGCCCCTCGCGCTGCATCTGGACGCTTCCCTTACGGGTGGTTTCAGTCGTGGTGGTCATCGGTGTTCACTCCCTCTTACCTACTGCTCGCGCGGCTTGCGCGGCGGGCCAGATCAGCGCTGGCCTCCACGAGCAAGGGTAGACCGCTCGCAGTACGGCGGCGTTACGGGCGACGTTACGGCGCGACGGGTGTGAAGCGCATCACAGCG
>DATBTW010000191.1:0-1591 GCA_036559055.1 Ktedonobacterales bacterium
CGGCGCGCTTGCCCGGCAGCGCCACGCGCAGGCGTCCTGACGCTGGCCGCTGGCCCGCAGGCGTGATGGGGAGCAGGCTGCTGGCGAAGGCTTCATCCACGGTGGTCGCGCCGCGCCACGAGGCGTACAGCGGCGCTCGCACGGCCGTCACGACGGCCACCTGCTCGGTGTGGCGTGCAGGAGCGGCTAGCTCAGCCGTGTGCGCCCAGCCCTCATAATCGACGAGGCGGACGCGCGTCCAGCCAGTGGGTGTCGATTCCAGCGGGACGGCTGAGGCGCCCAGCAGCGCCTGCGTCACCAGCTCGGAGCCGTCATCGGGCTCGCGGCGGATGTCGGCGACGCCGACGCCGATGGCCAGCGCGCGATGAACATGGCGGGTTGCGGATGCCGATCGAGCGCTGTGGGAGGGAGCAGTTGCGCTGGTCACGAAGGCGTCTCCTGGCGATGGAGCGCGCGAGGCGCGCGGGCGAGCCGAGGCGTCGGCTCGCTCCAGCGTATCACACTCGCGCGTGGCCCGGCGCTCGATCACACGCCGCCATCGCACGCCTCAGACGAAGCGGTTGGAGCCGGACGACCGCGGCGGCCCATCCAGACGCCGAAGCTGAGCGACGGCGATGGACGCATAGAGCCGCTCGCCAAGCGCGCCAAAGCGATTGAGCGCCTCGCCATACGAGGCGCGGGCGCCCGCGATGTCGCCGCGCTGCGCCAGGACGCTGCCACGCAGGCTGAACGCTTTGGCTTCGGCGTATGGATGGCCCATCGCACGCGCCTGCGTGATCGCCTGGTCTAGCAGAGCGGCGGCCTGCGCCAGATTCGAGTGGCTGATACGCAGCGTTGCCCCTGAGAGCAACGCATCGAGCAGGACGAGTTGCGCGCCGCTAGCGGTCGCCTGGCGCTGGCATGCCTCCAGCGCGCTCGCCGCCAGGTCGAGCTGACCCTGCGCCACGTAGGCGCGACAGAGCAGCGGAAGCAGGACAGCGCTTTCTTTGTCGCCGTGGCCAGAATGGTCGATCAGCGGTTCGAGCCGTCGGATGGCGCCGACCGCATCCCCGCGCAGCAGATCGTACTCGGCCAGCGGCGCCTGAATGAGCCGTTGAGCCTGCATGTCGTTGTCGTTGATGGCGAACTCCAGCGCCTTATCGAGCTGCGTAAGGCCCAGTTCGGCGCGCCCCTCGACCAGATTGAGCAGGCCAAGGTCGGCCAGTGGATAGGCGGCGACCCACGATGGCCCAATCCCCTCCGCGACGGCTACCGCGTGCTGCATGCGCTGGCGGGCGGCGCGCCAGTCGCCCCGCAGAAAGTCGTCCACCCCGTGCGCGGATGAGAAGAAGGCGGTCGCCATCGGGTCGCCCAGCGGCTCGACAGCTTCCAGCGCCAGCTTGCTGAGGCTCCAGCTGGTGGCCAGCTCGCCCTGGGCGCGATACATCGCGGCGGCGTCGCTGAGCGCGGCGGAGTAGGTGTCCAGATCGTCCACTGTGCGCGCCAGCCGGATCGCATCCTGCGCGAGCGCGATGGATTCGGGGATACGGCCAAGCTGCCCGAGCGCCAGCGCCTCCAAACGCAACCCCTGCGCCAGCCCTGCGGTGTCGCC
>DATBTW010000192.1:0-3275 GCA_036559055.1 Ktedonobacterales bacterium
TGGTCGGCTGATCGAGACGGTGCTGATGCTATATCCCGCCAGCCCGGAGGGGCGCGCGCGGGCGACGGTGTGTGTCTCGACACAGGCGGGCTGCGCGTATGGCTGCACGTTCTGCGCCACCGGGCAGATGGGCTTCGAGCGACACCTCACGGCGGGCGAGATCGTCGCGCAGGCGCTGTACTTCGCCCGCGAGCTACGTGAGCGGCCCTGGAGGGCGCCTGATGGCCAGTTGATCGACCGCGTCACCAATCTGGTCTTCATGGGGATGGGCGAGCCGCTGCACAACTACGACAATACCCTCAAGGCGCTGCGCATCCTGAATATGCCAGAAGGGCTGCGCATTGGCGCGCGGCACATGACCGTCTCGACGGTCGGGCTGGTCCCTGGCATCCTGCGACTGGCCGAGGAGCCGTTGCAGGTCAATCTGGCGATCTCACTGCATGCGCCGAACAATGCCATGCGCCTGCGCACGATGCCCGTGACGCGCAAATATCCCATCGAGCAGGTGTTGGAAGCGGTACGCGCCTATGCCGGGCGCACAGGGCGGCAGGTGACGTTCGAATATGTGCTGCTCGCTGGGGTGAACGACGCCGACGAGCACGCACGCGAGCTGGCGCAGTTGCTGGCGCCACTCAAGCAACTCGGCCATGTCAACCTGATCCCTGTCAATCAGACGGCGGCGGGCTATCAGCCGCCGGGAGGGGAGCGCATTCGCGCATTTCGCGAGCTGCTGCGCGCGGGCGGTGTGACGAGTAGCGTGCGCGCCGAGCGCGGCGACGACATCGCCGCCGCCTGTGGGCAGCTCCGCACGCGCGAAACCCGTTTGCAATCAGCGTCGGGCGCTCAGCCGTAGCGTCCTTGGGTGAGATGGTTTACACTTCTCCTAGTGCGATATGTGGCGGCGGTCATCCTATGTTACAATTGCGGCACGCCGTGGGCTGAGACCGGCCGTGCGGAGTGATCATCGCAGCAGGTGGGAGTGGGTACATGGAGTCCAGGATTCACTGCTCCAAGTGTGGAGCAGAGGCTCCGAGCGGCGCGCGCTTCTGCCCCGCATGCGGCTCGTCACTCAAATCCGCGCGCCCGCGCATCTCGACCGGCCTGCTTCCATCGCTGCATGTGCTGGCCAAGCGGTACGCCATCATCCGCAAGATCGCGCAGGGCGGCCAGAGCGCCGTCTACCTGGCGCACGACAGCTTTCAGAACGACGCCGAGCGCGCCATCAAGGAGATGAGCGAGTCGCAGCTCGACCCTGAGAAGCGGGAACAGGCCATCAACGACTTCTTTCGCGAGTCGCGCATGCTCCAGTCGCTCGATCATCCGACCCTGGCGCATGTCTACGAACTGCTGATGGAAGAAGGCAAATACTACCTCGTCATGGAGTACGTGCCGGGCCACAACCTCGAAGACGAACTGGTGCAATACCGTCGCGAGGCTCTGGACTGGGAAGAGGTGACGAACTGGGGCATGGCGCTGGCCGATACGCTCTCGTACCTGCACTCGCGCACCCCGCCAATCATCTATCGCGATCTGAAGCCTGCCAACGTGATGCTGTTGCCGGATGGGAACGTCAAGCTGATTGACTTTGGCATCGCACGCTGGCTGATCCCCGCGCGCATGACCGATACGATGCAGCTGGGCACGGATGGCTATGCGCCGCTGGAGCAGTATAGTTCGCGCTCGGAGCCGCGCTCCGATGTGTACGCGCTGGGCGCCTCGCTCTATCATCTGCTGACGGGGCGCGTGCCGGAGGCGGCTCCGCTGCGCATGGCGGGTCACAATCTGAAGTCGATCCGCGAGGTGAATCCACGCACACCTGAGGTGGTCGAACGGGTCGTCCTGAAGGCGCTCAACCTCCAACCGCAGGATCGCTTTCGCAGCGCGCAGGAGATGAGTGAGGCGCTGGAATGGGCGCGCAGACAGTCGCAGTCGCGCGTGGGAGCGGTGGCGCGCGGCGCACACGCGGGCGGCGGCGCGCATCCGACGGCGGCGCCCGCCAGCGCGTTGAATGGCGCGCATGGCATCCGGTCGCCGTACCATACCCAGCCAGCGCCGTCCTCGGCGGGACAGCGCCGCACTGGCATGCCCGCCCTGCCTCCGCGCCTGTATGTGTGGCCGTTGCGCATGGACGCTGGCTATATCCTGGTCAACCAGACGGCGACACAGCAGCTCGAAATCGCCAATCGCGGTGGTGGCGTGCTGAGCGGGCGCATCGAGACGAACATCCCGGCGATGACCGTCGAGCCGCAGAAATTCACCGAAAGCTCGTCTCCGTTGACGGTGCGTATCAACGCGACCGGCCTGGCGATTGGCCCTTACGTCTGCCATATCGCGGTGCGCACCAATGGCGGCGATCAGATCGTGCAGGTACGGTTTGTCGTGCGTCCGGGGAGCGAGATGCTGAGCGGGAGCCGCGTGTCGGGCCAGTGAGGCGCCTGTCAGTGGCCGCGTTCACGCCAGAGAAGGAGCAGGCGGCATGGCAGCGCGAGGCGCGCGGCTTGGGATCATCGGCGGCAGCGGGCTGTACGACATGCCGGGGCTGGCGGATGTCGAGCAGGTGGAGATCAGCACGCCTTTTGGCGCGCCCAGCGACGCGCTGACCATCGGCGAGCTTGAGGGGACGCCAGTGGCGTTTCTGCCGCGTCACGGGCGCGATCACCGGCTCAGCCCAACGGAGGTTCCGTCGCGCGCCAATGTCTACGCGCTCAAGAGTCTCGGCGTGGAGCGCGTCATCTCGGTGAGCGCGGTGGGCAGCCTGCGCGAGGACTACGCGCCGCTCGAGCTCGTCATCCCCGATCAACTCATCGACCGCACCAAAGCACGCCCGGCCAGCTTCTTCGCCGATGGCGTGGTGGCGCACATCGGATTCGCCGATCCCTTCTGCCCCGATCTGAGCGCCCATCTCGCGGCCGGGATGGCGGCGCAGGGCGGCCTCACATTTCACCGTGGCGGGACGTATGTGTGCATCGAAGGGCCGCAGTTCTCGACGAGGGCGGAATCGCGGCTGTATCGCCAGTGGGGCTGCGACATCATCGGCATGACCGCGCTACCAGAGGCGAAGCTGGCGCGTGAGGCAGAACTGTGCTACGCGACCGTCGCCTGTGTGACCGATTACGATGTCTGGCATGCGAGCGAGCAGCCAGTGACGGTCGAGATGGTGGTGGCCAACCTCACCCGCAATGTCGCCAACGCCCAGCGCGTCATCCGCGAACTGGCGCGGACGCTGCCCGCAGATCGTAGCGGCGCGGCGTGCGGCTGCGCGACGGCGCTGGCCA
>DATBTW010000193.1:0-5466 GCA_036559055.1 Ktedonobacterales bacterium
ATGGGCCGCATCTCTGTCCCGCTGGCAGCCACATATGATGTGACGCTCTGCGACGTCTCGGAGTCGATGCTGGAGCTGGCGCGCAAGGCAGCGGCGCAGGCAAGCGCGACCACGCGGCTGACGACCCAGCTCGTGGACGCCTCCAAACCGCTGCCCTACCCCGACGCCAGCTTCGACCTGATCGTCTGCCTCGATCTGCTGGTGCACCTGCCCGATCCGCTGGCAGCGGTGCGCGAGATTCACCGGGTCCTCAAGCCGTCGGGCGCGGCCATTATCGACAACTCGAACAGCATCCCGCTGTGGACGCTGTGGTATCCGCAGTATGTGGGGCGGCGGCCCTCACGCTGGCTGCGCACCTGGCGTGCGGGTGGCGTGCTGCCAGAGTGGGCGGACATCGTCCACCATCACACACGCGCGCAGTTCCTCAGCATGCTCGCACAGGCGGACTTCGCCGTCCAGGAAGAGCGCTTCTACGGGCCGGCGATCTGCCCGAAGTGGAATCTGGCGGTCGTACGTGGCCGCGCGGCGGAGGCGTCGGCGGCGCAAGTGTAGCCGCATCGCACAGGCGCGCAGTGGGAGATGGAGGGCGCGGGCATGTCGAACCGAACACACATGCGTCGCCAGTTGCGCGCGCTGCGGGTGGCGGCGCGTGAGCAGGCGCGGCGGACGGTGCGGCGGCTCATGCGGCAAGCACGCATCGCGTGGCTCGTCAGCCTGTTCGGCGCGCTGCTCTCGGCCTGTGGCGGCAGCGCGGCGTCCGGCCAGCCCACGCCCACGGGCGCCGCGCACGCCAGCCCTTCGGCGACCATCACCTACAACGCTGGCGCAGTGCGCGGCGCGGGCGTGAATGTCGAGCCATCCTATCGCCCATGGCGCTATCTGGATGGCCCGGCGCCAGAGAGCTGGTGGTGCCAGCCGCCCAACTGCTCGCCAGAGCAGCTCCCCCGCTCGAAGATCGACACCGACCTGCAATTGGCGCGCCAGCTCGGCGTGGATCACATTCGCGTCGAGTTTCCGTGGCGCTTCATCGAGACACAGCGCGGGGTGTATGACTGGACACGCGCCGATCTGATCGTGAGCGAGGCGCAGTTCTACGGCGTACAGCTCCAGCCCGTCGTCGTCTACTCGCCCGCCTGGGTCGGCGACCCTACGGCGGCGCCTGACCCCGCCGACTTCCGCGACTTCATGACCACGCTGGTAGGACGCTACCACGCAACGATCTCGCACTGGGAACTGTGGAACGAGCCAGACCTGGACAAATATTGGAGCGCGGGCGAGCAAGCGTATGTGCAGAATATCCTCGTCCCCGGCTACCAGGGCGTGAGGGCCGCCGACCCCTCGGCGCAGGTGATTCTGGGTGGCCCGAGTACGACCAGCGCCGACTGGCTGAACGGCATCTATCAGTTTGGCGGCGGCGACAGCTTCGACATCATGGCCTTGCATGCCTACGGCGATGTCAACGCCGTGCTGGGCAGCGTGAACACCGTGCTGACTATCCTGATGGCGCATCAGCAGGCGAGCAAACCGCTGTGGATCGGGGAATATGGCGTGGAGGACAGCCTGCTGAACGACAACGCGCAGTCGGAGTTGCTGGCAGGCGTGCTGACCTCACAAGGCCCCATCGCGCAGGCCGACTGGTACAACCTGCGCGACGAAGCCGCGATGGAGTGCTGTCCACCGACTGTCGCGGTGTTGGGCCACTATGGCCTGGTCGAACGCGACGGCATCACGCGCAAATCAGGCTTCGCGGCGCTCCAGCGACTCATCAGCGCGGGCCTGCCACATGTGCAGGTTCCGCAGGGGTGAGGGCGGATAGCTCTCGGCCTTGAAAGGCCGGAGCACGGACGATGACGGCTTGAAAGCCGCAGAGGCGCGCCCGCCTGCGGCGGCGCAGCGCGGGGCATTCATGCCCCATGGTCGTGTGCGTCGGCCATTGATGGCCGCGACTCCCCCGCCCTCTGCTGCGCCTACTCCTTCGCCAGCCCACGGAGCGCGCGGAAGATGAGATCTTCCAGTTTGCCGCTGGCGTCGTCGGGCAGGGCGCGCGCGGCGGCGGTAGCCTCGGCGGGCGGATAGCCGAGGTTGATGAGCGCCTCCGCCACATCCGCGCGCGACGGCCCTGCGCCATTCGCACTGGCGGGCGCCCCGATGAACTCTGGCAGCGGCCCCTTCTCGAAGCGCGGCTTCAGCTCCAGCACGATGCGCGCGGCGAGCTTCTTGCCGACACCCTGGGCCAGCGTCAGGCGCGTGACATCCTCGCGCAGCACCGCCTCGCGAAAGGAAGCGCCGGAAAGACTGGAGAGCAGCGCCAGCCCCGCTTTCGGCCCGACACCTGTCACCAGCAGCATCTGCTCGAACAGGTCGCGGTCATCGCTGGAGTTGAAACCATAAAGCGTCATCGCGTCCTCGCGCACGATGAAGGTCGTCTGGAGCGACACCGTCTCGCCGACATTGATCGCTGTCAGGGCGCTCAGCGGCGCGAAGACACGCAGCGTGACCCCACCCACTGAGATGAACGCGCTATCGAGCGTCTTGCCTTCGAGCGTCCCGCGAACCGCAACGATCATAGTTCTCCCCTGGAGTGGGCTAGCGCTGCGCCATGCGCTCCGGCGTCAGCGTATTGAGGTGGCAGATGGCGATGGCGGCGGCGTCGGCGGCGTCATCGGGCGTGGGAATGGCGGCCAGGCGCAGCAGCACGCGCACCATCTCGCCTACCTGCGCCTTGGTGGCGAGACCATAGCCATGTACCGCCTGCTTGACCTGCATCGGCTTGTACTCGCTCACGGGTAGTTCGCACTCCGCCGCTACCAGCAGCGCCACGCCACGCGCCTGGCCAACGGCCACGGCAGTCGTCACGTTCTTGGCGAAGAACAGTTCTTCAACCGCCATCTCGCGCGGGGCGTGCGCTCGGATGATGCTCAGCATCTCGTCGTGGATGCGCTTGAGACGCTGGGGCATGCCCTGCGAGGGCGGCGTGGTAACACAGCCGCAGGCAAGCAGGTTCAACTCGCCGCCTCGCGATTCCACCACCGCATAGCCCAGCCGCGCGGTTCCCGGATCGATGCCAATCGCGCGGCGCGGCTCACTGCCCATCCCACGACCTCCCTGGCTGGCCCACGACGTTCACACGTCAGGAGGCGGCGTACTTCTCAGCGAACTCGTCGGCGATCTGCGCGTTGGTGTAGACGTTCTGCACGTCGTCCAGTTCTTCCAGCCTGTCGATCAACCGGAGGGTCTGAAGCGATTCTTTCTCACCCAGATCAATCTTGGTCTTGGGAACGAGCTGGGTCTCGGCGCGCGTCAGCTTCATCCCCTTGGCTTCGAGCGTCTCGCGCATGGCGTTGAGCTGCGAGGGCTCAGTGTAAACGAGCAGCGCCTCATCGCCGTCGAGGTATTCATCCACATCCTCGGCGCCGGCGTCGATCACTTCGAGTGTCAGATCGTCCGGATCCTTGCCGTCGAGCGACACTTCGAACACGCCCTTCTGCTCGAAGATCCAGTCCACGCAGCCAGACTCACCCAGGTTGCCGCCATTCTTGCCAAAGGTGCTGCGAATATCCGCCGCCGTGCGGTTGCGGTTGTCGGTCATGGCCTGCACCATGATCGCGGCGCCCCCCGGCGCGTACCCCTCGTACACCACATCGGCGAGTTGAGAGCCCTCGCCGCCGCCCATCGCGCGCTTGATGGTGCGATCGATGTTGTCCATCGGCATGTTGGCGTCGCGGGCGCGCTGCACTGCCATGCGCAGGCGGAAGTTCGCATCTGGATCGCCGCCGCCGCCCTCGCGCACGGCCACCACAATCTCGCGGCCGAGCCGCGTGAAGAGCGCGCCACGTTTGCTATCGTTGACGCCCTTCTGCCGACGAATCTGAGCCCACTTTGAATGACCAGACATGCGTGTCTCGCCCCCTTCGGACGTCGCGCTCGCACTCGATCTCTGGATCTCTGGCGGACGTCATGTTCATCTTGCCAACGCGCTACGACACTTCCTATCCAGCGTCGAGAAGGCGCCGAGCGGCGCAGTTGAACCTCGCCGTCCGCGGATCACTGCGCGCGGCGCGCCCTGCATTCTATCATCTCGCGCGCCACACGCCAACCTTGCGCCGCGCGAGCAGGCGGCGTCACGACGACAACGGCAGCCGCACGAAGAAGCGGTTTCCACTCGCGCCTGTCTCGAATGTGACGTCACCACGGTAGCGATCTACGACCAGCCTGCGCACGATGTCCAGTCCTAGCCCGGTTCCTTTGCCCACCTCCTTCGTCGTCGCGACATGAAGCTGACGCCACATCGCGCCATGGAGCGCACGACGGGCGAGGCTACGTCTTCTTTGAGAGCAGCGCGGTGACATCTGTGTGCAGGGTCTTGGCGTCGAGGGCGCCGGCCACTTTGTAGCGCACCACGCCATCGCGGTCGATGAAGAAGGTCGAGGGAGTGTCCGTCACGCGATAGATAGTCGCAGCGCGCAGATCGACATCGCGCACGACGGGATAGGTAACACCCAGCGCATGCACGAAGCTATCCGCCGTCGCCGGATCATCGACGATATCCACCCCCAGCACGACAAACCCCTGCGATTGATATTCGAGATAGGTATGCTCCAGCGCGGGCATCTCAAATTTGCACGGCTCACAGGCGGCATACCAGAAGTTGAGCGCGACGACCTTGCCTTTGAGCGACGAGATTGTGACGGGATTATTCGAGAGGTCGCGCAGCGTCACCTCTGGCGCGTAGTGGCCGACGACGGGCGCCGCCGGGCCAGGGGTGGCGCTGGGGTTGGCGTTCGAGGGAGCCGCCGGGGTGAGCAGCCCCTTGAGCAGCAGGCCAATCGTGACGAAAACGACGGCTGAGATGATGATGGCGCGAGTATGGCGCTGGGGATGGGTGATTGGCTCCGGCGATGGGCTGCTCATCTGAATTGCGGCGCGGAGAACCCTGGCTTTAGCCAAGGGGAGGAAGCGCCGCTCCCCCTTTCCGTTTCTGTTTGCCTGTTGTAGAATGGTTCTCAATGAACAAAATACTCACTCGCACTATCTGCATCAAGCTCGACATTGACGGCCATGAGTCTGCACTGGCTGCGACTCAACAGGCGTTCAATGCGGCTGCCACATGGGTTGCGCGAGTGTGCTGGGATGAAGACATTACGAACACCAATACTGCCCATCATCGGGTGTATGGTGAAACTCGTGAGCGGTTCGGACTGGGCGCGCAACTGGCCTGCTGCGCACGCGCCAAGGCAGTTGAGGCCATCAAGGCAGGCAAGGCCAAACACCGTGAGACCTGCCCACAGTTCGGGCCGCGTGGCAGCATCCGCTACGATGCGCGCACCTATCGCCTGATGAGTCTGGATCGCATCTCGCTCAATACCCTGGATGGGCGTGTCATCTGCCGTCTGCTCTTGGGCGCTCGTCAGCATGCGATGCTCGTTGACCCCAACTGGCAGGTAGGCGGCGCTGATCTGGTCTGGC
>DATBTW010000194.1:0-1788 GCA_036559055.1 Ktedonobacterales bacterium
CGCTATCGACCCGATCTCTTCCCCGGCGCGCCGACGATGTATCTGGCGCTGGCGCGCGAGGTGGAACGCAAGCATCGTGATCTCAGCTCGATCAAGGTGTGCATCAGCGGGTCGGCGCCGCTGCCAGCCGAGGTGCAGCGCCGCTTCGAGGCGCTCTCTGGCGCGAAGGTAGTGGAAGGCTACGGCCTGACGGAAGCCTCGCCCGTGACGCACTGCAATCCGGTCTACGGCGACAACCGCAATGGCACGATTGGCCTGCCGATGCCCAACACTGACGCCGCCATCTTCGTGGGCGAAAGCTGGGAGTTCGCGCCGCAGGGCCAGCAGGGCGAGATCGCCGTGCGCGGCCCGCAGGTGATGCAGGGCTACTGGAGTCGCCCCGACGAGACGGTCAAGGTGCTGCGTGACGGCTGGCTGCGTACCGGCGACATCGGCCAGATGGACGCCGATGGCTACTTCACCATCGTCGACCGCGCCAAGGATATGATTATCGCCAGTGGCTACAACATCTATCCGCGCGAGGTGGAAGACGTGCTGTTCGCCAACCCAAAGGTGCTGGAGGCGGCGGTCGCGGGCATTCCGGATGAGTATCGCGGCGAGACGGTGCGCGCCTACATCGTGACCAGGCCGGGCGAGAAGTTGACCGCCGAGGAACTGGACAAATGGTGCCGCGACAATCTCGCGATCTACAAAGTTCCCAAGTCGTATGAATTCCGCGAGTCGCTGCCGAAGACGGTGATCGGCAAGGTGCTACGCCGCCAACTGCGCGAGGAGACGCTATCCGCCCAGCGCGCCCAGGCGGCCCAGCCGAGCGACCAGGAGAAGCCTGCGTAGTGAACCGACGCGCTCTCGGCCATACATGGCCGGAGTACGCGATGGGCCTTGAAAGGCCCAGGCTACGCCGTTTCACGCGAAACACCAATGAGTTCCTATCAGTTCCGATGCCGATAGCGCATGGGAACGTCCTACACGGACGACTCCCATGCAGGAGGAGTCTGAGCGTATGGCGACCGAGACGAATATCCAGACAGGCGCGAGCTTTCTCACCACCCCGGTGACCAGCGCCGACTTCCTCACCCTGGAGAAGCTGACCGACGAGCAGCGCGAGATTCGCGACTCGGCGGCGACGTTCATCCAGCGCGAGGTGCTGCCCAAGACCGCGCAGATCGACGCGCAGGAGCCAGGGCTGATGCCCGCGCTGCTGAAAGAGGCGGGCGAACAGGGCCTGCTGATGATCGACGTGCCAGAGGAGTACGGCGGCGCCGACCTCGGTATGATCGTGAGCGCGCTGGTGGCGCAGCAGATGCGCCAGGCGTCGTTCGCGGTGGCACAGGGCGCGCACACCACCATCGGCACGCTGCCCATCGTCTTCTACGGCACCGACGAGCAGAAGCAGAAGTATCTGCCGAAGCTCGCGACGGGCGAGCTGATCGGCGCCTATGCGCTCACTGAGCCGGGCGTCGGCTCCGACGCCATGAGCATTCGCACGCGGGCGACGCTCTCGCCCGACGGCAAACACTACATCCTGAATGGCGCGAAGCAGTGGATCTCCAACGCGGGCTTCGCCGACGTGATGGTCGTCTTCGCCAAGGTGGATGACACCAAGCACAGCGCCTTCATCGTCGAGTCGGCGTGGAAGGGCGTCTCGACCGGAGCCGAGGAGAAGAAGGTCGGCATCAAGGGGTCGTCCACGCGCACGGTCTACTTCGACAATGTCGAGGTTCCCGTGGAGAACGCGCTGGGCGAGATTGGCAAGGGCTACAAGATCGCCTTCAACATCCTGAACAT
>DATBTW010000195.1:0-20227 GCA_036559055.1 Ktedonobacterales bacterium
GGCCAGCTCCGACGCCACCAACATCCGCCTGACGATGCGCCGCGAGGGCAACGAGTATGTGCTGGATGGCCGCAAATGGTGGACGACCGGCGCGGCGCGCGCGCGCTGCAAAATCCTGATCGTGATGGGCAAGACCGACCCTGACGGCGCCGACCCGCATCGCCAGCAGAGCATGCTGCTCGTGCCGATGGAGACGCCGGGCGTGCGTATCGTGCGCCCGCTGCCCGTCTTTGGCTACATGGACAACGAAGGCCACTGCGAGCTGAGCTTCGAGCAGGCGCGCGTGCCGGTAAGCAACCTTCTGGGCGGGGAAGGCGATGGATTCGCCATCGCGCAGGCGCGACTGGGGCCGGGGCGCATCCACCACTGCATGCGTTGCATCGGCGGGGCGCAGCGCGCGCTGGAGCTGATGAGTGCGCGGGCCACGCAGCGGGTGGCATTTGGCAAGCCGCTGGCCGAGCAGGGCGTCATCCAGCAGTGGATCGCGGATTCAGCGATTGAGATCGAGCAGGCGCGGCTGTTGACACTCAAAGCCGCCTGGATGATCGACACGCTCGGCAAGAAGGCGGCGCAGGATCACATCGCCATGATCAAAGTGGTAGCGCCGAGCCTGCTCACGCGCGTCACCGACCGCGCTATCCAGGTCTTTGGCGCGGCGGGCGTCAGCGATGATACGCCGCTGGCGGCGCTCTACGCGGCGGGGCGCACGCTGCGGCTGGCCGACGGGCCAGATGAGGCGCACCGCCGCGCCATTGCGCGCTCGACGCTGCGCCAGTGGGGCAAGGCCAGCGCCCACCAGGCGCATTGAGTGAATGAGTGAATGAGGAGGGATCGCAGATGAAAGCGGTGTTGTGCCGGGCGTATGGGCCGCCTGAACAGCTGGAAGTCGCCGAGATCGAGACGCCCACCCCGGCGGCGGGCGAGATCACGCTGGGGGTGCGGGCCTGCGCGGTCAATTTCCCCGATACGCTGGTGATCCAGGGGAAATATCAATTCCAGCCGCCGATGCCGTTCTCGCCAGGGACGGATGTGGCGGGGGTTGTGCTGGCGGTCGGCGCGGGCGTGGAGGGGCTGGCGGTGGGCGATCGCGCGCTGGCGCTCGTTCCCAACGGCGGCTATGCCGAGGCGGTGGTGTGCGAGGCCAGCGCGGCGCTGCGCATTCCAGATGGGGTCGATTTCGTGAGCGCGGCGGCCTTCCAGATGACCTACGACACGTCGTACCACGCGCTGGTCGATCGCGCGCATCTGGTGGCGGGCGAGACACTGCTCGTGTTGGGCGCGGCGGGTGGCGTGGGGCTGGCGGCGGTGGAACTGGGCAAGCTGCTGGGCGCGCGGGTGATCGCGGCGGCGTCGAGCGCGGAGAAGGTGGCCATCTGCCGCGCGCATGGCGCCGACGAGGGCATCGACTACAGCAGCGAGGATCTGCGCGAGCGACTGAAGACGCTGGCCCCACACGGAGTGGATGTCGTCTATGATCCCGTCGGTGGGGCGCTCTCGGAGCCAGCGCTGCGCAGTCTGGGCTGGCAGGGGCGACATCTGGTGGTGGGGTTCGCGGCGGGCGACATCCCGCGCATCCCGCTGAATCTGCCGCTGCTCAAGGGTTGCTCGGTGGTGGGCGTCTTTTATGGCGGCTTCATCACGCGCGAGCCAGCGCACAGCCTGGAGAACAAGCGCCGCCTGCTGGCGTGGCTGGCCGAGGGCAAGATTCGCCCGTTCGTCTCGCAGACCTATCCGCTGGAGCGCGCCGCCGACGCGCTGAACGATCTGCTGGCGCGGCGAGCGACGGGCAAGCTCGTGCTGGTGATGGAAGGCTAGCGGCGCGCCTCTGACCTCGTTCTATACATCAACAAGTCGCTTGCAACGCATCGGCAAGGACGCGCTGCGCGCCATCGGCTGCTCATGCCCTGTGCCCTCGAATCGCTCTCCCATCGGCAGCAGGCGAACAGCGCCACGCGCAATTCTTCATACCAAGCAGACGGATGTGATGCGTTTGTGAGGTCGCGCGCATGGATGTGACCCCCGCGTGACGCCGCCTGACTATACCTATCCACAGGCACTAGGGCAATGTGGATACGTCAGGCGCGCCCGAAGCGCGTCACGCGGCGCACACGTCGGTGGTCGCTCCCCGACGTTCGCGCCCCAAAGGAGGACAGCCGTGTCCCAGTACGTGCAGTTCGGCGCCTTTCTCATCACGGTTCCCAACCTGATCGTCATCTGCGCCATGATCGTCGTGTTTGTAGCGGGCCTCATTCTCAGGCTGCCGGGCCACAAGCAGGATTAGCAGGAGGCTACTATGACCAAGAGTAACTGGACCCTGGCGTTGCGGCAGTGGATAAGCAAGCGTTTCCCCAGCGACCAGGTTCTGCCGGATGAGCAGCCAGCGTATGTGCGTTCGTCGCTCTACCTGCTTGGCGCAGGCACGCTCGTCAGCTTTGCCATCATCATCCTGACAGGCGTCATTCTGGCCCTGTTTGGGCCGCAGTGGTGGCACGAATCGGCTGTCGGGCATTTCGTCAACAGCCTTCACTTCTGGAGTGTGCAGGCCTTCTTTTTCTTCATGGCGCTCCACCTGTGGACGACGTTCTTCATGGGCGCCTGGCGCGAAGGCCGCGCCAAGACGTGGATGATCGGCGTGCTGGCGTTCATCGTCAGCATCCTGACGGCGTTCACCGGCTATTTGTCGCAGACCAACTTTGACTCGCAGTGGATCGCCGCGTCGGCCAAGGATCTGATGAATTCGGTTGGCGTGGGCGGATTCTTCAATCCGCTCAACTTCGGCCAGATGTACACGTACCATATCTTCGTCTTTCCCGCCGTCCTGGCTGCGGTCATCGTGATCCACATACTGCTGGTCCGGCTGCGTGGCGTAGTGCGGCCGTATCCGGCTCGCGGCGAGCAGCGCGAACCCTATCACCAGGGCATGACACAGAAGCAATACTTCCGTGGCGTGCGGATGGCGCCGTATGATCTGGTGCGCGAAATCACCATCGTTGGCGCGGTCGTGCTGGCGCTGGTTCTGATCTTCGCCGGGGTGTTCTCGTCGGGCGACGAGCGCCCGCTGACGCTGCAAAGTGTGGCGCAGAGCGATCCGGTCGGCTTCACCACCGTCAGCCTCTCGGAGCTGGATGGCAGCAGCGCGGTGGCTGGATATGGCCAGCCCTATAACTCGGCGACCGGCGCTACCCAGGCGCTGGGGCCGATCTCCTTCCAGCAGCTCGCGGGGGTGACGATCCCGATCGATACGGCGCAGGTCTACGTGTACGGGCCACTGGCGACCGTCCACAACAGCGCCGTGCAGGCCGCCATCGCGACCTACAAGGCGGCGTCCGCCGATCAGCAGAGCAAGTGGAGCACGGCCTACAGCGACGCGCTGGCCAAGAACACGACGGAGGCGATCGACGCCAATGGCAATCTCACGCTGCCAGCCGGCGACTATGGCCCACTGCCCACCATGTTCAATGAACTGCTCGCGAATGCGCGCAGCGGGGCGATGGATGGCATTCTGCTGGCGGGGAGCAAATTCTACCAGACGGATTACACCAAGTCGCTGCTGTTTCTGAACGAGTCGGCGCTACCAGATAAGGCGGACGCCCAGCATCTGGCTGGCGACCAGTGGGGCATGATGAATGAGCCAGGGGCATATCCCGGGCAGGCCTGGCTGTGGCTCTACACTGCCTGGTATCAGGTTCCGGCTGGCCCATTCAACGGCCCGAACGCCGATGTCGCGGTGGCAGTGGTGATGCTGATCCTGTCGGCGACCCTGTTCCTGGTACCGGTGATCCCTGGTCTCCGGCGGCTGCCGGAATATCTCAAGCTGTATCGTGTCATCTGGCGCGATCACTACCGCGAGCTAGAAGGATCGAATCGCCCCGCGCCCCTGGAGCGGCCAGCGGCCACTCCCAGCCGTAGCGGCCAGCAGTAGACGGTGATTCGAGCGTGAGCCACACGCGCGTTGAAGTGATGCGACTCGCCCGCTGTGCGCCTGCGATGGCGCCCGCGCACAGCGGGCGAGCGCGTGTTCGCGCGGGCTCTCAGCGTGGCTCGGCCCGATAGTAGCGCTCGGTGTCGTGGTGGACGAAGCCGATGGATTCGTAGAGGCGGATGGCGGGCGTGTTGTCGCTGCTCGTCAGCACGATGGCGCGCTCGGCCCCCAGCGCGCGCAGACGGCGCAACCCCTCCACCAGCACGGCACGCGTAATGCCTTGCTGCCGCCAATCGGGATGCGCGCCGACCGGCTCATACTCGCCGACAGCGTTGCGGTCGTCGTACCAGAGGATGCAGTAGGAGACGAAGTCACCAGCGGGGCTGACGGCGACCAGATCAAGCTCGGAGCGATAGATGGGCGCGGCGCGCAGGCGGCGATAGGCGGGCAGCGTGACACGCGAGGGATGGTAGACCACGCGGTGCAGATCGACACGGCGCTGCCAATCCTCCTCGCCGCCGACCGCGCGCACCGTGAAGCCCGCTGGCAGCGGGGCGGCGGGCAGCGGCGTGGCGTCGAACGGGCGGCGGAAGTGGACATAGCCATCGTGACGATCATCGCGCGCGAAGCCATTGGCCGCCAGTAGCGCGATCTGCCAGGGGTCGGAGTCGAGCGCGAGCGCCCACAGCCGGGTGACATGGCGACGCGCCGCCACCCGACGCGCCCAGGCCAGCGCCTGCGCCAGCATGTCGGCGCCTTCCTCGGTCGCGCGGATGTGCGGGGCCAGCTGCGTCACCACCTCGCCCGCGTCGCCACGACTATCCAGCACGGTCAGGCCAAGCAGCGCGCTAGTGGCGGCGTCTTCCCATAGACGCAGGCTGGTCTTGGGGTTAAAGACGGTGTTCTGGTACATCCCCCAGATCAGGTCGCCGGGATGCCAGTAGCCAGGCCGCGGCTCGCCGCCACCCTCAGCCACCGCCGCCGCGAGGAAGCGTGCGAGGCGGTCACGATCCTCTGTGCGCGCGTACATGCGCGATGTGAATGGCATGGTCGGCTACAGCATCCAGGAGGCTTCGGCCATCGACTTGGTGGCCGCGCCGGTCTTCTGCTCCTGCTCCAACTGTGCCTTGGCCCGCTCGACGATCAGATCGATGAAGCGGGCCGCGCTGCGCCAGCGGGCGCTCTCGCGCTCCGGGTCGAACGAGTTGGCGCGCACCAGAGCGCGCAGCTCGGCCAGGCCCAGCGGGCTGAGGCGGGCACGCAGGGCGCCCTCACCGCCAGCGTCGAGGATGTCGATCACGTCGAGTGTCTCGCCCGACCCGAAGACATCGAAGAGGCCAGAATCCAGGATGGCCTCGCGCACAGCGACGCGCGTGGCGTCATCCGCGCGGGCCGCGCTGGCGATCTGATATATCAACTGAGTGATCTGCTCGATCTCCGCCATAACGCTCTCGCTCCTCCATCATCACCGTTGCGCGTGATTTCGCTTCTCGGCTTGGCTTGGCTCGCTTGGCTTGCTTGGCTCGGCTTGCTTGGCTCGGATTGTAGGTCGCGTGGGCGCCTGCCGCAAGCCGCCAGCGATTTGGATGGCCCCAGATGTCCTCGGATGGCTCCGGGTGGCCGCTGCGCAGCCGAGCAGGCAGCATGCGCCGTGCCAACTCCCAGCCGGCGCATCGGCGTCGCGGCGGGGCGTGATACACTGCGAGCGCCTGGCGCACGACGGGCGCGCCAGCGTCTCGCCAGCCAGCGCCTTAGCCAGCGCCATCATACAGTGCAACGGATAGCCGAGCGCATGCCAACCATCTCAGGGACTATCGAGCGCATCGTCTTTCGCAACCAGGAGACGGGCTTCACCGTCGCCCGGCTGTCGCCCGATGACGCGGGCCGCCTCTTTCGCAGCGAGCTGGTGACAGTGGTGGGCGCGCTGCCCGGGCTGAACATCGGCGAGCAGGTCGATGTGACGGGCGAGTGGGAGACGCACCCCCAGCATGGACGCCGCCTCAGCGTGACGAGCTTCACACCGCACTCGCCCGTCACCGCCGAGGGCTTGCAGCGCTATCTCGGCTCCGGCGTCATCAAGGGCATCGGGCCGAAGCTGGCCGAGCGCATCGTCCATCAATTTGGCGAGCAGACGCTGGCGGTGATCGAGCTGGAGCCAGCGCGGCTACTGAGCGTCAGTGGCATCAGCGCGCACAAGCGCGACCTGATCGTGCGCGGCTGGGAGGCGCAGCGCGAGATTCGCGAGATCATGATCTTCCTGCAGGGCTACGAGGTCTCGCCCGCGCTGGGCGCCAAAATCTATCAGCAGTATGGCACGCAGTCGCTGGGAGTCATCCGCGAGAATCCGTACACGCTGGAGCGCGACATCCACGGCGTCGGCTTCAAGACCGCCGACGCGCTGGCGGTGAAGCTGGGGTTGCCGCGCGACAGCCTGCCCCGCCTGATGACTGGCGTGAAGCACGCGCTCTCGGAGGCCGCTTCATCCGATGGCCATTGCTATCTCCCGCGCGATACACTGGTCACGCGCGCCGCCGCGCTTCTGGAGACGCCCGCCGAGACGACTGGCGAGATCGAGACGGCCATCGAGCAGTTGCGGGCGGAGAAGGAGGTCTTCGTCGAGCCTGATCCGGCGGGCGGCCCGGAGCGCGTCTATCTGGCGCCCTTCTTCTATGCCGAGAACGGCACGGCGCGCCGCCTGCGCTTGCTGATGAACGCGCCGAGCGCGCTGCCACCGGTGAGCGCGGGCGCGTGGGAGCAGGTCTTCGCGCAGGTCGCACGCGATGGCGTGGCGCAACTCTCAGCCAGCCAGCGCGCCGCCGTGCGGCTGGCCTACGAGTCGAAGGTGATGACGCTGACGGGTGGGCCGGGCGTTGGCAAGACCACCACCATCCGCGCGCTGCTCGACATCCTCGACCGGCAGGGTGTGGCCTACGCGCTGGCGGCGCCGACTGGCCGCGCGGCGCGCCGCATGACCGAGGCGACCGGTCGCCCTGCCAGCACGCTGCATCGCCTGCTGGAGTTTCAGCCGGGGAACTACGAGTTTGCCTATAACGAGCGCCGCCCCCTGCCGCAGCAGTTCATCATCGTGGATGAGATCTCGATGCTGGACATCCTGCTGGCGTACCGGCTCGTGCGCGCTATCCCGGCGGAGGCGAGCCTGCTGCTGGTGGGCGATGCTGACCAGCTCCCCTCGGTAGGGCCAGGCGCCGTGCTGGCCGACATCCTGGCGAGCGAGCGGGCGCCGTGCGCGCGGCTGACAGAGCTGTTCCGCCAGGCGCGCGAGAGCGCCATCATCGTGACAGCGCACCGCGTCAACGCAGGCGAACTACCATCGCTGCGCGCCGAGGCCGCCAGTGATTTCTTCTTCCTGCGCGCCGAGTCGCCCGAGGCGGCGCAGCGGCTGGTGGTCGATCTGGTGGCGCGGCGGCTGCCCGCGCGTTACGGTTTCGATCCCACGCGCGACATCCAGACGCTGGCGCCCATGTATCGCGGCGCGGCGGGGGTCACGGCGCTGAATCTGGCGCTCCAGGCGCGGCTGAATCCAGAGCGGCCAGGCGCGGGCGAGGTGGCGTATGGTGACCATACGCTGCGGGTGGGTGATAAGGTGATGCAGGCGCGCAACGACTATGACAAGGGGCCAGGCGGCGTCTTCAATGGCGACCTGGGCTATGTGACGGCGGTCGAGGCAGAGGGCGGCGCCGTGACCGTGACCTTCCCGGACACCGCTGGCGAGCGGACGGGACAGATGGAGCGCGGCGGCGTGCTGGTGAGCTATGAGCCGCACGAGCTGGATGAGCTGGCGCTGGCCTATGCCTGCACCATCCACCGGGCGCAGGGCAGCGAGTATCCGTGCGTGGTGATGCCGCTGGTGGCGCAGCACTCTCTGCTGCTGCGGCGGACGCTGCTGTATACGGCCATCACGCGAGCCAGGCGGCTGTGCGTGCTGGTGGGCGACCCGCGCGCGCTGCGACAGGCGGTAGAGAACAGCCAGCGAGCGGCGCGCTATACGGGGCTGGCCGACCGGCTGCGCGGCCCACAACTGCCGGGCCGCGAGCTAGAGGGGCTGTGACGACGACACCGCAATGGCGAGCGCGGCGGTTTCAATCGCTGGCCAGTGCGCGTCTGAAAAGAGGGGAGCTAAAGATGCCAGCGTCACGACCAACAGCGGGCGGGGAAAACGATGCGCCACGCGAGCGCATCATCAGCGTGCGCAAGCTAGCGGCGCTCGACCTGGCGCTGCGCGGTCCACGCTTCATCCTGACGGAGTTCGCGGCGACCACACTCGTCGGGCTGGGGATTGGGCTATTCGTGCTCTGGCACTCGGCCACGCAGGCGGGGAGTCCAGCCATCGGAAGCATCCTCTTCGGCGCCTATATGGTCGCGATTGGCTGCAACTATGTGCCACTGCTGGTCTACGCGGTCGGGCTGGCGCGACATGGCGATGCGGCCCGCGTGGTGGCATACGAGCTGGCGCACAAGGAGGCTGCTGTGCGCAAATACTCGACGCAGCAGGCGCTGCTGCTCGTGCCGTTCGCCGTGCTGGCGCTGGCGCTCTGGCAGGCGTGGCAGGCGCACTCGACACGTTGAGGCCCGCGGAGAGGAGAGAGAGCATCACATGGAGCCAGACGTTATCTTTGCCAGCGTGCCGGTCGTCGAGACGCCACGCCTGATCTTGCGCGGAATACGCGAGAGCGACGCCGAGGCGGTCTTCGCCACGTTCTCCGATCCGCAGACGCTGGAGTTTTACGACTCGCTCCCGCATCGCACGGTGGAGGAGTCGCGTGAGTTGATTCGCGGGATCGCGGGCTGGTACGCGCAGCGCGAGGGCATCCGCTGGGGCATCACACTGCGCGGCGCGGATGAGGTGATCGGCGCGTGCGGGCTCTTCAAGTTTGACGAGGGCTTTCACCGCGCTGAGACGGGCTATGAGCTGCGGCGCGCCTACTGGCGGCAGGGCATCATGTCCGAGGCGCTGGGCGCGGTGCTCACCTTCGGCTTCACGGAGATGGGGCTGCACCGCATCGAAGCGGTGACAGACGAGGGCAACGTCCGCTCGAATGGGCTGCTGCTCAAGCTCGGCTTCACGCACGAGGGGACGCTACGCCAGCGGTTCGCCTGGCAGGGGCGCTTCATCGACGAGCAGCACTTCGGGCTGCTGCGCGACGAGTGGCGTGGCTGACCTCACGCCATCCGCAGGAATGTCCAGTTTGTTGACTTGATATGTTAACAATAGGGCGGCTATACTCTGTCTCGGTGGGGCAGCCGCAGCCCCAGCCAAGGCTTTCTCTGGCTCAACGCTGGAGGAGCGCGCAGAACGTGAGCGGCGGTGGTAGCAGCAGAACAGGAGCACGAGATATGACCAGCACGCAGGCGACGACCGGAGCGACGAGCGCCCAGGGCCACGCAGGCTATGCGCATCCTGAGACGCTGGTAGATACCCAATGGGTGGCCGACCATCTCAATGACCCCCATGTGCGCATCGTGGAGGCGGATGAGGACCCGCTGCTCTACGAGATCGGGCATATCCAGAACGCTGTCAAGCTCGACTGGCATGTCGATGTGCAGGATCCAGTGCGGCGCGACTTCGTGAATAAAGCGGCCTTCGAGGCGCTGATGAGCCGCTATGGCGTCTCGCCGGAGACGACAGTCGTGCTCTACGGCGACAAGAACAACTGGTACGCGGCTTATAGCTTCTGGCTGTTCCGCATGTATGGCCACCGCGACCTACGCATCATGAATGGCGGGCGCACGAAGTGGGAGGCGGAGGGTCGCTCCTATGTGAAGGACGCGCCGAGCTTCGCCGCGACGAGCTACACCGCGCAGGAGCCAGACCTGAAGCTGCGCGCCTTCCGTCGCCAGGTGGAGGATGCGCTGGAGGCTGGGCAGGGCGCGCTGGTGGACGTGCGCTCGCCCGATGAATTCACCGGCAAGCTGCTGCACATGATCAACTACCCGCAGGAGGGCGCGCAGCGCGGCGGACACATCCCCGGTGCGAAGAGCATTCCGTGGTCCACGGCGGCCAATGCGGATGGCACGTTCAAGTCGGTGGAAGAGCTGACGGCGATCTATGGTGGCAAGGGCGTGACGGCGGACAAGCCGGTCATCTCCTACTGCCGCATCGGCGAGCGGTCGGCGCATACGTGGTTCGTGCTGACCCAACTGCTCGACTATCCGAATGTGCGTAACTACGACGGTTCGTGGACGGAGTGGGGCAATCTGGTCGGCGCGCCCATTGAGCAGGGCGAGGAGAAGTAGCCCCCACCTCCAGCCCCTCCCTCGCGTTGCGGGAGAGGGGAGCTAATGAGGAGCGCTATAGAGTGCGCGCGGCGAGCGTCGGCGCACGGTGTGATGGGCGATTTAATCGCCCGCATGCCGCCGTCACAGGCGGTATGTGTGTGGCTCAGCCACCGTTCACCCGTGCGTCGATGCTTTGTGGTCTACGCGGGCGCTCCACATTGTGCAGGTCACGCTTGCACAATTTGCATTGCAAGGAGGATACGAGTAGTCTCTCGTTGCAAACATCGCTGCGGCTGATTGTCAGGCGGCGTAGCGTAGTACCTCGATCTCAGCTCCCTGCGCGATTGCGTTCTCTGCCAGCTCCAACACACGCCGCGTCGTTTCCTCAGAGAGATAGTACTCACCGCAGGTATCGCAAATTTCGGCAGGGACGAGTTTAATCACGATGGTTGTCTCGCCCCGCTGTAATACCACAGTCGTGACGCCAGGCGCAGTCTCGCCCGATTTACAGATCACGCAGGTCATGGCTGTTTCCTCTTCTTGAAGCCGCCTACTCCGTGTTGCCGCTGCGGGTCACGTTGGCCTTGCTGTCGTCGGCGATGCTCCAGGCGCCTTTCGCGTTCTCGCGCAGGTCGTTGCTCTCGAAGACGCCGCCGCCCTGGTCATAGATCCAGATGGCCTGATAGCCATTCTTGTGGATGCGATTGTTGCGCATGGTTGGCGAGCCTTTCTCTCTGATCTCGGCGCCTGCGTAGAGATTGCCCACGATGTCGTTGTCTTCGAGCAGGCCGTGCCCTTCCTCGTAGACAAAGACGCCGTTTTCCCGGTTGTCGTGGATCAGGTTGCGGCGCAGGGTCGGCGTACCCGAGAGCTTGATAGAGACGCCAGAGAGCGCGTTGGCGTAGATGTCGTTGTCTTCGAGCCGTCCCTGGCCGTGGTCGCCCACCATCACGCCGCTCGACTTCCCATCATAGATGCGATTGTGGCGCAGGGTCGGCGAGGCGCCGGACTTGATCTCGACGCCCGCGAGCGTATGACCGAAGATATCGTTGTTTTCGAGCAGCCCCAGCCCATTGTCATAGGCAAAGACCCCGCTCTGCAGACCATCGTGGATGCGGTTGCGGCGCACGATGGGGCTGGCGCCGTCGTGGATGGCGATGCAGGCGTTGCTCTGGCTGCTGATGTCGCAGCCTTCCAGCTCCAGCCGCCCCGCCGTGATGTTCACCCCACAGAAGCCGTCGCCGCCGCCCGTCTGCCGCAGGGTGATATTGGCGACGCGTCCCTGGCTGGCAGTGAACGTGAGGGCATGTGTGCCCGATGCGGTGACCTCCACATCGCCGGGCAGGCCATCGCCCACCAGCTCCAGCGGTTTGTTGATGGTCAGGCCGCCCTCGTACAGCCCCTTGCGCACGAGGATGCGTTCGCCGGGCTGGGCGGCGGCGATGGCAGCGATGATGGTGGTGTGATCTCCCATGCCGCGCCGCCAGTCCACCACGCAGGAGTAGCCGTCTGCCTCGCCATGCGCGCCATGCGCGTCATTCGTGCCGGGGCTGGGGCTGGGCGCCGCCTCTAGCGCGCGGGTCAGGTCGGTCATCACATCGGCGACCGTGCGACCCAGCGCATCGACCCACCACATACCATTGAGCACGGCGGGCAACTGGCACTGCGCCACGCGCACGGGAATCAGCTTGCGCGCGGGATCGCTGGCCATCAGCCCCAGGAAGGTATTGATCTCCAGCCGCACCCAGAATGACGCGAGGGCGGCGGGCGTCACCATCACCACCAGCGTCTTGCGGCGCTCCAACTCCTCTTGCAGCGCGTCGCCGAGGAAGTGGCCCGTCTGCGGGTTGGCGCGGTCGTAATAGAGCGGGACGCCCAGCCGATTCAGCGCATCGGCGTAGGGATCGGTGAGCGCGTTATCGGCGTGGGCATGGCTCATGAACGCTGTGAGATAGCTGGGCATGGCGGCGCCCTCCTGGATGGCTCCGGACAGGATCACAGGCTATCAATCAAGCAGAGAGAGGGATATGTGGCGTTCGGCGCCTAAAGGATAGCATGCGCACTGCGGGGGTCGCCAGTGGCAGCGCGCGAACGGCAAGCCTACCAGCGGTTGCGGGGTGCGTAGGGTGGGCGGCCAGCGGGGCGTCGAGGGCCAGCGCCGCGTGCGGGCGGCTCGTCGTAGTCGTCGTCCTCATCGTCGTAGCCGTCGGCGTCGTATTCGCCGGTGTAGCCGCGCTCATCGTCATCGTAGTCGTCGTAGTCGTCGCCGCCATCCATCTCGTGGTCATCCCACAGGCCGCCAACCGCGTGCTGCTTGCCCGACATCTCCTCGATGCGCGCCTTGCGCTTCTGCGCGTGCAGCGGCAGGTCGTCGTCGGCGCGGTCACGCACGCCGGGTGTCACCATCAGCATGACGGCGATCAGCGCCAGGCCCACGCCCGCCACGCTGAAGAGCAGGTTGAGCGGCAGCCCCGGAAAGAGGTCGTGTCCGCTGACATGCAGGCGGCCCGAGCCAGCATAGAAGATGGTGAAGAGCAGCGCGCCAAAGAGGCTGACGCAGGCGATGTAGAAGCTCTCCGCCGCGCTGATGGCGCGCCGCTCGGCGCCATCGCGCCCCGCGCGCAATGCCTGGCGAGCGCCCGTCACAGCCAGCGCATTGGCCACGCCCATGCCGAACGCGGCCGCGAAGGCCAGCGGCGCGAAGGAGGTCGCGCCGAAGATGGCCAGCCCGATGCCCGTCAGCGCCAGCCCCAGCAGAATCCGGCGCGGCCCCATCTTGTTGAACACTGGCCCGCTCGCCAGCAGCGCGCCCAGCGCCAGACCGCCAGCCTCCAGCGCCGCCAGCACACCCAGATAGAGTGCGGGGAGATTGAGCTGGTCGCCCAGATAGAAGACCTCCAGCGCGCTCAGGCCGCCGCCCACCAGCGCCAGCGCCAGCAGCGCGAGCAGCGCCGTGGCGCTCGACTTGCGCCCGCCCGCCAGCCCCAGCCCGGCGCGAATCTCGGCCATGGCCTGCGCGGCGTTGAGTGGCCCCTGCTGATACCACTCTGGCAGGGCCAGCTCGCGCTGCTCCTCGGTGAGTGGCTGGGCGGTGGCCATGCTGCCGGTCAGCTCGGCGGCCAGCGCCGTGGCGCTCAGGTCGCGTTCGCCATCCTCGCGAGCGGCGCGCAGTAGATCATCGCGTGTGGCGTCGTCGGGCGCCACGACGGCGGGCGTGGCCTGCAAGAAGCCGCGCTGCGCCTCTGGCAGCGCATCGAGGAAGCCATCGGAGTTGCCCGCCAGCAAGAAGAGCAGCGCTGCGCCCAGCCCGACCAGGATGATGCGATCACCAAGCGCCAGAAAGAGGATCGAGCCGAGCAGCGGCCCGACCACGGTGGCCGCCGCCGAGCCGATATAGAGGTCATTCGACACCAGTTCCATTTCGCCGGGAGCCAGGCAGACATGCGTGGCGGCCACGCGCAACGACTGGCGTATGCGGCTGCTGGCGCCCAGCGCGAAAAGCAACACGTAGAGGATGGGATAGAGCGTCAGGAAGTGCATGGCCACGATACCCAGCGCGGCGACCACCCGCACACGGCCCAGCCATGCCAGCATGCGCCCCGGCTCGCGCACATTTTCGAAGGCGGCGGCGAAGGGGCCAGCGATGACGTAAGGGAAGCCGAAGGCGATCACGGCGGCCAGCACGGCCCATGGTGAGGCGGTGAGATAGGCCAGCCAGATGATAACACCGACGCTCAGCGCGCCCTCGCCCACCAGCGACATGACCTCGCCGCGCCAGAGATGCCCCACGTTGCCATCGTGAAAGGGCGCAAAGCCATTGGCCTTGCGGTGAATCGCCTCCATACGCGACGAGGTCAGCCCGCCGGGCGCGCTCATGCCGAAGGGATCGGCGTTCCAGCGCCCGGATGCGTCGGGCAGGCGCTGGCCATCGGGATAGGCCGCAGAGTCATAGGGGCGATAGATATTGGCGCTGGAGCGGTCGGGCGCGAAGGGTGGGCGCGGGCGAGCGCCGGACGCGCCAGGACGCATCGTCGGCCCCTGCGGCGTCGGGCGATAGGGCGCGCCGGAGGGATAGCCGCGCGAGCCGCTGGCGCCGGGCCGACTCTGACCCGGCTGGCCGTACTGGCCGGACTGACCAGAGCGGTCGCCGCGCGGGCCGGGGCCACGCCAACGCGAGGCGCCAGGCTCCCGGCCAGGCTCTCGCGGCGGATAGTCACCTGGCATGCGCGTCTCCTCGCCACTCTCGCCATCACAGCGCCCCGCGCGCGGACATCGGCCAGTAGCCAGTATAGGATAGGGCTGGCCTGCGCCGAGTGTCAATTGCGCTGGCCCGAAGGGCTGTGCTGCGTCTGGACTATCGCATGGTGACGCGCGCCGTTTTCTGCTATGTTGCCTTCGACTGAGGAGGGGGTGGCGATGGCGCACTGGGCGAAGACCTTGTAGCAGGTCATGAGCGGCCAGGCAGATGCAAGCGTCGCCTTTCGCGACCTGTGCGCGCTGCTCCCACATGTGGGGTATACCGAAGATCGGCAAAAAGGCTCCCATCACATCTTCATCCATCCAGATCGTCCAGGGGAGATCGTGAATGTGCAGCCTGGCAAGAGCGGAAAGGCGAAGTCCTATCAGGTCAAGCAGGTGCGCGAACTGCTGCACAAGCATGGACACTAACGCTGGAGATGAGCGACGCGAGAAAGACGACGGCCATGTATAAATACCGCATGCATCTGTATTGGAGTGAGACCGATCAAGCCTGGATTGTTGAAGTTCCAGACCTGCCGGGCGCTATGGCAGATGGTGAGACGCCTGAGCAAGCCGTGGCGATGGCGCAAGTCATCATCAGTGAGTGGATCGAGACAGCGCAGACGCATGAGTGGCCTATCCCGGCGCCTACAACAGAGCCAGCGGAGCCGGTAGCCCAATAACAAGGGTGAAGGGGACACGCTACCATGGAGCGCCAATCAGGCGCTTACACCACAACGAACAGTAGCCTGGGCACATGCTACTTTACATATTGTCTCTCATCCACTGCATTGCCTCGATGACCAGTGTAGCGCCAACCATGTTGAACGAGCAGATTGTGCAGTTCTTCCAGGGCTTCTTGTGCTGCCGTTTTATCCTCAAAGTCGAGGTGGTACATCCTGAACTTGACAAGGGAGTGTGCGATATTAGCTTGAATGCCATTACTTCGCCAACGTGCTGGTGTTCTTGCTACAAAATGGCCAACCATCCAATTGGGATTGTGTTGGGGCGGCAATATTTCATCAATCGTCACCAGGATTTCCGCAGTGCGGGAAGTGTTATGCTCATCCGCGTACCGATCACCAAATTCCTCATAAACAGCAGCCATCACTGCATACCCCCTTGTACTTTCCGCCTCTCATCTAGCCGGTCACAAACGCCCTGTTCACCTATCTGACTCCATACTCGTTGCCATGTCAATATGTCTTCCGGGCTGCTCTCTTTGCAGGTCGTTCCTACGACGTGGCGCCCCCATCTCGCTAGCGGTCAGATGGGCAACGTGCGGCTACCCTCGTCCATCTGGGATGCGCCACGCCGTGAGGTTGGCGCTATCTGCTATCATGTGCCTGCGACTCGCTGGCGTGGGGAGTCGCTGATGGGTCAGCGGCTGCGCCACGTCTAATGCGCCGAAGCGAGCGTGAGATGTATCCAGAGAATCCAGAGAACGCCGGGACTCAGCGCTACCCACAGTACTCCCAATATCCCCAGTACCAACCCTATCCGCAGGCTCCGGAGCGCCAGACGTACCCGGACTATCAGCAGCCGTATCCGCAGTACGGGCAGTATCCGCAATATCCGGTTCCGGTGTATACGCCGCCGCCTCCACCGTCACCTCCGCGCAGGCGGCCAAATGTGGCGCTGCGCATGGCGGTAAGCCTGCTGGCGATCATCGTGACACTGAGCGCCGCGCTGCTGGCGGTGGGGGTGGCCACGCGGCCCGCGCTGGTCACGCACGTGCTGCCGGTGACGGCTACGCGCGTCTCTGGGGTGGTCTACGGGCAGAGCCTGGCGCAGCTCGACGCCGGGCGTATGGGAAGCCAGCCGCTGGCGGGCGCCAGCATTGACTGCGGGCAGGCGCACACGCGCGCCGACGCGCAGGGACGCTACAGCCTGCTGTTGCTGCGCGGGCGCGACTACACCTGCCAGGTGAGCGCGCCGCGCTACACGACGGTCAGTGTCTCCGTCTCGCCCCACTACGCCAGCGCCTATCATCTCGACCTCGGCCCCACCATCGCCTCGTCATCTGACACATCGAGCGCTGCGGGCGCCGCCGCGACGAATCCGACCTGCGCGATACAAACGGCGGCGGAGTCCTGCCCGGCGCTGACGCTGGTGAGCGGGGCGCTCAGCGGGCAGGTGATCGACAGCCATACCTACTCGCCCATCCCCAATGCGCCCGTTGTCTGCTGGGACAACTCGCCAGCCGCGCAGGCCAGCGACACTGCGCCGACGCGCTACAGCGGCGATACTGATGCGCAGGGACGCTATACGCTGCGCGAGGTGCCCGCCGGGAACTACCTGTGCGTGGCGAATCTACAGGGCGCGCCGCAGCCCGTGGTGGCGCAGCCCGCCACGACCACCGTGCTCAACTTCAACGAGTGCGGCTCACGCTGTCACGGCGTCAGCTATCATACCGGCCCCATCATGCACAGCTTCACCGCGTATGTCATCTTCTGGTCGCCGCCGGGGTTCAGCATGGAGCCGGGCAACAGCGCGCGCTTCGAGCAGCTCACACAGCAGTATCTGGATGACGTGGGCGGCACGCGCTTCTTTGGCCTGCTGACGCAGTACTGGGATCAACAGGGGCCAGTGCGCAATAGCTCGGTCGTCGGCGGTGTGTATGTCGATCAGCAGCCCTATCCGCATGCGGGAACGCGCGGCGATCCGCTGAGCGACGACGATGTCACGGCGGAGATCGACCGCGTCAAGAATCTGGAAGGCTGGAAGGTGACGGACAGTTCGGCCTTCATCGTGATCCCCGCGTACAACGTGCAGGAGTGCGCCAAATTTAGCAATGGCGAGGTCTGCTCGTTCCCGAACGCCTTTGGGCAGGGGTTCTGCGCCTACCATAGCTACACGCCCTACTCCGGCGATAGTAACAGCCCCGACTTCAAGCCCTACATCTACATCGCCAACAACTACGACTGCACATACCTGCCGTCCTTCAACAGCGCTCCGGCCCCCTATGGCGACCAGAACGCCGACGCCGTCATCAACTCGCTCTCGCACGAGCAGTTCGAGTCGATCACCGATCCGCAGACGCGCGGCTGGTACGACAACGACCCCTCAGGCGGCGAGATCGCCGACAAATGCGAGACAACCTTCGGCTCGCTGCGCGCAGATGGCTCGACGGTGACGCTGAACAATGGCCACAGCTATGTGCTGCAGGAGGAGTACAGCAATCGCGCGGGCGGCTGCGCCTACCAGTAGCCCGCGTCGGCGGTTCCCGCGCCCAGCGCCTGAAACGCGGCGCTGGCGACCGCTTCGGCCTCGTTGACGCCCTCGCCGTCGATGGGCGCGGCGCCATCGGCGCGGGTGAGGCGGCAGACATGGCGTGTCATGGGGCCATCGCCGCCCAGCAGGCGCGCCGTCACCTCGCCCGTGGCGATGCGATAGCCACGCCCGCGCAGCCAGACCTTCAGCTTGCCCGCCGAGGGCAGCCAGAGGCAGTCGTGGGTGGTCCCACGCGACTGCGGCCAGCGTCCAGTAGCGTCTGCCAGGGTAAGCTGCTGCCCATCGGGGCCAACGCCGACCACCAGCCAGATGCCTACCAGTCCTTCATCCATATGCGCGCCGCCCAGCGCCGTGACCCAGTCGCCGGGCTGCGGATCCCACAGCAGCCCCACCTGGGCCAGTCGCCGCGCTGTCGCGGGTGTCACCAGCTCTTCTCGCATGCGCTCGCCACCCCTCTCGCGCCCTCGTGTGCGCTCCCCATGCGCTTATCGTCGGCTACGTCAGCCTAGCAGCGGCGGCGCGGCGGCGTCAAGCGCGTGGGTGGTCATCAGTCACTTAGTGGCGCATCCGGCAAGTTTAGGCAACTGCTGGTCGCAACGCGATACCGGGTGGGCGCCGTGGGTGATGCCGTCGGCGGCGTCCCCAGACAAAGGGTTGTTTGTGGGCATTCCAGTAGCCAGTCGCCCGCTCTACTGCCCGACAGATCTCCGCCCAGGTCTCGAAGCGATGGCCCTTGAGCGCCAGCGACCGCAAGACTTTCCACCAGGGTTCAATCAGGTTCAGATACGCCGCACAGATACGCCGCATAGGTCGGCTGAAAGACGAACTCCCAGCGCGGATGCGCCAGGCAGAACAGCAGCGCATCCACCGCACGGTGGGTACTCAGGTTATCGAGGATGGCGTAGATCCGCGTGGGGTTCGCAGGGAGCCAGGCGTCGATCTGATCAAGAAAGTCCACCCAGCTGGCGGGCGCCCGGCTCGAGCGGAAGCGCATTGCCGTCGACCACAAGGGTTCGCTGCGTCCCTGTGCCCTTCTTGGTCACGCTCATGTGCTTACCTCCCTGCTTGGCGGGCACGAATGACGACCGTTCCGCGCGCATGTCCGTCTCCGACATGGCCGATCGCCTCTGGAGTCCCACTCAGTGGGTACGTCCCGTCGATGACCGGTGTGACCTTTCCGCCTTCGACGAGCCCTTTCAGGACGACCAGATCCGCTCGATTCGGAAATTTGACGGACGGGCTTAATTGCTGGCGCACGACCGGTGACACGGCAGCCACTGTGATGACACTCCCCAGAGGGCCAACCCAACGCCCGCTCGCATGGCCTCCGCCGTTGGAATACAGCCTGCCAGTGGGGGTGAGGGCGCGTCGGGTGTCTGACAACGAATGGTTCCCCACGTTATCGAGGATGAAATCGTAGCGTTGCCTACCTTGGGTGAAATCCTCCTTGGTGTAGTCGATGACCTGGTCAGCGCCGATCGACCGGACGAGGTCCACATTCCGCGTGCTGCACACGCCAGTCACGTTAGCGCCGAAGGCTTTGGCGATCTGCACGGCGAACGTCCCGACGCCTCCCGACGCGCCGTTGATCAAGACCTTCTGCCCTGGCTGGATCTTTCCCTGATCGCGCAGTAGCTGGAGGGCGGTGGTTGCGGACACCCCGACGGCTGCGGCTTGCTCGAACGTGAGAGTGGTCGGCTTCGGCACGAAGTGGTCCTCTGCAGCACACGCATACTCGGCAAAGGCGCCCGTGCACCAGCCGAAGACATCATCACCTGGTCGGATCTGCGTCACATCCTTGCCGACCGCCTCGACCGTCCCCGCGATATCCGTTCCCGGAACGCGGTTCTTTGGCGCGCGTAGCCCGGTAAACAGGCGGAGGACGTAGGGCACACCGTTCACGAGGAGCCAGTCACCGACATGGATGGACGCCGCGTGGACGCGTACCAGCGCCTCGTTATCCTTGACCACTGGCTTAGCGATGTCCTGGACCTTCAGGGCCGCCTGGGGTGCGCCGTACTGGCGCTGGACGATCGCCTGCATCAGATCCGTCTGCGCGCCGGAGGGCTATCGTTCTGGATGCGGTCGGGGCTGACGTTGGTCACGATCTTCTGGGCCATGGGAACCTCCTCAGTCGCACCATGCCGAGCAGGGTGCAGCCGACGTATGCAAGGTGTAGCGTAGGTTCGGCGTCCCTGGCGCCGCACGACACCAAAAAACCGACACACGCCATGACGGCGTGGTCGGTTTCACCAGTTGCTCCCCGCACCCTGTAGAGGTGGCCAGGCAAAGGCAGGCGTCAGAAGGAGGGGAGTAGCGCGGTGGCTATTCGCGGTCCCGGTGGCGTCGATCCTTTACGGTAGAGGTGCGGATCGAGGCATCCACGCGGCGAGTTGATGCTCACTCGCGGACAGTCTATCATGTAATTAGCCGACCGTCCAGTAGATTCGTGTGCAGGTGTGGCCACAGGAGTGGCGACTGGCGCGCGCCTGCCTCATATGCGCCCTGACTAGTTTGGCGCTGGCGCTCGTGCGTGTGATGGTCTTTATCGCTTGGCCTGTTCTCGTGTTGGTGTCTCCTGCGGCCCTGCGGGCA
>DATBTW010000196.1:0-17602 GCA_036559055.1 Ktedonobacterales bacterium
GTCAGGCTCGTCACCCCGCCGACGTGCTGCTGCGCGTCGATCCACGCGGTTAGCGACTGCACGCGCGCCACATTCGCCGAGGTGAGGATGCTGGAGCCGTCGGTCGTCTGCGCCACCACGATCACCGGGCTGGCGCCCAGCTCCGGGAACTGCGCCGTCAGAATGTCGTTGCCCTGGCGCGCCTCCACCGTCCTGGGGATGCTGGTGATCGACGGCGTGCCGAGATTGATGCTGAGCAGCGGCCAGCCCATCCCCAGCAGCAGCAGCGTCACCAGTATCAGCGTGATGACCGGATGCGCCATCACCCCCAGCGCCAGCTTGCGCCAGAAGCCGCCGCGCTCCTCCAGCGCCTGGGTGGGCGTCTCGGCGCTGGTGTCGCGCTTCTCGCCGACGCCCACCAGCCGCCAGAGCAACGGCACGCGCAGCGCATTCACGCGCGGCCCCAGAATGCCCAGCACGGCGGGTAGCAGGGTCAGCGCCGCCAGCGCCGCCGCCGCCACCGTCACCGCCCCGCCGATGCCGAATGATGTCATGAACTGCATGCCGATCAGCATCAGCGCGACGAAGCCGATCATCACCGTCAGCCCGCTGAAGAGGATCGCCTCACCCGCCGTCGCCACCGTCCAGCCGACCGCGTCGCGCACACTGCGCCCACGCGCCAGCTCTTCGCGGAAGCGGCGTGTCATGAAGAGGCTGTAGTCAATCGAGATGCCCAGCCCGATAATTGAGGCGATATTCAGCACGAAGACGCTGGTCGAGACATGCGCGGCGATGACGAAGATGACCCCCAGCGCAACCGGCACCGCGAAGGCCGCCAGCAGCAGCGGCAGCAGCCCCGCCACCAGCGTGCCGAAGACGATCAGCAGCGTCGCCAGCGCCACGGGCAGAGCCTTCATCTCTGCCTGCTCCGTATCGGTCTGGCTGAGCGTGTTGAAGGCGGCGGAGACCGGCGCCCCGCCCGTCAGGTAGGCGCGCGCGGGGGTTGCGCTGGCCCCCTGCGGCACGATGGCTTTGAAGTCGCGCGTGAACTGCTCATCCGACCCCACCTGCTGGTCGAAGTTGACCGTCACGAAGGTGGTTGTCTGGTCTTGCCCCACGCCGCCCGCGACCACGCTCGTCACATGTGGATAGGTTTTGGCCGCGCTGATGAAGTTATTGACCTCCAGCAGATACGACACATCCTGTACATGCGCGTCCGCCGACTGAAACACCACCACCAGCGAAGCCTTGGGCTGATGCAGCGTGTCGGAGAGGATGGTATCGACTTTGGCTGATTCGCTGCCGCCAAAGCTGTAGCCGTTGCCAGTCAGCTCCGACGGCGCCTTGGCGGCGAAGGGCACGGCCACCGCCAGCCCCACCAGCCACAGCGCCAGCACGATCCAGCGCAACTTATAGATCAGCCGTCCGTAGCCCACGCCCACGCGATAGAGGCCGTGCGGCTGCCCATCGTCGTGCGGATGCTGCGACGCCACCATAGGGCGCTTCAGCGTGCCCGTTGCGGCGTGGGAATCCGACGGGGAATCCGCGCGGGAATCGGGGCGGTCATCCAGTTGCATCGTCTATCCTCGCTCTGCGCCGGAGAAACAGCCCGGCGTCGCTGTGTTGGGTCATTCAGCGTGTTTGGCGCGGCACCCACCCCCAGCCCCTCCCCCGCTTTGCGGGAGAGGGGAGCCATAGGTTGCCTCCGGCCTGGCAGGTCAGGTGATGGGCGCGCCCCCTCCTCTGGTTCCGGTTCCCCCTCTCCTCGCGGGAGAGGGGGCCAGGGGGTGAGGTCGTGGCGCGATGCCACGCCAGAGCGTCTCGACATGCGCCAGCAGCGTTGGCAGCGGCGCATAGCCCTCGGCGCCCTCCTCCACCCAGTCCAGCGTCAGCGTGGCATAGGTGGAGATCAGCAGGTGTGATGCGACCTCGGCGTCGCAGTCGGCGGCTACCTCGCCGCGCGCCTGCCCCTCGCGCAGAATCTCGGCGAACAGATTGGCCAGCGCCACGAAGCGCGCCCGCTCGCCGTGAAACAGCGTGGGCGAGCCGAGCGCGGCGCGCACCACCGCGCGCGTCAGCGTCGGCTCTTCCTCCATCCCCTCGACCAGCGCCCGCATGATGCGCTCGATGCGCTCGCGGGCCGTCAGCCCTGCCAGCGATGGCTCCGCCAGCAGCGCCACCAGCCGCTCCTGACGCTGGCGCCCCAGGGCATCCAGCACATCCTCTTTGCTTGCGAAATAGTTGAAGAACGTCCCGACGCCGATATCCGCCTCCCGCGCGATTTCGCGGATGGTCGCCCCCGCGACGCCCTTGCGCCGAAACAGCGTCAGCGCCGCATCATAGATGCGCTGGCGCAACTCCTCATGCCGCTGAGCGCGCTTCGAGCCAGATGGTGAATCAGGGGCCGTCAATCGTTCGCCTTCCAAAAAGTGAGGCGCGCCTCATTTCACTCGCGCTCAGTCATTGAGAGTGGAGCGACCCGCCAAAGGTTTCAGCAATCGTGAACATGTTCACGAACACACAAATCTGATTGTAGCGCGCCGCGCCACCGGACGCAGGAGGAGTAGGAGGAATAGCCCGCACGAGGAAAATGGCAGGCGAGACGAGAACGCCCCAGAGCTTCCTCTCCCGCCATAGCGGGGGGAGGGGCTGGGGGTGGGGGGCCAGCGCCGCAGTTGGCGGCGATGCTATACTCAAGGCTGCGGCGCCACGCCTGCGCCCAGCCGCCGATGTCGCTCCTGATACCTGTGATGAGGCCAGCAGTAATGAACAATCTCGCCGTCTTCTCCGGCAACGCTCACCCTCAGCTTGCGAAAGACATCTGCCGCGAATTGGACATCGCGCTCGGCCAGGCGCAGGTCTTCGAGTTCACCAACGAAAATATCTTCGTCAAGATCGATGAAAACGTGCGTGGCTGTGATGTCTTCGTCGTGCAGCCGCTCACCTCGCCCGTCAATCGCTCCATCATGGAGCTGCTCATCATCCTCGACGCTTTCAAGCGCGCCTCGGCGCAGCGTGTGACGGCGGTCGTCCCCTACTACGCCTATGGCCGCACCGACAAAAAAGACCAGCCGCGCGTCCCCATCACCGCGCGGTTGATCGCCGACTGCCTCTCGGTGGCAGGCGCGGGCCGCATGCTGACGATGGATCTGCACGCCGGCCAGATTCAGGGCTTCTTCAACATCCCGGTGGATGAGCTGACCGCCAAGAACCTGATGGCCAACTACATCCGTGGTCACCACATCCCCAACCTGACCGTCGTGGCGACCGACGCCGGATTCGCCAAGAAGGCGCGCAACCTCGCCGAGTTGCTCGACGCGCCGCTAGCCATCGTGGAGAAGCGCCGCACCGGCAATGACGGCAAGTCCGAGGCGATGAGCCTGATCGGCTCGGTCAAAGGCCGCAACGCCCTGATCGTGGATGATGAGATCGATACCGCTGGCTCGCTCACCCAGGCTGCGCAGGTCGCCCGCGCGCACGGCGCCGACGATGTCTACGCCTGCGCCTCGCACGGCGTGCTGAGCGGCCCCGCCATCGAACGGCTGAGCGCGGCGGACTTCCACGAGATCATCCTGACCGATAGCGTGCCGCTGCGCCCTGAGAAGCAGCTTCCCAACATCACCACACTCTCCATCGCGCCGCTCTTCGCCGGGGCCATTCAGCGTATCCATGAAGAGCGCTCTGTTTCAGAATTGTTCGACGGCCACCACGAGAATAGCCAGAAATAAGCTCAGGGATTCGGCACGGCTGCGCGGGGCGCCCGGCGCGAAGCCCGCGAGTGGCGGCGAACGACGCTGGGAGATGCGGAAGCGAGGCGGTAAGCGCAGATGCAGGATGGCGAGAGCGCCTGGGTGGACAGGGATGACTGGGACAACGCCGCCAGCGCGGAGGAGCCGCCAGCGCAGGCCGCCGAGATCATCCGCGACCCGGCGCCCGCCAGCGCAATGGATGGCGCAGCCGATGGCGCGGCGGATGCGGCCTTCACGGCGCTGCTGGCCGCCCTGCGCGCGCTGCCCGGCCCCTGCGCGCCGCCCATCGGCGAGGGAGCGTTCGACATCCTGTATGCCAGCCCGCGCGAGATTGTCGTCTGGTTCGCCTCTGCAAAGGATGGCGCCGCGCAGCGCGAGGTGGCCATCCCCGCGCGGCTGGCGCGCGAGGCCTGGGCGCTCATCCGCCAGGGCGCGCCCGTGAGTGAAGCGACGCTGCGCGCCCTCGCCGCTGGCGCCGCCGGGGGTCGCTGGCTGCTGGCGCTCTTCGCCCAGCTTCCCAGCGTCGAGGTGCGCCAGCCCGATCAGGATGCTCAAGTAGAGCAAGCGGCGCAGGCCGTCATGCTGCTGTGGCGCGGCGAGCCGCTGGCGCCCCTCGATCATGCAAAGGACGCCGCGCCATGACCGAGTACCATCTCACCAGCGCGCCCGATGACGCCGCCGAGGAGGAGATCACCCAGCGGCTCGTCGCCTACAACCTGCGCCACACGGCCACGCAGCCCGCCGCGCCGGATCCGCCACCGCAGCCGCTCCAGCTCTTCGCCCGCGACGACTCCGGCGCGCTGGTCGGCGGACTGATCGCCCGCACGCACAGCATCCCCTTCTGGCTGGAGGTCAGCATCCTGTGGGTAGATGAGGCGCAGCGCGGCCACGGGCTGGGCCGCCGCCTGATGGCGCAGGCTGAGCGCGAGGCCATCCAGCGTGGCTGCCGCTACGCTCGCCTCGCCACCTCCGACTACCAGGCGCCGGAGTTCTATCCCAGGCTGGGCTACACGCGCTACGGCCTGCTCGCCGACTGCCCGCCCGGCGAAACCGTCTTCTACTTCTGGAAGCCGCTGCCGCTGGCCTAGAGCGCCCGTCCATCCATTCGCCAGCGTCCCGCCCCGCGCGCAATCCCGCCCCAGATCCTCCCTCCCCTCGTAGGGGAGGGAGACAGAGGGTGAGGTCCGCGCCCCGCGCGTTATTCTGGCTGAAAGAGCGCCACGGTGTTGCCGTCTGGATCTTTGAACCACGCCGACTTCCCAACGCCCGCAGTCGTCGCCACATGGTTGACCGTGCGCAGCGTCGGGAAGTCGTAGTCCTCGAAGGTCACCCCGCGCGCCTCCAGATCACGCACGTCGGCCTCGACATCACTCGTCCAGAACCGCACCTGGGTGTGGTCCGCCTTGTTCGGCGACGGACGCCCATAGATGAGCAGCGTGGTCCCGTCGCCACACGCGAAGACCAGATGATTCTTGATCGTCTCTGGCGACAGCTTCAGTCCCACCTGCTTCTCATAGAATGCCTGGCTCCTGTCGAGATCGGCTGAGCATAGCACCGCCGACAGCCTTCTCTCACTCAACATGACATGCCTCCTCACCTCTGATCGTGCGCTCATCGCGCGCGTGACGCCTGCGCTACTCCTGTGGACGAACGCTGACGAACACTGGCGAACGCTGACTTATCGTTCTGGCGGCGGCCCAGGAGGGCCGAGCACCACCAGGCCGTGTTTCGCGCCGATAGCGGCGAGCTGCTGCGGTGCGATCTGTCGGCCATCCAGCACGGGCTGGCCATTTGCGTCGTTCCGCTGGCTGAGCGGCGGCGGCAGGATGCGCTCGGCGACGGGCTGGCCCACCTCGCGCAGGAAGCCCTCGAACATGACCGGCTGCAACCCAACCAGCGCCCGGGCTGGCTCCGACGACGCGCCGATGAACGTGTGCGGGATGCCCTTTGGCCCAAACGCGAACGTCCCCGGTGTCAGCGCCAGCCGCGTGTGATCTACGTAGAACGTCACTTCGCCTTCGAGAACATAGAACCACTCGTCTTCTTCGGGATGGACATGCCAGGGCGAGCCAAGACCCTGGGGAACGACGATCTCGATCATGCCGAACTGACCAGCCGTATCGCTCCCGCCGATCTTGATCGTCTGATGCATGCCGAGCAGCCAGAACATCTCGCCCTCGCCCTGCGCCAGCTCGTAGCCGAGCCTGGCGCGCTCCGCGAGCGCCACCGAGTCAATCTGCCTCTGCTGTGTCATACTGCTTGCGCTCCCTTGTCGCCTTGCGCTGTCACGCATGCGCTCACGCTCATCTGCAATGAATCAACCGTTGCGCGCCTCGCCGTCCTATCCGTGCGCCGGGAGCGCCGCCCCCAGCTGCGCCAGGATGCCGGGAACCCCACCACCAGGGGTCGTCTCGACGGTGTACGATGCGACCTTGTCACCACGGAACGCGCAGGAGCACGACTCCTGTGGGAGCTGCACCCGCTTACCGGTCGGCGCGATGGCGGGGACGCCAGGGATGGGCAGCGCCAGCTCACGGGTCTGCGTGCCAGAGAGCTGCATGCGCAGAAGCACGATGCCCTGTTCCTCGCGGATGTCGCTGGCGTTGAAGCTGAAGTCGGGCATCCCGGCGGCGAACGCCTTGTGGACGCCCAGCCAGGCGTCGGCGCTGATCGGCTGCGGCACAGCGCCGCCGAAGGTGTAGTCGTCGGTCAGATAGCTCTTCGCCTCGTCCCATCGCTGCTGCTCGATTGCCGTCAGCAGGGCGCGCACGGTCTCACTCCTGGTCATGGCTCTATCCTCCATTGGGCTTGCCGACATTCGCCTTCGCCCAGTTGCTGGGGCGTTACTACGGCGTGATCGGCTTCTGGAGGGGAGTGTACGGGCGGGCGCTGGTAGCGCCGCTTGCGCAAGCGCTTGTAGTGGCGCTTGTAGATGGTCGTTGCGAAAAACTCGTAGCGCGGCGCAGATACTTCACACCGCCGCGCCGCTGCGCAGCGCATCCGCCAGCGCGGCGGTTTCCGGCGCGGGCGCGGTCGCCAACTCATCGCGCAGCATCCGCGAGAGCGACTCGAAGTGGCGCAATGCCTGAGCGCGCTCGCCTTGCCGCGCCAGCTCCAGCATCAGCGCCTGGTGCGCCTGCTCCTGATAGGGGTCAGCCTCGATCAATCGGCGAAAGATCGTCACGGCGCGGGTGTGCTGGCCAGCCGAGACGAGCAGTCCGGCGAGCAGGGTGAGCGCCTCCAGCCAACGCTGCCGAAGCGCTGCGCGATGGGTCGCAATCCACTCGCCAGCGGCGGGGCCAGTCTCATCGGCCAGGAAATCGCCATGATACAGCCGCACAGCGTTCTCCAGCAGCGCGATGGCGCGTTCCGGCGCGTCTGGCGCGCTCACCAGCGCCTGCCTGCCCTGGGCCAGCATCACCTCGAACGCCGCCACATCGTAGCTGTGGGCGCGCTCGCGGTTGAAGCGATAGCGTCCGCGCTCGAAGACGATCCATTCCGGGTCGCCCAGCGCCTGGCGGCAGGCATGCAGCACGGGGTGCAGTTGCGAACGCACATGGGCAGCGTCGGCGTCTGGCCACAGCGCCAGGCCGATGCGCTCCTTGGTGGTCGGGCCGTGCGTCAGCAGGAAGAAAAGCAGCTCGCGGGCCTTGCTGTAGATCCAGTCGGTGGGAACCAGCGCTCGCCCGTGTACAGCGACACGCGACGCGCCGAGAGCGGAGATGCGTAGCGCTACGGGTGGGCGCGCCGCTGGTGGGGGTTGCGCCGTCTCCAGAGAGGGTTGCGATCCAGCCGGAATCGCCGGAGCCTCTGGCGTGGCTGGCGCGCTCAGGGCAGCGACCTCAGGCGGCAGCGCGTGGCCAGCGGCCAGCTCGCGGATGAACACCTGCTCGCCCAGCAGATCGCGCGTGGCGGCGACCCAGCGCTCGGTGAAGGCGTGGTCGAGCAGGTGAACCGGCGAGTGGACACGTTCGCGCGCAGCCTCAGCGGCGCCGAAACGATGCGCGGCGGAGACGCCATCGTCCGTCTGCGCCGCGACCGCCCCCAGCCCTTCGAGCGCGGCGGCCTGCCCCTCCAGATCGCCGATCACCAGGCGCAGCGCGAGCGACTCGCGGAAATAGGTCTGCGCGTCCGTCGGCCGCTCCTGCGCCAGCGCGACACGGCCCAGATAGAGCAGCGTGTGGGCTACGCCGCCTTTGTCGCCGTGCGAACGGCGCATCGCCAGGCTCTCCTCGAAGTGAGGAAGCGCCTGCGCGTACTCGCCCTGTGCGAGGAATGTCACGCCCAGATCGGTCAGCGCGCCAGCGATATTGCGAACGTCTCCCGAGGCGCGCGCCAGCGCGATGCACTCCATCCCCAACGCCTGCGCGCGCGCATACTCACCCAGGTTCAGCGCGGCCTGTCCCATCGCGCTGATCGAGAGGACGACGCCATGCGTATAGCCAACCCGCGAGCAGATCGGCAGGCTCTCCTCGAAGCAGGCCATGGCCTGCGCATAGTCGCCGTGGCTGAGCGCGAGGATTCCCATGTTCAGGACAGCGGATCCGATGCCCTTGGCATGATTCAGCTCGCGGAAGAGCGCCAACACTTCCTCGGCCAGCGCGATTGAGGCGCTGTAGCCCTCGTGATGGAATGTCAGAATGCTCAACGCCAGCAGTGCGCGGGCGCGTGTCAGACCGCGCTCTGGAACCAGCTCCAGCGCCTGGCGCAACCACTGACGCCCTTCCCCCAGGTAGCCGCGCACCAGCCAGAAGCGCCAGACCCCGCTCGCCAGGTGGGCGGCGGAGTCATCGCGCGCCTGCTCGATACTCCACCGCAGCGCAGCGCGAATGTTGTCGTGCTCCTGCTCCAGCTGGTTGAGCCAATGGAGTTGCGCGGGGCCTTCCAGTTCTGTCTCGGCTGGCTCCCCCAGACGGAGGTAGTAGTCGCACTGGCGGCGGCGCGCCTCGTCCAGTTGGCCCGAGGCGGCCAACTTCTCCAGCGCATACTGGCGCACCATCTCCAGCAGCCGATAGCGACGCTCGCCCTGATCGCCCTGCGCGCCCGGATCGCGCTGGACGCTGACGAGCGACTTATCGATCAGTCGTCCGAGCAGGTCCAGCGCGTCTGTCTGCGCGTCGCCGCCCACCGCCTCCGCCGCTTCGAGCGTGAAGCCGCCCGCGAAGACCGCGAGGCGCAGGAAGAGCTGCGCCTCTGCCTCAGGCAGCAGCGCATAGCTCCAGTCCAGGGTGGCGCGCAGGGTCTGGTGGCGTGCTAGCGCAGTGCGGCTCCCTCCACTCAGCAGCGAGATGGCGGAGGTGAGCCGCTCGGCGATAGCCCCTGGGGAGAGGACACGCATGCGCGAGGCGGCCAGCTCGATGGCCAGTGGCAGGCCATCCAGGCGGCGGCAGATCGCTACCGTCGCCGCGACTGTCTCCGCAGTCAGCGCGTATCCGGGCGCCGCCGCGCAGGCGCGCTCGGTGAAGAGCCGCACTGCGTCGGTCTGACCGATGGTGTCGAAGGTGTCGCGCTCGTCTGGAAGCGCGAGCGACGAAACAGCGTACACCAGCTCACCCGCGACATTGAGCGTCTCGCGGCTGGTCGCCAGAATCGTCAGCGCGGGGCAGGCGGAGAGCAGGGATTGCGCTACCTGCGCACAGCGCTCGATGAGATGCTCACAGTTGTCGAGGATGAGGAGGCAGTGAGCCGTGGCGAGGCGTCTGGCGACCAGATCGAGCGGCGATTCGCTGGATGTTTCCACGAGGCGGAGGGTCGTGGCGATAGTCTGAACAATGAGCGCCGGGTCGGAGAGCGGGGCAAGCTCGATCCACCAGACGCCAGCGGGCCACGCGCGCAGTGAGGCAGTGGCGACTTCTAGCGCCAGGCGTGTCTTGCCGCAGCCGCCAGCGCCCGCCAGGGTCAGCAGGCGAGTGGTTGCCAGCGCTCGCTCCAGCGCGTCGATATCCTCCTGGCGCCCGATAAAGCTGGTCAGCGCGTGCGGCAGGTTGTTGGGCGTCTCAGGTGTATCCCGCGTCTCCCCCATGCGGCCCCCGATCTGGCCACCGCCTGTTTCCCAACCACATCACATCCACGCTGGACGCATTGTATCCGCTCGCGCGACCGCTCGCAAAAGGGAGCCGCGTCCCGTCCCCCCGCGCCCAATTTCTCAAAAAGGTTCCCCTCGCCCCGCAGGGCGAGGGGGATAGGGAGTGAGGCTCCGCATCTACTGCCCCGACTGCGGCGATTAGCCCTGATAGCCCTGGTACGACTGCTGCTGGCGCTGCGTCAGATCGCTCAGCACCTCGGCCACTCGCGGATGATCGCGATTGAGCCGCAGATTATGGTTGCCCTGCCCATCGGGCGCGTCATCCAGAATGCCCTGCTCCAGGCAGGCGATCAGCAACTCGCGCGCCGTGTCGCGGGTCAGGCGCCCGCGGAAGCGATTCTTCGGGTTGTAGGGGTCGCCGATGAAGTTGGCCACACCGCTCACCGTGCGCCACGACCAGTGCCGGTCGATGTAATCCAGGAACTGGATGAACCCCGGCTCCTCTGGCTCGACCGGCGCGAGGGTGCTGGTGTACTGCGCGCCCGGCGTATAGGGGCGCTGGTAGCCCGGCGCGCTCGGCGTCACGGGATTGGGGGTCAGGCCGCCGCTGTTCAGCGCACCGCTGTTCAGCGCGCCGCTGTTGTAGCTCACATGCGGGCCGTTGTAGCCAAGCTGAATGAACTGCTCCGCCGCGCTGATGAGGTCGCGGCTGACGGTGCCTGGTACGCCGCAGATGATGACCCGCTTGTTCAGGCGATGCTTCAGCCGCGCGCAGATGCGTGTGAAGTCGCGGTCGCCGGTCATCAGGACGTAGGTGTTGATGTTGGGGCGGTCGAACACCGTCTCGATGATGTCCATCAGCATATTGAGGTCAACGGTGCTCTGCGTGATGGTCGATGATTGCTGCGGCTGCGGTGGATAGTAATTCTGCCCCTGGTAGCCGTTGTACGGCTCATCCATCGGACGGCGCCGCTCCTCGACTGGCCCGTCAGACAGCTCCTCCGCCTGCGCATAGCTGGTCGCGCCATCGCTCAACTCAGCGGCTGTCTCGTCGCCGTTCTCCTCATCCTCCAGCAGATCATCCTGCTCGCCCAGCGCCTCCTCGCGCCCATCATCATAGGCGTAGTCGTTGGCGTTCTCGGTGTTGTCGCGCCAGCGCCGGTCATAGGGCGCCTGTCCGGGGTAGAACTGCTGCTGCTGATTTTGGTTCTGGCGGAAGCGATCACGGACCTTGGAGGGGCAATCGATACGATCGATCATCGCGGCGGTCAGGCTGCCCTTGAAGAAATCGGGCTGACGGGTCCAGTCGGCATAGGCGCGCGCGACCATGACCGGGCCAAAACGCCCCGCGATTGAGATCAACTCCTGAGGATCTGGCTCACGCCGCTGCACATTCAACAGGCTGTAGCGAATGTTCTCGAAGTCGATGAACAGCGCGATTTCGTCTTGCATGTGAGGCGCTCCTGCGCAGGTGTAGCTGCATTACTGCATTCATGTGATGGACAGGTGATGGAAGACGCCGCCGTAGCCAGAACCAGGCTAGAACCAGGCTAGAACCAGGCCGTGGTCGGGCCAGGATCGCGACATATGGAGGCTGATTCACGTCACATGGCGCCAGGTCAGGCATCCCATCTGCGACGCGCACATGATGCAAGGTCACACTGATAGCTCAAGAGAACGTCCACACCAGAATATGGCGTGTATGAGAGAGCCAACGCGCAGAGAATGAACGAGCAATCAGGTGAAATGTGAATCAGCCAGCTAGGCACATACCTGAGTGAGACATACCGGATCACATCGTAGCATATGGCGTCTGCGCGCCGCAAGCGAACGGACAGCGCTGTGAACTGGCTCACAGCCGCCATCCTGCAGGGCGATTGCAAAGTCTTCTGGTAACTGCTCAGGCGGACGTGCACTGGTAGGATAGCATAGAGGCATGACGAACCAGGAGCGCACCGCTGAACTCGAAGCTACGCTTGCCGAACCAACCCCTACCGCTTCGATGGCCCCGACCGCGTGCGCTCCGACCGCCGGGCTGGACTGGATGGCGACCAGGGCGTATGACCCGACCATCGGCCGCTTCATCTCGCGCGATCCGCTGGACCGGGCGCCGCTCTATCTGGCCGACAACCCGTGTGTCTACGCGGGCAACAACCCACTCAGCAACATCGATCCCAGCGGGCAGTACCGCGCGGCGGGCTTCGGCCCGACGCAGACCGAGACGGGGCAGGCGACCAATCAGATGGTGGCGCGCCGTCTCAGGCGCGGTGAAAGCGCGGCTCACGCTTCTCGGCGAACGCCGCCAGCCCCTCGGCGAGATCGTCGCGCGCCGCCAGCGCCGCCTGCGCCTCGCGCTCCAGATCGAGTTGGGCGGCGAGCGGTTGATCAGGCGCGGTGTCGAGCAGCGCCGCTGTGCGCGCCAGCGCCTCTGTGGGCGCAGCCGCGAGCTTGCTGGCCACAGCGGCGACGGTCGTGTCGAGGTCGGCGTCATCCACCGCCTGCCAGATCAGCCCCCACGCGGCGGCCGTCGTCGCATCCAGAGGCGCGCCGAGCAGCGCCAGCCCACGCGCCCGCGCCCGCCCGACCAGGCGCGGCAGTGTCCAGGTCGCGCTGAGGTCGGGGACGAGGCCCAGGCGCGGCGCGAAGGGAAAGATGAAGCTGCTGCTGCGCGCGGCGATGACGATATCCGCCAGCAGCGCAACACTCGCGCCCGCGCCCGCCGCGACGCCATTGACCCGCGCGATGGTGGGGCAGGGCAGCGCATGGAACGCCCGCATCATCGGGTTGAAGCTGTCTCGCAGCGCCTCGCCAATCTGCCGTGACACCTGCGTGCGGTCGCCGCTCTGGAACGTCTCGGAGAGCAGATCAGCGCCTGAGCAGAATGCTTGCCCCACGCCAGTGATGATGACGACGCGAGGCCCGCTCGCCGCCAGCCGGGTGTAGATGTCGAGCAGCGTGGCGCTCATCGCTACGGTGAGCGCATTGCGGCGCTCAGGGCGATTGATGGTGATAGTGAATACACCCTCTGGATGCTCCTGCGTCAGAATCGTCTGATCGTCCTGCACCGCTGCGCCTCTCGATCATCGCGCCGAGTATCTCGCCCGCACGCCGCTCTGATCACTATACCCGCATTGATCGCGCATTGGACGCAGACGCGACATGCCCGCTTCCTCATGACGTGAGAGCGGGCATGTTCCACCTGGCGACCAGGGGAAGGTCACAGCGCGGTCGCGAGCGCAAAGAAGGCGGGGAGCAGATCAACGCTCCCCGCCCGATGTGTCCGCCTACATTCAACCCCAGGGAATTCAGACGTTCGTGGCGCTCTCGTCACCAAGGGTACAACCACCCACTGCGCCTATCACCCGCACATAACCCCTCCGCCACACGGTAACAGGGCCAGTATACGGCTCATCATCGCACGCGCCTATCCGAAATAGTGCGTAGTTATGACAAGTTTTGGTTGAGCTGCCCTCTACTGCGCCGCGCTCCAGTCTTTCAGCAGGGCCTGGGCGGCGTTGTGGCCGGGCGCGCCCATCACGCCGCCGCCGGGATGCGAGCCAGAGCCGCAGAGGTAGAGGCCCGCCAGCGGGGTGCGGTAGCGCGCGCACTCCGGCGAGGGGCGCAGCGAGAAGAGCTGGTCGGGCGTGATCTCGCCCTGGAAGATATTCCCGTTCGGCAGGCCATAGCGCGCCTCGATGTCCACCGGGCTGAGCATCTGGCGGTCGATGATGGCGTCGGCGAAGTTGGGGGCAAACTCGGTCATCGTGGCGACGATGCGGTCGGCCATCTCGTTGCGCTCGGCGTCGGTCCATTCGCGGCCATGCAGGTGATAGGGCGCGTACTGGCAGAACATCGAGATGGTGTGCTTGCCCTCTGGCGCCACAGTAGGATCGGTGGATGACTGCATGTACGCCTCGATCCACGGCTTGCGCGAAAGCTCGCCGTGCATGGCGTCTTCGTAGGCGGTCTGCACCCAATCGGGCGTCGGGCTGATCTCGCACGAGCCGAAGTGTTGCAGGCTGGGCGTCGTGCCGGGCAGACACGCGAAGCTGGGCAGCTCGCGCAGGGCGACGTTCAGCTTGAAGGTGGCGCTCTCAGTCTTGAACTGGCCGATGCGCTGGCGGAAGCCCGCATCCAGATCCGAAGCGTCGCAGAAGCGCAGGAAGGTCGTCTTGGGATCCACGTTGGAGAGCACGGCATCGGCGCGAAGCTCCTCGCCATCCTCCAGCCGCACGCCCTCCACATGCCCATTGTGCGTCAGCAGTCGCTGGACGCGCGTATTCAGCCGAATCTGGGCGCCGTGCGCCTCGGCGGAGGCCGCCATCGCGAAGCTGATCTTGCCCATGCCGCCGCGCACGTAGCCCCACATGCCCTTCTCGCCGTTGACCTCGCCAAACATGTGATGCCACATCACATAGACCGAGCCAGGCGTCTTCGGGCCGATGAACGCGCCGATGACGCCCTGCCCAGCGAAGGCGGCGCGCAGGTAGTCCGACTCGAAATAGTCGGCCAGCATGTCATAGAGCGAGCCGAACATCAGCCGCCGATAGATCTCCTCATCCTCGCCCTTGAAGCGCCCCGCCAGATCGGCGACCGAAGGCGGCTCTTCCAGCAGGATGGGATTGAGGATCTCCGAGGCGCGGTCGAAGAACGCCAGGAACTTCGGATAGGCTTCGGCGTCGTGCGGCGAGAGCCTGCGGATACCCTCCATCGTCAACTCAGTGCTGGCGCGGAAGAAGAGATGCTCGCCATCGAGGAAGGGGACGAACATCTGCGGGTCTTTGACGTAGGCGTCGAAGCCGTATTTGTGCAGTTCCAGATCACGGATGATCTCCGGGCGCAGCAGGCTGACGACGTAGGCGCAGGGCGACATGATGAAGCCAGGGAATGGCTCTTCCAGCGTGCAGGCACCGCCGACGCGGTCGCGCTGCTCCAGCACGAGCACACGCTTGCCTGCCCGCGCCAGATAGCCCGCTGCCACCAGGCCATTGTGCCCCGCGCCAATGATGATCGCATCCCAGTGATCGTGCTGTGTCGCCATCGCTCCGTCGCTCTCTTTCCGGTGGCCGTTCTGGTTGTCGCGGCTTGACGCAACGCTGCGTCGCGCGCGTGCTGGCATTCTACCAGACAACCGGATGCGCTGGCCACAGGCGAGCCTGGCCGCAGGCGTCGAGATACGCAGATATGGCGAACTTCTCAGGTAGCCCATCCTGACGAGCGTTTGACATGGCGCGCCAATACGTCACGACATTATAATATTCGCCAGGATGTACAAGCGATGGGCACAGGATTCCCCAGTCGAGCGTGTTCAGTGGAACTCGAGGGATTATGCACGGGCTTGTCTTCGTCACCTGGGAAAAGTACCTGGCCGAACGATTCGGCGCCAACCTGCTTAACGACTATCGCCGCGCCATCGGCGAAGGCGTTGGCGACGCGCCCCTGACCAGTCGCGTCTACAGCGACGAACTGCTGCTGGCTGGTGTCGGCGCCGCCAGCCACCTCACACGCGCCTCGGCGGATACGCTGCTGCACGAGTACGGGCGCTTCTTCATGCTGAACGGGCTGACCAGCCGCCTCTGCGCCTACCTGCTCAACGACATCCACTCCGCGCGCGATTTGCTGCTGGCGATGAGCAAAGCGCACGAGCAGATGGCGCATGCGGAGGAGGGCGTGACGCCGCCGCTCTTTGGCTATGCGGCGATGCCCAACGAGCCGAACGGCCTCTACCTGACCTACGACAGCCCGCGCAAGCTTTGCCCGCTGCTGATCGGCGCCATCGAGGGCACAGCAGAGCGCTACGGCGAGCAGGCGCAGGTGTTCGAGCAGACGTGTATGCGTCATGGCGCGCCCGCCTGCACATTCGCCATTCGCTTCATGCATCCCTCCGGCCCATCGCGCGCATCGGGCTCGCTTGGCTCAGGTATGAGCCAGACCGCGCTCGACCCCGTCGCCCGGCAGAGCGAACGCTGGGAGGCGCAGCGCCGCCTGGCGGACGCCGTCTACGCCATCCTGCCGGATGCGGATGGCATGACGCTGAGTGAGGCGCAGCAGCGCTTGCAGGTGACCTTTCACGACCTGGAGGAGGCGGCGCGCCCGTTCATCGTGCTGGAGGCGATCAATCACCTGCTGCACGCGGGCTGGGTGGCCTCCAGCGCCAATGAGCCAGGCGACGCGCTCGGCACGCGCCGCTACTGGCGAGCGCCCCGCGTCGATAAGTAGTCGGCCTAGCTGGCGTGTGAGCGCGGCGCTGTCGACGGCGCATAGACGACGCGTGTCCGCGTCAGCCGGTCGTAGAGTGTCTGGCGTGTGCGGCTGGTGAGCAGCGTGACGATATACACGCCCAGCAGCGCATAAACGGCCAGATAACCGACCAGATTGAGTTGTGTTGGCTGGGCATGTTGTGGCCAGCCCGGCGTATGCCAGATGCTGGTGTGCGCTATCTCCCACGGCAGGAACTTCAGGATGATGCGGCCAACCGCGCGTGGCCGCCCGATGCGCTGGCCGCTCTCCGTGACCACGCGCAGGCCCACCCGCCGCTTGCCAGGCGTGGCCTGCCACTCAGAGGATTCGAAGAGGGCGAAGTAGAGCATGACAGGGATATCGAAGAGCAGCGAATCGGTGAACTGCGCGGTAGATGGCGCGCCATAGAGCGTGGCGAGCAGGCTGCGCAGTGGGGTGAGCCGCAACCCCCAGACGCCACCGCTCAGCACGATCAGATAGGCGGCGATGAAGAGGTAATCAACGCCGAAGGCTTTGACGCGCGGCCACAGACCTGCGGGAGTCAGCGTGCCTGGCGCAACCGATCCTGCGAATGGTTGCGCCTGCTGGTTGCCCATTTGTGTATTCCTCCTGAACTCCTGCCGCGCTTGCCGTTTTGGAGGCCCGGTGTCAGCGCGCCCGCCAGACGGTTCCGCGCCGCTCGTACTCGATCTGCCCTTCGATGGCGACCGCCAGGTCAGCGCCCAGGAAGCGCGCGACCAGCCACAGCGCCAGATCGAGGCCGGAGGTGACGCCGCCCGAGGAGATGAGGTCGCCATCGTCCACCACACGCGCGGCGACGATCTCGGCGCCAGCCGCGTGCAGGTCAGCGATGGCGCTGTGATGGGTCGTGGCATGACGCCCGCGCAGTAGCCCCGCCGCGCTGGCCAGCATGGCGCCGGTGCAGACGGTGGCGATGGTCGCGCCGCGCGCCTGCGCTTCTGCCAGGGCTGCGGGGATGACGCCGCGCTCGGCCTCGGCGCGCGCTCCCTGTAGCGCCCGCGCCGCCCAGCCGCCGCCGGGGACCAGCAGCAGATCGGGCTGCTCCAGCCGCTGCGGCGTCCCCAGCGCCACACCATAGGCGGAGGTGACGCTCTCCGCGCCATCCACCGTCACGAGGTCTACGCTGAAATCGGCGACCACCGCCGCAGCGCGCCGCAACACCTCATGCGGCGCGAAGGCGTCGAGGTCGTCGAACCCATCGTACAGGATGATCTCCGCGCGCATCGTCGTGTTCTCCCCATTACGGTGTCGCCGCTACAGCAAGCGCTCCTGCGTTGGCGTGTCGCCCTGCGTGGCGCGCTGCAACTCCTCGTGCAGATAGGCTATCACGCGCTCGTACTGGTCGTCGGCGATCTCGCGATACGAGTTGGCGCGGAAGCGATGTTTCAGTCGCCCGTAGATGATGGCGTAGGTGAGTGGGGTAGCCAGCCGCTTCGTCTCGCGCACGAGCCGATCGACCTGTTCTTGAATGGCGCGCGCATGCGCAGGTGTCAGCCGCTGGGTGCGCTCGTCGATGCGGGCAATCTGGCTATCTGTAGCCGCCTGGCGCTCACCGAGCGCTTCGAGCAACGCTACGGCGTCATCCAAC
>DATBTW010000197.1:0-13596 GCA_036559055.1 Ktedonobacterales bacterium
CCGCGCTGGCTGGCCGAGCTGCCGCTGCGCACAGCGGGCGCGCGCACGGTGGCGCGCTGGCTGGCCAATCCGATCGTCGCGTTCGGCGCCTTTCAAGCCGACATCTGGCTGTGGCACGCGCCCGCGCTCTATGACCTGACGCTGGCCAACGACGCCGTGCACATCCTGGAGCATCTGACCTTCCTGATCTTCGGGCTGATGTACTGGCTGCCGATCCTCAGCCCCACGCCGCTGATCCCACGCATCTCGCGCGGCTTCGCGGTGCTCTATCTCTTCGTCGGCTGCCAGCCGATGGTAGCGCTGGGCGCGCTGCTGACTTTCGCGGCCCACCCGCTCTACACGCCCTATATCGATGCGCCGCGCGTCTGGGGGCTGTCGCCGCTGAGCGACCAGCAGCTTGGCGGGCTGATTATGTGGCTGCCCACCAACATCCCCTATCTGATCGCCCTGAGCGCCACGTTCTTCCTCTGGGTGGGCGAACGCGACCGCGCCGAGCGTGAGGCGGCGGGTGAATTTGACGTAGAAGCTGAGACGGTGATGGCGGGCGATGACCCAGCGGCCCAGCCGTCGCCGCACGCCGCTTCGACGGCGGAGTGAATCAGAGCAGGCAGCGAGAGGACACAGAGGACACGATGGCCAAAGCGAAACGCCAGCCCCAGCGACCCCAGCCGAAGCGGCCAGCATCTGGCGGCGCATCTGGCGGCGCATCTGGCGGCGCATCTGGCAGCCCAGCGAGCGGCGCGCAGCAGCCCAGCGTCCGCATGCCCGCCTCGCCCGCGAAGCCTGGCCCGGCGCAGCCCAACCCCGCGCGCCCAACTGCGGCGGGAGGCAGTTCGTCGCGGCTGGCGTCCATCCGCCAGGCGTCGGGGACGGGCAGCGCGGGGCGCGGTGGTAGCGCTCGCGGGGGGCGTCCGCAACCGAGCCGCTATACTCAGCCGCCGTGGTGGCGGCGCAACCTCTTCGCGCTGGGGACGGTGGGCGCGGTGATCGCGCTGGTGGCCGCCTTCATCATCTTCGCGCAGCTCCAGAATCAGCGGGTATCGACTGGCATTGGCGACCCCGTTCCAGCCTCGGTCATGCGCGACGTCTCCGGCGTCTCGCCGACGGTCTTCGCCAAAGTAGGGGCGGGAACCGCGCTGAAGGTCTTTCAGGCGACGCCGAAGGGAACCGCGCTGCTGACGGCGAACGGCAAGCCAGAGGTGATTTATGTCGGCGCGGAGTGGTGCCCCTACTGCGCGGCGACGCGCTGGTCAACAGTGGTGGCGCTCAGTCGCTTCGGCTCGTTCAGCGGGCTGGAGCTGATGCGCTCATCCAACAGCGATGTCTACCCCAGCACGGCGACCTTCTCCTTCCACAACGCCACCTATACCAGCACGTACATCACCTTCACCTCGACCGAGGACGCCGACCGCAGTGGGGCCAAACTGGCCACGCCGGGGCCATCCGCCGCGCACGCGCTGGCGACCTACGACGTGCCGCCTTACACGACGCAGGCGGGCGGCGTGCCCTTCATGAGCTATGGCAACCAGTACGTGACGACCAGCGGACTATATGTGCCGTCGATGCTTCAGAATCTCGACTGGCAGCAGATCTCCAGCCAGTTGAATGATCCCAACAGCGACGCGACCAAGGCCATCGTTGGCGGCGCGAACCTGCAAACCGCAGCCATCTGCAAATTGACGAACAACCAGCCGGGCGACGTGTGCGGAACGTCCGTCATCCAGCAGCTCGAAGCGACGCTGCCCCAGGCAAAGTAGCGGCAAAAAAGTGAGGAGGCCACGGTGACGATGGAGAGGACAGCGCCGGGACGTTCTGGGCGCGATGAGGCGACAGGCGAGACGCTGACGAGCCGCTTGCTGACCCTGGCGCGCCAGCAGCTCGGACTGACGGCGCTGCTGCTGATGGCGGTGGCGGGGCTGGGCATCTCGATCTACCTCACCATCACGCATTACGATAGCAGCGTGAAACTGGTCTGCAACACCACCGGCTTGATCAACTGCCAGTCGGTGACATCCAGCGTCTACTCGGTCATCCCCGGCACGAGCATCCCCATCACCATCCCTGGCATGCTATGGTTTCTGGCGCTGGGCGCGCTGGCGGTCGCCGGGCTGCGCTGGGCGTGGCGCGGCGAGGCGGAAGACCCGCGCCTGCGCATCTCCACGCTGCTGCTGACCGTCTTCGGGCTGGCCTTCATCATCTACCTCGTCTACTGCGAGATCGTGCTGGTGCAGCGCATCTGCGAGTGGTGCACGGTTGTCCACCTGCTGACGCTGGCATCCTTCCTGATCGCGCTGACCCGCTGGCAGCGGCGCGATGAGCCAGCCTACGAGGAGGCGCCCAACGGCCACAACGGCCACAGCCAGCTCTCGCCATCCGGACGACACGCGCCGCCTGCGCTCTCGCATCGCACCCGCCGCGCGCTCAACCAGCGCCCACCAGCGCGCCGCTAGAGCAGCCGTACGTCATCCTCTCACCTGGCAGTTTGACAGCCGCTTGCCGCCGCGCCTACACTCCCAGAGGCGGCGCGTGGGCGCCTGCGGAATGGCCAGGGAGCGCAGCATGGCGAGCAGAGATGAGGATTTGGACGAGGAACTGGAGCCGAGCGGCGCCTATACTGCTCTGCGCGCGCCTGCGGAGGCCTTCCGCGACACGCTGACGGTGCGCAGCTACGAGGCCGGACGCGCGGGCGGCACGCATCCGGCGACCATCCTGCGCTATCTGGAGCATCTGGCGACCTGCGCCTCCGCCGCGCTGGGCTTCGACAACCGCTGGTATCGCGACCACAACAGCGCCTGGGTCGTGCGCGAGATGTCGCTGCTGCTGGGCGATCTGCCGCAGATCGACGACGCGCTGGAGCTGGCCACCTGGGTCGCCGACTTCCGCCATGTGCAGGCCACACGCGATTACCTCGTCACCCGCGCCGACAGCGGTCGGCTGGTCGCGCGCGCCTCGGCTCGCTGGGCCTACATCAATCGCGAGCGACTGCTGCCCACGCGCATCCCGGTGGACCTCGTCGCGCGCATGGGGCCGTGGGGCTGCGCTATGCGCGTGCGCCAGCCCGAGCCGCTGCTGAGCGATGCGCCCATCGTCAGCGAGATGCGGCTGACCGCGCGCGAATATGAGGCCGACACCCAGCAGCACATCAATAACTGCGTCTATCTGGACTGGCTGCACGAAGCGGCGTATCAGACCGCCGTGCAGGGCGCGCTGACTGGCGCCCCCATCCGCCTGCGCCCGCGCTTCTACCATCTCGAATACATCCGCCCGACGCAGCCTGGCGACGCGCTGACGGTCGCCACCACCGCGCCGCTGCTGACTCGCTCGCGCGCGCTGGGCTTCTGGCAGACCATCAGCGCGCCCGATGGCCCGGTCGCCCGCGCCTGGACCGAGAGCCTGATCGCCCGCGACTGACGCCCCATCGGTCACTGTATCTGAACGCACTCTGGAAGGACTGGAATGTGGCAATCAAAGCGGTCGTCTTCGATATTGGTGGCATTCTGGAGGTCATCCCGGAGGGCGGCGACCCAACCTCGCGCTTCCCGCAGATGCTGGCGCGCTGGGAACAGCGGCTCGACATGGCTCCGGACGCGCTCTCTGCGGCGATCTCCGCGATGGATGAGCGGCTCCAGGCCGAGGGGAAGGATGGCGCGCTGGGGACGTGCTCCTACGACGAGTGGGTCGGCGCATTGCGCGCGGCCACTGGCTGGGACGCTGCGACGATCGACGCCTTCATGGACGATCACTGGGAGACGTATATCGGCGAGCCAAACCCGGAGCTGGCGGCGTACTTCATCAGCCTGCGCCCGCGCTATACGACGGCCTTTCTCAGCAACAGCTTCGTCGGCGCACGGGAGCGCGAGCAGGCGGCGCGTGGCTTCGAAGATATGGCTGATCTCATCATCTATTCGCATGAGGTCGGCGTCGCCAAGCCCGACGCGCGCATCTATGCGCTGACGTGCGAGCGCCTCGGCGTCCAGCCCGCCGAGGTGATCTTCCTGGATGACGCGCCTTCCAACATCGTCGCTGCCCGCGATTTCGGCATTCACGGCGTACTCTTCCAGGACAACACGCAGGCCATCGGCGCGATCGAGGCGCTGCTGGCCGCGCATGGCGCGTAGCAGGCGCGTGGCGAGGGAGGGATCGCGATGGGGCAGCGGGCCATCCGCGCCGACTATGACGAGCGCTCGCTGATCGTCTATCAGGCCTATCGTCCGGAGATTGCCGACGCGGCGCTGCGGGCAGGGCGCTTTGTCGAGCCGTTCAGCCTGAACCGCATGACGTGGATCAAGCCATCGTTCCTGTGGATGATCGAGCGCTGCGGCTGGGCCAGCAAGCCTGGCCAGGAGCGCGTGCTGGCCATCCGCATGAGCCGCGCAGGCTGGGAAGAGGCGCTGGGCCTGGCGACGCTGACCACCTTCGAGCCGACGCTCTATGGCGACTTCGATGCCTGGCGGCGCAGCCTGGAGACGGCGCCCGTCCGCGTGCAGTGGGATCCTGAGCGTGACCTGCGCGGCAAGCCCCAGGAGCGGCGCAGTATACAGGTGGGCATCAGCCGCGACCTCGTCTCGCGCTACGTCAACGAGTGGATGCTGGAGATACGCGACGCCACGCCGCTCGTGCGCTCCCTGCGCCGCCTGCTGGACGAAGGCCGCGCTACCAACGCGCAGGCGCGACTGCCCCGCGAGCGGCTCTATCCCACGCCCGACGCGCTGACCCACCGCCTGGGGATGGATTGACCTCGGCGCGCGAGGCATGGCTAGCCCCACTGGCGGAGCGTGGACAGCCTAAGGTATATTTAGGGAAGTAACACGGCCCTCGCGCTGGCCTCGCAGCACGACGCTCAGACGCAGGCCCATGTCATTTTGATGCTCACCATGCTTCACAGCACGGCATGTCCGGCGCGCTTCGTCGCCAGGTATGCCACGAGGATATTCAAGGATCATTATGCGAGATAGGCTGACGGCGGCGCTGGCATTGCTGGCGCTGGCTGCGGCTCCGTCGGGAGAAGGACGGTGGCCACGCATCTGCGACTGTACCCGCGCCCAGACGCCGGGCGAAAGGGGGCGCGTCGATGTGCATTAGGGTCGCCATGTTCAGCTTGCACACATCCCCCATCGCCCAGCTTGGCCGCACGCGCGACGCGGGCGGCATGAACGTCTACATTCGTGAGCTTTCGCGCGAACTGGGCCGGGGCGGCATGTACGTTGACATCTTCACCCGGCGTTCGCAGCCAGACACCCCAGACATCCAGCAACTCTCCGAGCGCGTGCGCCTCATCACCATCACCTCTGGCCCCGTCGAGCCATTGCCGCCGAGCGCGCTGCACCCCTACGTCGCCGAGTTCACCTGCCGTGTCGCCCGCTTCGCCGCGCGCAACGAGCATCCTTATAACCTCGTCCACAGCCACTACTGGCTCTCCGCCGCCGCCGCCGCGCCGCTGGCCCGCCTGTGGGATACGCCGCATGTGACAATGTTCCACACTGTCGAGCGGCTGAAGGGGCAGCAGCAAGGGCTGCCGCTGGAAGCGACCAGCGCGCCCAAGGACGGCCCCGCAGCCATCCGCATCGAGAGCGAGGGGCGCATCGCCACCTCCGCCGACTGCGTGATCGTCTCGACGGAGGTGGAGGGCGAGCAACTGCGCCGCCTCTATGGCCTGGCGCCCAGCCATACGCGCGTCATCCCGTGCGGCGTGGACCTCGACGCCTTCACGCCTGCCACACCGGAGCGCCGCGTCGAGGCGCGCCGCACGCTGGGGCTGGGCGAGACGCCCACGTTGCTCTTCGTCGGGCGGCTCGACCCCATCAAGGGCATCGATCTGCTGCTGGAGAGTGTGGCGCAGCTCCGCACGCCTGCGCGCCTGCTGGTGGTGGGCGGCGATCCGGCGGGCGATCCAGAGGTGGAGCGCCTGCGCGCCCGCGCCGCCGAGCTAGGCCTCGCCGAGCGCGTGCGCTTCCCCGGCGCCGTGCCACAGCGCGATCTGCCGACCTACTATCACGCCGTCGATGCGGTGGTGGTCTCCTCGCGCTACGAGAGCTTCGGGCTGGTCGCGGTGGAAGCGCTGGCATGCGGCGCTCCGGTCGTCGCGTCGGCGGCGGGCGGGCTGCCCAGCATCGTACGGGATGGCGAGAACGGCTTGCTGGTGCGCTGGCGCTGCCCGCAAGCCTTCGCCGAGCAGATAGACCTGCTGCTGAGCGATGACGCGCTGCGCGAGCAGATGCAGGCCAGCGCTCGCCAGTCCATCGAGCAGTTCGACTGGCGGCGCATCGGCGACCGCGTGCGTGACCTGTACCAGGAGCTTACCACCGAGTCAGCGCGCGTGGTGGCCTGTTCCTGCTTCTGAGCCAGCCTCGGCGGCGCGGGCGCGACAGAGCGACGCGCGCAGTCGGGGCAGGCCAGCGCCAGCCACGACCAGCGTTCTAGCATAGTTCAGGCGACCAGGCGCGCATCACCCAGCGGAGAGATACCATCACTATGTCCGACCAGCGCCCCTCTGATTCCGCCGCCGCCGACTCTCAGCCAGCGCAGGCAGCGCCCGATGCGCCGATCTGGGAGCGGCATGTCTTCGTCTGCACGAGCGGCTCGTGGTGTCCGGAGGTGGATGGTGATGGGCTGGGCGTGCATGCGCGGCTGAAAGCGCTGGTGAAGCAGGCCGACCTCGGCGCGCGGGTACGCATCAACAAGAGCGGCTGCTTCGATCAATGCGGCCACGGCCCGATGGTGGTGGTCTACCCCGAAAACGTCTGGTACTGGGGTGTCACCCCCGACGATGCCGAGGAGATCGTGCGCGAGCACCTGATCGGCGGGCGGCCCGTCGAGCGGCTGCGCTACCGCAACACCCCCGGCAAGCACAAACTCCCCCGCGACGAGCAGCAGCGCCCCATCGGCAGACCCGCACGCCCAGCATAGGCGAACGAACCTATATGGCGAGTTCTCGCGCGTGCAGCAGATCGCGGCGCGTCACCGGGCGTATCTGTCCCGCTTCGACCGTGACGACATCGAATGTCTGACCATCGAGCGTGAAGACTTCGACCTCGTACGCGGCCCCGTCCTTGTAGACATGCACGACGGTTCCCACGTCTCCAGCGGCGAGATGGCTCTCAGGAAGATCCACCGTGAAGATCACGCGATCATGTTCGTGTATCACATCGTCCTCCCTTCACAGGGGATATGCCGTCACAAGTCGCGGCGCATGGCTACCAGTCTCGATGATCCATACTGACCGTACCAGTGGGTTTCTGCCATCTGGTGTTGTCAACGACCCCTCAATGATATACTTCGCGCCATGCGGACTGTCGACGCCACGAACCACCTCATGCAAAGCCGCATGCGCAAGTAACGCATCGTGGAGCAGTTCCCAGCGTTCAAGCGAGAAACCGAACGAGACGAAGAATGCGGCTTTGCCCTCAGAGCGCTCATCCGAGAGCAAATAGGCGGTCACCTTCTGCTCTTCCACACGGGCGTTCTGGAGATTGGGCAATCGCATGAGCCGCTCTCAGCCTCCTGCCATCTGTCTCGCACACTGCATACAGACAGCAGTGTACCATCTGGTCTGATTTATCCGCTCAAGCCATCGCAAGCTCCTCCGCGACGAGCGGCAGCGCCTCATCGGCAGGCCCACACGCTAGACGCCAGTTCAGCCGCGCGCATCTGGCGCTCGTCACGATCTGTGCGCTGATCCTCATCGTCGCTGATCGCTTTGCGGACGCCACCTGCATCGCTTGACCATCGCTTGACCATCTTCGTGCGCCATGCGACAACGTGAGCATGGATATGTGGGATTGGGCGCCGCTCGCGGGCGATGCGCGCATGGGTGATGCGCCTTCAGCAGACGACAGTGGCTCGCAGCGGCTGGAGGGCGGCGTCGGCCCCCGCGACACGCAGGCGGGCGAGCTGCGCGCCATTCACGTTGGGCGCCAGGACTGGCTGCGCATGCGCGGTCTCCCCTGGGGCGCGCCGCTGGAGCGCTGGGGCGACCTCGGCGCCACCATGCTCTCCATCCGCAAGGGTGAGTCGCGGCACGAGGTCATCTTCGTGGAGGCCGGTGGGCGGCGCTATGCCATCAAGCAGACCAGCCCGGAGGCGGCGGAGCGCGAGATACACGTCTACGAGCAGGTCGCGCCGCGCCACGTCTCCACGCTGGAGCCGGTTGGCTGGGTGGTCATCAGCGGCGAGCCAATCGAGGTCGGGCAGATGGGCGGGCGACCCGTCTACATGTCAGGCGACACGGGCTATTGCGTCACGCGACTGGCCGAGCGTGTGCTGCCACAGTCGATTCTCTATCGCTATCCCTTCACCAACGCCAACAAGCGCCTGCTCTGGAACGCCATCGCCGAACTGCTGGCCGATCTGCACGACGCGGGCGTCTACTGGGGCGATCCTTCGCTGGCCAATACGCTGATCGACCTGAGCGCCCAGCGGCTGACCGCCGTGATGGCCGACGCGGAGACGGCGGAGGTGACGCCCGGCCCGCTCAGCGAGGGGCTGCGACGCCAGGACCTCGACTCCTTCGTCGAATCGCTGATCTGGCAGGCCGAGGACATCCGGCTGGCACGCGAGCTGGGCGAAGACACGCAGCTCATCACTGAGGGCGACGCCTTCTATGTCATCTCGCGCTACGCCGGGCTGCGCGCCGACCGCCAGGCGCAGCGTCGCGAGCGCGCGGGCGGGCTGCTAGCGCTGGAGCGGCGTCTCGAACGGCTCAACGCGCTGGGCTATGGCGTGCTGAATCTGCGCCATGTGCGACGCCTCGCCCTGCGCCGCGCCGCTGCGTATCGCGACGAAGAAGGCCCCGACACCGCGCTGCCACGGGATGAGCTGCGCATCGCCACGCTGCGCCCGCGCTGGTACACGCAGCGGATCCATGATCTACTGGGGATTCGCGTCCCGCGCGCGGCGGCCCTGCGCATCTATCGTCAGCTCAACGTGCATAAGTACCTGCTGAGTGAACGCGCCGGACGCGATGTGGGGATGGACGCCGCCGCGCGCGACTGGCTGACGCGCTATCACCAGCCGCTGATGCGCTTTCTGGAGAGCTACCTGCCTGGAGCCGATCTCACGCGCCGCTATGAGGCCTATGTCAGCATCCTCAACCACACCTGGCGCATGAGCCTGGAACAACAGCGCGCCGTGCCCATCGAAGAAGGCGCCATGGACTACGCCCTCACCAGCGAGCGCAGCGCCGACGCCTCGCAGCCACCCGCCGAGGAGGACGACGATTCCGGCGAGGAGTAGGCGCGCAATCTCTCCCCTGTCCCTCCGATAGGGAACCACTGGCGAGGCGTGTCGCGTTGCGGGATGGCATGCTCTCGGCCTTGAAAGGCGGGCGAGCGACGACGGCTTGAAAGCCACAGAGGCGCGCCCGCCTGCGGCGGCGCAAGAGGGGCACGTATGCCCCACCGTCCCGTGCGTCGGCCATTGATGGCCGCGACTCCCTCACCTCGCGGGCTGCGCTTGCCGCCCGACCTCGCGCCCTCACTCTGCCGCGAGCGCGGCGCGGGCCGCAGCGACCGCCGCAGCGATCTCGGCGCCCCACGCGCCCGCGCGAATCTGCGCCGCCAGACGCTCCAGCGCCAGCGCGGCCTGGGCCGTGTCGCGGGCGTTCTGCGTGTTTTGCGCGTCGAGCCGATCAAACAGCGCCTCTGCCCCCTTGCCCGTGCGCGCGCCTGCTCGCTCCCAGAGCGTCTGAGGCGGCTGCGTGCCGCCCGAAGCGGCGCCTTTCTGCCGGAGTCGCGCCATTCGTGGTATGCTCCCATCTAAAGCGCGGGCGGCTCCAGGCCCTGGCCCCCCACCCAGAGCGAATTCCAGCGCTTGGGATGGGAAAGGCGCGAAGCCGCGTCGCATAGGTATCGCGGCGCCCGTGCGAAACAGCGTCATCGGAGCGCTCATCATAATGAACGTCTGTTCGATGACACTCCCTACGAGTGTACGTAGGCATGCGCATTGCGTCAAGTGACGCAGCACGTATGGCGGGGCGCCAGGCATGGGTGGCCCAGCGTCACGCCAGCGTCACGCCAGCGTCACGCCAGCGTCACGCAGGACGTTCTCCCATAGCGTAGCGTACCAGATGAGGATAGAGTAGCCAGTGAGTCAACGGTCATCCTCAGCGCCATCTGCGCCTGAGGCGTCCGGGAGCGCATCGTCGGCGTCACGCGCAGACACGCAGAGCGCCCAACTGCGCCACGGAAGCCTCTGGAGCGGCATGACGTCTGGCGATCTGTGGCGCTGGGCGCGCTTCGCCTGGTGGAACCTGCTCATCCCCGCTCTGATCGTCTATCTCGCCTGGCTCCCACGTATCGCGCTGGTTCACTCGCTCGATCTCGTCACCGACGAGAGCGTCTATATCCCCACGGGCCTCGCCGATCTGACCATGCTGCGGGCTGGCGCCCTGCACAACCCGTACTGGCTGGTCAACTTCGAGGCGCCATCGTTTCCCAAGCTCATCATGGGCGAAGGCGCGCTGTATGGCATCCATAACCTTGGCAGACAGGGCTGGCTGATTGGCGCGCGACTTCCGGGCGTCTTCCTGTTCATCGCCACGCTCGTCATCGCCTATTTTCTGGCGCGCCCCATCTTCGGGCGGGCCGGCGCGACGTTTGGCGCGCTGGCGCTGGCGCTCAGCCCCTGGCTGGCCTACTTCAACGCCATCGCCTACCTCGATACCTACCTGCTCTGCTTCATGACACTGGCGGCGCTGCTGGCCTGGCATGCGGCGCGGCGCCCGTGGCTGTGGCTGCTGGTGGGCGCGCTGGGCGGGCTGGCCTTCGCCTCCAAATACACTGCCGTGTTTGTCGCTGTGCCAATTGTCGCCTACCTGCTCTACTACAGCCTCTGCGTCACACGACGCCGACCACCCTGGCAGGCCGCGCTGGCGCTGCCCATCGGGCTGCTCACCGTCTACCTCTTCGATCCTGCCATCTGGGTTGATCCCATCTTCCGCCTCTGGAACAGCATCCAGTTCCAATACAACCACGCTTCCAACGGCCACGACGCTTTCTGGAATGGCGTTGTTGGCTATCATGTGGCGCCGGGCATCGGCATCTACATCCTGCTGGCCAAGGTCAGCCTCCTCCTCACCATTCCTGCGCTCCTGGGGATAGTGTGGGCCATCTGGCGCCTGGCGCGTGTCATCCACCAGCGCCTGCCACTGGCCCACCTCGACGACACAGCGGTCTTCGCGCTGGCCTGGCTCGGCGGCATGCTGCCGCTGTTCGCCTCGCTCAATATCATCGTCGGCGCGCACTACGTCTTGCCGCTGGCGCCGCCGGTCATGTTCACCGCTGGCTGGGTCTACGCCAGCGTGGCGCGGTGGCTGCAGCTGCGGTGGGTCCCGTGGACGCAGACGCAACTGGTTCGCCCGCTCGCTGGTTTGTTCTCGCGCGGCGCCTCCAGCGCGCCCGCCAGCAGCGAGGTGATCGCGCGGCGTGGCATGACGGCGGTGTTCACCATCTTGATCGCGCTGGCCATGCTGCTGCCCTCCACCATCGGCCTGCTCACCGTCAACCAGGCGGAAGGCTACACCGCCGAGTGGCTGCACGGCGAAAATGGCTCGCTGCAGGTGGCATACCCCGCCTACGCCGACGCCATCAACTGGATCGTGGCGCACAGCGAGGGCCGCACCACCGTAACACTGGTGATGAGCAACAAGGGCGCGCTCGACGAATGGTTGGGCACGCGCCAGACGCTCTTCCCGCAGCGCATCCGGCTCTCCGTTGGCACGCCCGATAACTTCCCGCACTCGGAATATCTCGTCTGGCCAGAGCATCTGGTGCAGCGCCAGTTTCCCAAGCCCGCCAACTTCGATCAACTGATCGTCACCCGCATCCAGGGCGGCGCGACGACCTACTGCTATATCCTGCGCTGGCCACACCCCGACCGCTAGTCTTTCACTGAAATCATCAGCGAGGAGAACGCGCACGATGAGCTGGGTGAAGCATCCGCAGCCCGACGCGGCCCACAGCGACGAGGGACGCCGCATGCTGAGCGGCTCGCTGGAGCGCAACCACGGCGAGCTGGGCATGCTCGCCGCCATGTTCACCTTCCCGGCGCTGGGCGATGAGATGGCGCGGGCCATCGAGCGGGCCCACTTCGGCGAGACGGCGCTCTCACGCGCGCACAAGGAGATGCTGGCCACGCTCGTCTCCAGCGCCAACCGCTGCCAGTATTGAACAGCCGAGCACGGAGAGTTTCTCCGTATGCAGGGGGCCGACGACGCCATCGTGCGCGCCATCGCCACCGACTACCGCAGCGCGCCAGTCGATGACCAGACCCACGCGCTGCTGGCCTTTGCCCACAAGCTGAGCCGCGAGCCGTCGAAGATCACCCGCGCCGACTGGGAGGCGCTCCAGGCGGCGGGCTGGAGCGAGCAGCAATGCGTCGAGGCGGTGCACATCGTCGGCCTGTTCGAGTATTTCAATCGCGTGGCCGATGGCTTCGGTATGGAGTCGCACGGCCACAGCCATCCGCTGCTGCTGGAGGCGCTGCACGCCAACCCCGACCGCTCAGATGAGGGCTAGCCGATGATGGATGCGCAGCCTCCGCCGCCAACTCCAGAGCTTGCCACGAGTCGCGGCGGGGGCTGCTGCCTGATCGTCGTCGTGACGCTGCTCATGCTAGGCGCCACGCTGGCGTGCGAGTTGTACCTGACCCTGAACATACATCCCCACATGTAATCCGCGAAGCCCCTCTCCCGCCGCAGCGGGGGAGGGGTTGGGGTGGGGGACTCACCCCTGGCTCAGGAAGGCGAAACTGGCCAGCAGCTGCTGGAAGGCGCTCTGATCGTCGGTGGTGAAGGCGGCCCGCGCGGCGTCGGCGCTGGAGCCGGTCGCGATGCAGAGGATGGTGAAGGTGTAGGGGCCGCGCTGGGTGGAGAGCGCCGCCACATGCCCGTAGGTCGGCGGCTGACCGCTGGGGACGATGAGCTGCGCATCGCCGGTCACGCGCGTCCACACCTGGCCGCCAAGCGTGACGCTGCTCGCGGCGCTGAAGTTGGCGGGCGACGTCCCCGGCTGCGCGAGCGTGCTGATGGTCTGCTCATCGAGCGCGGCGAGGTCGGAGGGCGCAGGGCTGATCTGCTGCGCCTCGACATCGACACTGGCGTCGCCACCCGACGCCAGCAGCGCGAAGTAGGACTGCGGCGCCGCGTTACGCTCGGTCTTGACCCAGCCCTGCGGATAACGCACCGCGTAGAGGCCCTTCTCGGTGAAGGCGACGCTGGCTGGCGTGGAGGTGGGAGCGATGGTCGCGGTGGGGGCGGGCGTCGGGGAGCCGCCGAGGGCGCCGAGCAGACCATTGCTGGCCAGCGCCGCCACGACAATGACGACGACCAGCGCCAGCGCCGCCAGCGCCAGGAGCGCCGCACGCAGTCCCGGCGCGCGACGGGCTGGCCGGGCTTCCTGCGGAATCGCCGAGAGCGGGAGCGCATGGGTCGCCTCGCGCGGATCATCGGCTGGCGGCGAACCGAGAGTCCCTGGCGAGAAGGGCAGCGCGTGGGTCGCTTCATCCGCCGCCTGCGCCCGCTGATCGTAGCTGTGGTCGGTGCGCGCCTGCGCGCTGATCGGCTCCAGCTTGTCGCGTGCGACGGCGCGGGTGGCGCTATCG
>DATBTW010000198.1:0-7111 GCA_036559055.1 Ktedonobacterales bacterium
CGCGCGTCGGCCCGACGAAGCGCCCGGAGAGGATGGCGGGGTTGAGCACGGCGATCACCAGCATGCCCAGGCCGATCACCAGCCCCAGCAGGCCAATCATCTGCAAGTCAATGCTCTGCGGCTGGAACCAGTTCGGATTCAGCAGCCATGCCTGCCCCGGCGTCGGCCAGTAGGTCGTCGTGTTGACGGTAGCGCCATTGACCACCTGCGACGTGACGACCGCGTCAGGCAGATACTCGTGCCAGGAGCCCGTGTAGATCTGGAAGAGGAAGAACGCGCCAATGGCTGTCACGCCCGCGCCGATGATCCCGAAGATGGGCCACGGGACGACCGGCTTGGGGTCGTAGAGCAGCGCGATCTCCAGCGCGATGACCCCCAACCCCACCGAGAGCAGGCCCGCCGCGAGGAAGCCCTGCTCAAAGCGTGTCAGCTTCGCCAGCGTGGAGATGGTGAAGAAATAGCCTGGAACCTGTCCGACCAGCATGATGGCGAGGAAGAAGAACCCCACCGCCATCACCACCGCTCGGGCCCACGACATCGGCTGTTCATGTTCGCGCGTGGGCGCCGCTGCCGTCACTGCCATGAATCATGATCCCTTTCAGAGCAATGATTCCCGCTTCTACAGGCGGCGCAAGGACGCCGACGCGCGGGCCGCATGTCGCTCATGCGCTCTGCCGCAAGCTCACCGGAGGCGAGCCGAGCAACGCAGACATGAGCGCCACGCGATAGAACGCGAAAGAAAGGCGCACGACAGGCGCGTGTCTACTGGACGGTAATCCAGCCGACCATCGCCGGGTGAACGCCGCAATAGTATGGATACTCACCAGCCGCCGTGAACGTGTAGGTATAGCTGCCACCAGGTGAGAAGATCGGCGAAGTCGGGAACTTGTTGTTGGGTGTGCCGCCAGAGCCGCTCACCACGCTGTGTGGGATGCCGCCCGTAGACTGGTTATCCCAGACGACTGTCGTTCCCGCCTTGATGATGATGTCCGCCGAGGTTCCGCCAGCGACCTGCCAATCGTAGCCCGAGCTGTTGGTGGTCGAGTCCACCGCGTCAATGGTCACCGTCTTCTCAGCGGTCTTATCCACGAAGTTGGTGGCCGGTGGCTTGCTGCCGCCCTTGGCCTCGATCTTGTACTCGGCCTGCTGGGTCGAGTTGATCAGCGTGCCGTAGACGTAGTCAAAGCCATTCGTGCTGGCCAGCCCCTTCGACGCCGTATACTTCGGATCCGACGAGCGGATCAGCGCCACGAGATAGTTGATGTCGTCCTGCGTGAGCGAGCCGCCGTAGGTGTCGAGCCAGGCGGGCATCAGCAGCTTCGACGGATCATTCGGGTTGGCGATGCCGCCGGAGATGATGCGTGCCAGGTCTTCGTCGGTCAGTTTGGCGATGTCGGGGTTGTTGTTGAGCTTCGGGCCATTCAGCCCCTGCCCCTGATAGCCGTGGCAGGTCGCGCAGTACTGGCCAAAGAGCGCCGCGCCGCGTTGCAGCGTCAGATCATACTGTGCGGCCTGCGCGTCCACTTGAGTTTGCTGCTGCGAGACCAGAAGAAAAGGCAGGATCAGTCCAACCGCGATGGTGACGATGAGCGCCGCATAACCGGTCTTCGTCACCGCGTTGCCACGAGAGTAGAAGACATAGACCAGCGCGGCGACTCCCAGCGACACCACCGCCAACCCAAAGGCGATACGCCCCTGGACTACGGAGGTCACGCCGAGCAGAGCGAACAGAACGGCTAACCCCACGCCCACTGTGACCGCCAGCAGGCCAGGATTCCGATTACCTTCCATCAATGCTACCTCGAAAGCGCGTCGAACACGGCGTCGCCTGCGACGCGCGCCCGACGCGCGGGCCGATTAACTGGCGGCGCACTGGATGCCCGGTACCTGCAGGATGCGCGTGCCGACATCCGGGCGCTCAACGCGCTGGTTCAGTTTGCCGGTATTCACCTGCACATTGTTGTTGCTGTCGAACGACATATCGAAGCGGTCGAGGCTGCGCGGCGCGGGGCCATCCAGATACTCGCCGTCGATGTTATAGTGCGACCCGTGGCACGGGCATTTGAAGCTGTTGCAGTCGTTGCGGAACGGCACCTTGCAGCCCAGATGCACGCAGACCTGGTAGAGCGCCAGCCAGTATGTGCCATCCGCATCTTTAGTCCAGCTCTCCGCTGTGGTGGTGTTGTCGAGCGTCGTGCCGCTCATCAGGAACGTGGTGCTGCCACCCGGCTTGAGGTGCATGATGTAGGTCTTGGCCGCCGACTCGTAGAACATGCCCGCCTGATCGATCGCGAATGCCTTTTGCTCGGCGGCGATGTAGGTGGACTTGGCCTTGAGGGTGATGACCGAGCCGAACTGGCCAGCCAGGTTGGGGTACAGCATCACCAGCCCCTCGATGGTTCCTTCGAGCGCGACCAGGCCAATCGTCAGGCCGACGGCGCGCCGCAAGACCTGGCGGCGACTGAGTCCCTTGCGCGACAGCTGGGCGTTTTCGGCGCCGCCGCCGCTGAGCACCTCGTATTCTTGCGGGGTGCGTGGTGTCTGAATACCCATATCGCTTGCTTCTATCCTCACCCTGTGCTTACCGGGCGCGCTCGCCCGTCGCCGCCGTGATTGCCTGCGTGATTGCCTGGGTCGCCGTGTCCGCCGTCCGCAGCGTGGCTATCGCATGGCCATGCGCTCGACGCGCCCCTGGGCCGTAGATGGCTCAGAGCGCGCCGAGCGCGACGCCGCGAGACTAGAGATCAAAGGAGATCCCTTGCCATGGCCACAGCCACTGCCAGCCACCGCCACGGAAGAAGCTGCCCATCAGCACGGTCAGCGCGAAGAAGAGTGCGCACATCGTGAAGACCGTGATCGATAGCTTGCGATCTTCGAACGAGCGGCTGGGATTGCGATCCACATACGGCAGCAAAGCCAGCGCCACCAGCACGAAGCCCGGCAGCAGCACGCCCGCGACGGTCGGCGGGAAGTAGTGTAGCTCTTCCTGCAAGCCAAGGAAGTACCACGGCGCCTTGGCCGGGTTCGGCGTGAGGTTCGGGTTCGCGTGATCGCGCAGCGGCGCATTGATCAGGATCGATAACACCGTCAGCGCCACCGTCATCATCAGCGCCGCGAAGAACTCGCGCACCAAAAGATGCGGCCAGACGAACACGGAGTCTTCGAGCTGCCGCTCGATGCGCGTGATCGCTTCCTGCTTGACCACCGCCAGCGTGCGGTACCGCTTCTGGGTTGCCGCTGGCCTTGGCTCGGTTGTCGTCATGCTCGCTCTCCTTTGAACATCCTCAGGCTGAACACCCTCGCCTGGCGACGTGTCTGGCGACTAGTTCAGCGCGCTGACCGGGACATTCTGCGACTCCGCGCGGGCCGCCTCGAGTTCGCGACGAGACGGAGGCGGAGGTCCAGCCTCACCGCCGTCCTTCCGGATGCGCCAGAAGTGCACTGCCATCAAGATCGCGCCGATCAGCGGCAGGCCGATCACGTGCAGGGTGTAGAAGCGCACCAGGGTCGGCTGCCCCACGCCCACGGGCTGCCCGGTCAGGAAGTTGTGCATCTGCGCGCCGACCAGCGGCGCATAGCCGGCCATGTTCGAGCCGACGGTGATCGCCCAGTAGCCGATCTGATCCCACGGCAGCAGATAGCCCGTGAAGCTGAGCAGCAGGGTGACGAGGAAGAGAATCACGCCCACAACCCAGTTGAACTCGCGCGGCGGCTTGTACGCGCCGTGGTAGAACACGCGGATCATGTGCAGCGTGACCGTCACCACCATCAGGTGCGCGGCCCAGCGGTGCATGTTGCGCACGATGTTGCCGAAAGCGACCGCGCTGGTGATCTGCTGGATGTTGGCATACGCCACTGTTTGCTCAGGGACGAAGTAGAACATCAGGAAGACGCCAGTGATCGTCAGCACGAGGAACAGGAAGAAGGAGAGGCCGCCCAGGCACCAGGTATAGGTGATCTTCATGGCCTTGCGGCTCACCTTGACGGGATGCAAGTGCAAGAACACGTTGCCCATCATGACGAGCGACTGGTTCAGCGGGGTGTCGGGGTAGCCGTGGCGGAAGATTGATCGCCACAACTGGCTCTCCGTCATTGTGGACCATGCCTGGTCAAGCATGCCCTTGTTCTGTGTGCTCACACTGCCTCCTCATAGCGGGGACACCCGATGGTTGGGTCAGAGCGCTTTGCGCGCGGCGCCGCAGCATGGCCGGGGTCCGTCGCAGGAAACGCATGATGACAGCGTACTGGATGTAGGTCGTCGCGGACGGACTGGCGGGGCGTCACCGGCATCCTATGATAACAGAAGCGAGTGACCCATGCAACGCCACGCGCCGCATGGCCGCTCCGGCGCCCCATGTGGGCCAGCCGTCAGCCGCAGGTCAGTCGCGTATCGTCATCCCATGTTCTTCTGACTGAAACGGATGACGCGCCCTCTGCGTCGCGCGGGACGCCCATGCAGGCTGCGCGAACGCTGCGCGAACGCCCATGCAGGCGCTCGACGGCTCGTGTCTGATCGCTTCTCATCTGCTGGATAGCCCAGTCCAGTCCGGTATCATACAGTCTACTCGGAACGAGCCATCGCTTCATCAGGTATACACCTGATTTTTCCTCGGAAGTGGCCCCTGTCCCCCTCGTAAGGGGAGGGGGACAGGGGAAGAAGGGCCACAACGCTACCGGTTTACACGGGCTGGAGCGATTGCAAGACCCAGCGCATGAAGCGCGGAACCTCGGCGATGGAGGCCAGCGTGATGTCGGCGGCTTCCAGCAGCGACGCGGGCGCTTCGGCGTGGCTCACCGCAACGGCAATGCCGAGACTCACCCTCTTCGCACGCAATTGATGCAGCGCCCGGAAGGCGTCTTCGTCGGTGCGATCATCGCCGAGGTAGAGCGCGCAGGCCAGCGCGCGGCGTTCCACCAGCGCGCGCACCGACGTGCCTTTGTCGAGGTCCACCTGCGGGCGTATCTCGATTACCATGCGCCCCTCGGTGATGCGCAGGCCCCGCCGCCGCGCCAGCCGGTCGAGCGCACGATGGATAGCGGCGCGGGCGGCGTCGGGATCACTGGCGAGCCGATAGTGGATGCTGGCGGTGACGCCTTTGTTCTCGAAGAGCATCTCGCCAACCTGATCGCCCAGCCGGGCGCGCGCCTCGTGCAGCGTGTCGGCGATGGCAGCCTCGTAGGGCCGCGCCTCCGGGGCGACCTCCGGGACACGCGCCTGCGGCGTCAACCACTCCATCCCGTGATTGCCGATATAGGTCATCTGGGGGATGCCAATCAGCCTGCGCGCATCCAGCGCAGGCCGACCGGAGATGGCCGCGACGACATCGAACTGGTCGAGGCAGCGCAGCAGCAGCGGGCGCACCCCGCGATAGAGCCGCGCTCGGTCGGGTGTGTCTGAGATGGAGCTGAGCGTGCCGTCGATGTCGGTCAGGAAGCCCCTGGGGCGCTGGCGTAGCGCGTCCAGCGCCCAGCGCTGCGTCTCCTCCGGCATGTCTGGAATGGCACGCATGGCGCGCGCACCTGCTCTGGCTGACATGCCCACGACTCCCCTCTGCGCCCACTGTCGGCGCTCACGCCAGAGTATAGCGCACGGCGCCTCAATCCAGCGGCTCATCCGCCGCTGCATCCGCCGCTGCATCCGCTGGCGGGTGTGACTCGGCGGCGATGGCGGCGCGGGCGGCCTGCTCATTACGACGGCGGCGGATGAACCATAGCACGATCAGCCCGCCAACGAAGGCGACGACGGCCAGCAGCCCCGCCAGCCCCAGCGCGCGTAGCACGCGGTCGAGCAGGGGGATGTTGCGACCGAGGAAATAGCCGAGCAGGCCAAAGAGCAGCGCCCAGACGCTGCCGCCCAGACCATTCCACACGAAGAAGGTGCGGCGGGGCATGTGATTGACGCCCGCCAGCAGCGCCACGGTCGCCCGCAGCAGCGAGAAGAAGCGTCCCAGAAAGACCGTCTTGTCGCCGTGCCGCTCGAAGAAGCGGCGAGCGTAGTCCAGCGTGTCCTCGCGTACGCGCAGCAGCCGCAGGATGCGCCGCGCCAGGGGATAGCCGCCGAACCAGCCAATCGTGAAACCGATATTGTCGCCAATGATGGCGCCCGCCGCCGCGAAGACGATCACCCAGGCGATGGCCAGCGGCTTGCCCGTGCCAGCATAGACCGCCGCCGCTAGCAGCGTCGTCTCGCCGGGGAACGGCACGCCCATCGATTCGAGCGAGACCGCGACCAGCACCACCCAGTAGCCGTAGGTCAGGATGAGGTGATCGAGCCAGGCTGGCGCGCTCATGGCTACCCCCTCCCCAACCCCTCCCCCACCAAGGCGGGAGAGGGGCTTTTGGTTGCCGTTTCTCCAGTAGTCTATCGCAGCGGGCCAGCCAGCGCGTCGCGCGCCGCCCAGTAGCCGCACATGCCATGCACGCCGCCGCCCGGCGGGGTGGACGCCGAGCAGAGATACAGCCCCGCGACGGGCGTGCGATAGGGGTCGAGTGAGAGCGTGGGACGGGTGAAAAGCTGGGCGAAGTCTTGCAGCCCGCCGTTGATGTCGCCGCCAACGTAGTTGGGATTGTAGCGCTCCAGGTCGGCTGGCCCGCTGACATGGCGTGCCAGCACGCGCTCGCGGAATCCCGGCGCGAACCGCTCGATCTGCGCCTCGATGCGCGCCGTCATGTCCACGGTCGAGCCGTTGGGGACATGGCAATAGGCCCACAGGGTATGCTTGCCCTGCGGCGCGCGCGTGGGGTCGAAGAGGCTCTGCTGCGCGACCAACACCAGTGGTCGCTCTGGAATCTGCCCACGCGCCACCGCCCGCTCGCCCGCCGCGATCTCCTCCAGCGTCCCACCGACATGCACCGTGCCCGCGCGCAGGCAGGCCGGATCAGCCCACGGGACGGGCGCATCCATCGCGTAGTCGATTTTGAAGGAGCCGGGGCCGTAGCGATAGCGGCGCAGCGCGGCGGCATAGCCAGTGGGCAGCCGCTTCTCCGCCAGCCGCAGCAGTTGGCGCGGCGTGATGTCGCAGAGGATGGCCCGCGCGGGCGGCAGGTCATCCAGCGAGGCGATGGGCGCGCTGGTGATGATCTCGCCGCCGAGGTCGCGCAGATAGGCCGC
>DATBTW010000199.1:0-3921 GCA_036559055.1 Ktedonobacterales bacterium
CGCTGAACGCTTAGATCCACCGGATGACTCCTTTCCTCCAGGCATAGACGAGGCCGAGCGCCAGCACGGCGATGAAGAAGACGATCTCGATGAAGCCGAACCAGCTCAACTGCTGAAAGATGACAGCCCACGAGAGGATGAAGACGATATCGACATCAAACGCGACGAAGAGCAGCGCAAAGATGTAGAACGCCAGCGGATACTGCACCCACGCGGAGCCAATCGGCGTCTCGCCCGATTCGTAGGTTGTGAGCTTGTTCTTCATGCTGCGCTTGCTCATGAACAACGCGTTCAGTGTGTCGGCGAAGAACAGCGAGAAGAGGACGAATCCACAGCCACCGAGGAAGAAGATGGCGGCGAAGAGATAGCCGAGCGCAATCACGAGCGCCTCCTGAAGGGGTGAAGTGGAGTCATCTCGTCGGTGGCTGGGCGTATACACGTCCAGGCCGACATCGCGCGGCTCCATCAGGTGTGCCTATGGGATGCGGCGGAGGGCGTTTCCATGTCGCCGCACACAGCATCATGACGAAAAGTGCGCCATCGCGGATTATACCATAGCTCCCCAAGCCGGACAACACTTGAGCCTCGCAGCGTTCGGCCTCAGCGCGCTTGCCATCGGGCATCGCGCGGCGCCACGCTGTGGGCGACGCCTGGCCAGGGTGAGGCGGGCGCGTGGTACACTGAGAGGACTGTCGAGGCGTTCAGCGTCATCTACGGACGCCGATGGAGACCAGTGGAGACCCGTATGCCGCGTTCTTCGACAATGACCTATGCCTGTGAGTGTGGAACCACGTTTGCCAGTACGATGTACCAGACGGTGAACGTGACCCTGGAGCCACAGTTACTCTATCGCCTGCTGGCCGGATCGCTGAATGTGGCCGTCTGCCCCATCTGCGGCCGCAAGATCGAGAGCGAGCTGCCATTCATCTACCACGATATGCGTCGTGGCTTCTTCGCCTATGCCCACCCCAACGCCGAGGCCAGCGACGAGGAGCGCGACGAACTGCTCGAACGCCTGCGCGAAGTTTATGACGAGGCGGTAGACACCTCCGAGCGCATCCTGGCGGACGAGCGTGCCAGCCAGGCCACGCGGCAGGAGCAGCAGAGCATTCCACGGCTGACCGTGCGCCGCCGCTCGCCCGCCGAAGACCTCTCGGCGCGGCTGGAGCCAAACACGCCACCCATGCAGGTCATCTTTGGACGCGAGCAGCTCGTGGCGCTGGTCGACTCGCTGCTGGAGCCAGAGGAGCGGCTGGGGCGGCTGGCGCTCTCGGCGCGCGGCGCGGGGGCAGAGCAGCGCGAGCGCATCGTCAGCATCGCCGAGCGGCTGGCCAGCCAGTTCGACCTCCAGGTGGAGACGGAGGGCGTGGGCCATGACTTCACCGTCTGGGTCTACGGCCCCCGCGAGCGCATCGAGGCGCTGGCCGAGCAAATGAAGGGGTAGGGGCTAGCCCCTATTGTGCGCGAAAGGCCAGCCCTGTCTGCACGAGGCCGCTCGTGTCGCCTGCGCAGAGCCGCCGCTCCATGGCCTGCATTTCGCCAATCGTGCGCAGATCGAAGATGGGCTCGCCGCAGTGTGAGCACACATCGGCTTGCACGCGCAGCTTGACAACGTTGCCGCATCCTTCGATCAATTCATCGCGCTCCACCCGTTGCAGCGAACCCTCAAACCCACAATTGGGGCAGCGCTTCGGCGTGGGCAGATGCGGCGCGTCCAGAGCGCGCAGCAGACGCGGCGGATCCCCGTTCGATGGGCTATTTGTCATAGGGCATCCTCTCTGACAGAGATTGTATCTGGATCTCTCCTGCTATGCCGCCAGGGACAGCGTGTCGTTGGGGTACTGCATGCCAGCGACGGTGGCGATGACCTGATGGCTGAGCGCATCCACCATCTCCACATGGCCGCTGATGGTGTCGGCCACCGCGATGTAGCGGCCATCGGGGGTCACGCTGACGCCGTGGGGGTAGCCATCCAGCGGGGTCGTGGCGATGACGCTGGGCGCGGCGGGATCGCTGGCGATATCGACTATGCTGAGGTCGTGCGACTTGCCATTGGCGACGTAGAGGCGTGTTCCATCGGGCGAGCGCGCAATGAGAGCGGGCGCCAGCCCCACCTGCGTGGAAGTCAGCGCGCGGCGGGCCAGCGCATCCAGCGTGAAGAGGCGCCCGCTGAAGTTGTCGCTGGCGTAGAGGTAGTGGCCATCGCGGCTGATGCCCAGCCCATAGGGTCGCGCCAGTGGCGGCAGTGGGATTGTCCCCACCAGCGCCTGTTGAGCGATGTCGATGATGGCGACGGCGGCGCCGAGGTAGCAGGCGACGTAAGCATAGCGACCATCGGGCGAGAGGACGATGCTATGCGGCGCGGCGGGCGTCTGGATGGCGCGCGCCAGGCTCCAGGTAGTCGTATCGACCACTGAGACGCTGGAGCCAGAGAAGTTGGTCACGAAGATGTAGCGGCCATCGGGCGAGGCGACCATATGCACGGGCTGCGCGCCGACCTTCACGGCATGCTCATCGCTCAGTCGTCCATTGCTGAGATGGAAGACCAGCAGACGCCCGCCAATCGAATCGGTGACATAGAGCGAGTGGCCATCGGGTGAGAGGCCCAGCCCATGTGTGCTGCGCGCCACGGCGTAGGTCTGCGCGCCCAGCGCATAGAGGTCGCCAGAGACGAGATCGGTGACGAAGAGGTGATAGGCGCCCAGCAGCGGCGGCAGTGGCAGCGTCGCGGGGGCAGGGGTCGCCGTTGGCTGGGGGCGCGCGTCCGCCGGAGCGCAGCCCGCCAGCGCGCCCAGCAGCCAGCCGCCCAGCAGCAGCCAGAGCAGCGCCAGCCCGCCGCGTCTCGCCGTCCATCGCCGCATTGCCGCGCCTATCTCCCCGCATGCCTGTCCTGCCACGGCCTCCATTGTAGCCAGCATGGCGACGGCTGCCAACGCGCGGCGTACTTTCGCGCCCCTCACCCCGGCCCTCTCACAGAGGGAGAGAGAGCCGGAGGGTTGACGTTTGGCGGTGTAACTGCGCTGGACAGGCGCGGATGCCCGGTCTTTAGTCCGCGCAGGCGGACTGTGTGGCGGCCCGCGGCCGCCTCCCAGGCGCGGTTTCAACCGCCAGCCAGGCGCAACCGAAAAGCCCCTCTCCCGCCGCAGCGGGGGAGGGGTTGGGGTGGGGGCCTCAGGCGTTGGCGGGGGCCTTGGGTCGCTGGAAGATGTGGATGGCGCGGCCTTCGGCGGCTAGCGTTGCTTCGCGCAGTCCCTCGCTGAAGGTCGGGTGCGGGTGAATCGTCGCCAGCAGCTCATCGGCGGTCAACTCGGCGCGCATCGCCAGCGAGAACTCCGTGATGAGGTTAGTGGCGTCCGGCCCGAAGATGCTCACGCCCAGAATCTCGCCATAGTCGCCGAGGATCACCTTGGTAAAGCCCTCTGTCTCGCCGACGACCACCGCCTTGCTGTTGGCGATCCACGGGAACTTCTCGGCGCGCACATTGCCGCCCTTCTCGCGCGCCTGCTTCTCCGTCAGGCCAACCGCCGCGATCTCTGGGAAGGTGTAAATGACGCGCGGGATGACGTTGTAGTCCATGCGCGCGTCGTGGCCCATGGCGTTCTCCGCCGCGATCTCGCCCTCGGTAGAGGCGACGTGCGCCAGCCAGGTGCGGCCCACCACATCGCCGACCGCATAGACGCCCGGCAGATTCGTCTCCATGCGCTCGTTGGCCACCACGCAACCGCGATTCATCGCCAGGCCAGCCTTCACCAGCGGCTCGATGCCGGCCGTGTGCGCCTTGCGTCCGACAGCCACCAGCACGTACTCACCGTCAAAGGTCTTCTGGCCGCCCTCGGTGGAGGCCGTCACGCGCTTCTTGCCATCGGCGTCGCTGATCGACTCGACCTTCGCGCTGGTCGCCACGGTGATGCCGCGCTTGGT
>DATBTW010000200.1:0-3912 GCA_036559055.1 Ktedonobacterales bacterium
TCGCGGTGCGCTGGAGTCGCTCGCTGGAGGGCATACCGAAGACCGTCACACTCTCCAAAGAGGCCGATGGCTGGTATGTGATCTTCTCCTGTGCGGAAGTTCCCGCGCAACCCCTCCCCCTCACCGGACGCGAGACGGGCATTGATGTCGGGCTGAAGGTCTTTCTCATCACGGCGGATGGGGAGGCCATTGAGAACCCACGCCACTATCGCAGAGGCGAGAAGAAGCTGGCGAAGGCGCAGCGGGTCGTCTCGCGTCGCACGAAAGGTAGCCGCGGTCGTTGCAAGGCGGTTGGGCATCTTTAGCGCGCCCATCAACACGTCCAGCGGCAACGGCTGGAGTTCCACTACAAGATGGCGCTGCATCTGGTGCGTCAGTACGACATGATCTATCTCGAAGACTTGCAGGTCGCCAACCTGCTCCGGAACCGTCGCCTCGCCAAGAGCATCAGTGATGCTGGCTGGGCGCAGTTCCGGAGCATCCTCGAAGCCAAAGCAGCATACGCTGGGCGTCGGGTCATAGCCGTGCCACCTGCCTACACATCGCAGGACTGTAGCGGCTGTGGGACGCGCGTACCCAAGAGCCTGAGCATGCGCACCCACGTCTGCACAAACTGCGGGCTGGTCTTAGACCGCGACGAGAACGCGGCCCGAAACATTCAATGGGCCGGACAGGCCCTTCGGGGACTCGCAAGGTAGCCTGCGGGGATGAACCGAGAATCCGTCGGGCTTTAGCCCCTGCGGAGTGTCAATTTCTGCGGCCTCGCCTCAGCGTGATATGCTGGATGGTGAGCGTAGCGCGCTGCGCGAGATGCGCGAGATGCGCGCAGCGCAGCCTGGACAGCCCGACCCGTTCAGCAGCATCCCCAACCTGCGACTTGCGAGGGAATCCGAGGAATCCGAATGCCCAGCGACGACGCTGACGAGCCGCAGCTCGCCATCCACGAAGATGACACCGAGCGCCTGCGCCGATTGGGCGTGCGTGTCACGCCGCAGCGCCTCTTCGTGCTCGAAGCGATGCAACTGACAGGCGGCCACATGACCGCCGAGGAGATCATGCAGTGGGCGTCGCGGCGCTACCCGGCGCTCAATCTGGCGACGGTCTATCGCACGCTCGATCTGCTGGTCTCGGTGGGGCTGGTGGCGCAGGCCGATCTGGGCGGCGGCGCGGCGCACTACGAGCTGGTCGGCGATACGCCACACCATCATCTCGCCTGCGAGCGCTGCGGCTTGGTGATCGAGATGGATGAGGCGCTGCTGGCGAGCCTGCGCGCCGAGGCGCTGGCGACGTATGGCTTCCATGCGCGGCCCCGCCATCTGGCGATCTTCGGCCTGTGCCAGCACTGCTACGAGGCGACGTAAGGCGAGTCGTCGCAGCCATCAATGGCCGACGCACGGTACGATGGGGCATACATGCCCCTCTTGCCCCTCTTGCATCGCCGTAGACGGGCGCGTGCCCTATCTGCGGCTTTCAAGCCACCGTCGCGTGCGCTGGCCATTGATGGCCGAGAGCGCACTTTATGCCCCGCGCGCTCCCCCTCGCTGGTGGTCCCCCCTCCCGCCGCAGGGCGACAGGGGAGAGGTTCTCGCCTTCTACACCGCCAGATTGTCGCGCCGCATCCGGAGCAGCAGCAGCGCGAACTGGTACATGACGAAAAGCTCGATGCCGAACGGCAGATAGCCGGTGTACCCGATTAGCGGCATCTCGAAGAGGTGCGGCACCGGGCCGCCAAAGAGATACGGTGGGGCGTTGATGTAGGGGACGGTGTACTTCCAGCCGGGCAGCGCCTGCGAATTCCACATCTCCCAGAAGAAGCCGCAGATGATCGTCGCCAGCGGCAACGTCACGAAGAAGCGCCAGTCGCGCGCGAGCAGATGCGCCGACGCTGACTTGCGCCGCAGCAGGTTGTTGATGGGGTCGAGCAGGAAGATCAGGCAGAGCCAGACCAGCCCGAAGGCCCGCTGCGGGTAGATGAAGGGCAGGACGACCATCGCCACGCCCGCCGCGAAGAGCGCCAGCGCCACGCCCAGCGGCAGCCGTTGCCCGATCTCCTTCGGGCCAAGGCGCGGGCGAAGGCCGGGAATGGCCGCGACCAGCTCGACCAGCTCCATCACCGCTGGCAACACGGTGCTGAAGTCCAGCGAGGTCCAGAAGAAGTTGCTGGCGAATGAGTAGTGGTGGTCGTAGTAGTAGCGCCAGTTCTGCACGGGGACGTTCAACCCCTCGAAGACCCACCAGAACGGGCTGGAGAACAGGAATAGCGCGACAAAGCGCGCCTTGCTGCGCTTGAGTGGAGACGTGCCGCTGACCGCCACATTCAGCCCATCGAGTGTGAGGATGAAGCCCAGCCACAGCGGGAAGAACGTGTACGGCCACCAGAAGCCCAGTCTGCCCCAGGACGACGCCCAGGCGAGCAGGTTGAGGGCAAGACCAACCCAGGTGTAGGCTGGCAGGCGCGCAAAGAAGCTCCGCTCAGGCGTGCGCTGTGCGTCTTCGCGCTCGCGCGTCTGGGTGATGTGCGTTGACGTCATGCTGAGAGCCTACGCTTAATCTCATGCGCCGCGCTGGGCGCCTCCATCTCAAGGTATGCGCCTTGAACTCGCCTGACGAGGTCTGGATCGTGCTGAAACGCCAGCCCCCCAACGTAGAAGATAGGGCGGCGCCGCCCCAGCGCGGCAAGACGCTGCCCCACTTCGACCAGAGATTCGGCAGAAGAGCGCATCGTCGCGGAGAGCAGCAAGCACGCTGGCCGGGTCGCCTCGATGGTGGTCAGCAGGCTGGTCGACTCGACGCTCTGCCCCAGATACGCCACCCGTACACCACAGCGGCGCAAGAACAGCGCCAGCATCAGCGCGCCCAGCTCGTGCAGCTCCCCTGGCGCACAGCCCACCAGCGTCAGCGGCGCGTCGTCGGGCGCTGGAACGCTATGGAAGAGGCTTTCGAGCCGCCCACGAAACAGCGTCGTGGCAAAGTGCTCCGTCACCACCGTCACACCGCCCTCGCTCCAGAGGTCGCCCAGCCGCACGAGCGTCGGCTGGAGCAGCGCCACACAGACCTCTTCGACGGAATAGATCGCAAATGCCTGGGCAATGGCGTGAGTGGCGGCGGATTCATCCAGGGCGATGATGTTGCGCAGCAGGTCGGCGCCAATGTCGCCGAGCGAGAGGCGTCCGGCGTCGGCGGGAGTCGCGGCTGATGGAGCGGAGGCGCTCAACGGGCCGCTGGGGCGCGTGCGATGCGGCGAACGGCGCGGCTCCAGCGAGCGCAGCAGCGCAATCGCCTGACTGATGGTCAGCCCGTTTGCGACACGCTCGCGCAGCCACGCAATGGTCGCCATGTCGCGCTCGGAGTAGAGGCGGTAGTCATTCTCGCCCCGGTGTGGCGTCAGGACGCCGTAGCGACGCTCCCAGGCGCGCAGCGTGGGCGCAGGCACGCCCGTCTGGCGCACCACCGCCTTGGTATTGAAGAGCGGGATGTCTGAAAAGCCCTCCAGTTGTGGCGGCTGAACCCGCGAATCATGAACGAGCATGGTCGGCGTCTCCTGCGCTGCGGGGTCGCCTGGGCTGGCGCGCAGAGGAAAGCCCAGTCCGCCGCGTCGCGCCACCTATTGTAGCATCGCCCTGTTCGGAGTGTCCATGCTCTGCGCCCCATTGCACACCGTCTGTTCAGGCTTCAGATGGCCTCCCAGCGCAGCGCGTAGAGCGGTTCGCCGTCGATGTGGTCGCCAGTCGCGCGGAAGCCTGCGCCGCGATAGAGCCGCTGGGCGCGCTCGTTCTCCGGGTGGACGGTGAGCTGGACGCTGGAGCAGCGCGGCAGCCGCTCGCGGATCAGCGTCAGTAGCGCGCGCAGGGCCGCTCCAGCGTAGCCGCGCCCCTGATAGCGCGCATCTATGAAGAAATGATAAATCCAGCA
>DATBTW010000201.1:0-1531 GCA_036559055.1 Ktedonobacterales bacterium
GCTGGTGACGGTAGGGCTGGTGGTCTTTGTCTACGCGCTGGTGAATCTGGATGGCGAGACGACCTGGCTCGAAGGGCTGCAACTCTGCGCCTTCTACGCCATGATCGCGCTGACGGCCTTCGCGCTGCCAGGCCGCTAGCGAGGCGTCAGCGCAGCGAGAGCGGCGAGAGCACAGGCAGATTGGCGCCGGATGTGTGGTAGCATGCCCTGTGGCGCCACGGCTGAGCGGCGCCCGCCAGCGACACCCCACAGCAGGAGGGTGAGCGCCTCGTATGAGCGCCAGCGATGGACAAGCCGCCGCGATGATGATGGCCGAGCGCTACCGTGCGCTGGCGCGGGTGGGGGTCGGCGGCACGGCAGTCGTCTTTCGTTGCCGCGATCTGCACACGCAGCGTGTGGTCGCCGTCAAGGCGCTCAAGCCGAACGCCTCCAACGCCACAGATGAGGCGGCGTCGCGCTTCCGGCGCGAGGCGCGGCTGGCGGGGCGGCTCTCGCATCCGAACATCGTGCGAGTGCTCGATTACGGCTACACCATGCCCGTGCTCGTCGGCTCGCAGACCCACTGGACGGATGACCCCGACAAGCCGGTGCCGTATCTGGCGATGGAGTACATCTACGGGCCGACGCTCAAGGATCTGCTCAAGCGGGTCGGCCCGCTGCCGCTGGACTGGGTTTGGAGCATCGGCGAGCAGATGTGCTCGGCGCTGGCGGTGGCGCATTCGGTTGGCGTGGTGCATCGCGATGTCAAGCCGCAGAACATCATGCTGATCGATTCGCCGCTGGAGCTGCTGCCCAAGCTGGCGGATTTCGGCATCGCGCGGTTGATCGGCGGCGACATCACGGCGCTGACGGCGACGGGCCAGGTGATCGGCACGCCCGACTATCTCTCGCCAGAGCAGGTGCTTGGCGAGCCGGGTGGGCCATCCTCCGACCTCTATTCGCTGGGCATCGTGCTGTATGAGCTGATTACAGGGCGGCTGCCGTTCGAGGCCGAGACACCGCTGGCGGCGGCCTCCAAGCGCATGATGGTGGATGCGCCGCCGCTGACGGTCTTTCGCCGCGATACGCCCAGCGCCCTGCAAGAGGTCATTCTGGCGGCGCTCCAGCGCGAGATGTCGGAGCGTTTTCAGAGCGCAATGGAGTTCGCCGATGCGCTGCGCTGGAGCCGCGCGCACTCCCCGGAGCAGCCCGAGACGCCGCGCGGCGCGTGGCTGGCTCCGAGCGCATCGGCGCCGCGTCAGCCAAGCCCGCCCGCATCGTCCGCTGGCGCAGAGGCGGCGCATGCGCCAGCGACCGCTGGCGCGCAGGATGGTGAGTTGGACCTCTCGCAGCAGCCCACCATCCTGCGGGTGCGCACCGACTGGGCGCCTGATGATGTGTCGCAGCCGGACGCGGACGCCTAGCCGCGCTACGCAATCATGCGGCGCCGACGATATTTGGGTGGCTATCGGCTAACCGGGCGCGCGGCTTGCGCGTATAATAACGTGTATCTGCACGTCCGATTGGTTTCCTCACCACGGCGGTGAGGATG
>DATBTW010000202.1:0-36442 GCA_036559055.1 Ktedonobacterales bacterium
TCCGGGACGGCGACAGCGCCGTGCTGCGGGCAGTAGATGATGGGGATGGGCGGCCCCCAGTAGCGCTGGCGGCTGATCAGCCAGTCGCGCAGGTGGTAGCGCGCCACCCGTCGCCCGATGCCGCGCCGCTCGAACTCTGCAGCGATGGCCTCGCGCGCCGCAGCGGACGCCTGGCCAGTAAACTCACCAGAGCCGACCAGCCGACCCTCGCCAGTGTAGGCGGCATCGGGCGTGGCGCCGTTATGCGCCTCGGTGGGCCGGATGACGAAGCGCACGGGCAGGCCCTTCGCCCGCGCGAATGCCCAGTCGCGCTCATCGTGGGCGGGGACAGCCATGATGGCGCCGGAGCCATAGTCCAACAGCACGTAGTCGGCGATCCAGATGGGAACCTGCTCGCCCGTGATGGGATGGATAGCGTAGGCGCCAGTGAAGACGCCCGTCGGCGCGGCTGCGGCCTCGTCAGCGCGCCCCGCTGCATCGCGCTCGGTCTCGCGCTCCGTCTCGCGCTCGGCGCGGCGCGCGGGGGCGCTCGCCCGATATGCGGCGACATCCTCACGGCGGGCGGGCGTGGTGATGCGCTCCACCAGCGGATGCTCTGGCGACAGGACGACGAAGGTGACGCCAAAGACGGTATCGGGTCGCGTGGTGAAGACGCTGACCTGCGCATCCGCATGGCCCGCGACGGCCAGCGCGAACTCGACGCCGCTCGACCGACCAATCCAGTGGCGCTGGGCGGCCTTGACGCGCTCCGACCAGTCCAGCGTGTCCAGGTGATCCAGCAGGCGGTCGGCGTAGGCGGTGATGCGCAGCGCCCAGTGGGGCAGCTCGCGCCGCTCGACCAGCGCGCCGCAGCGCTCGCAGTGGCCGTCGATGACCTGCTCATCGGCCAGCACCGTTTTGTCATTGGGGCACCAGTTGACCACGCCCGTCTTGCGCTCGGCCAGCCCCATCTTGAACAGTTGGATGAAGATCCACTGTGTCCAGCGATAGTAGGCGGGGTCGGTGGTGTTGACCTCGTGCGACCAGTCGAAGCGATTGCCGATGCGCTTCAGTTGGCGCTCGCGGAAGCGCTCGACGTTGCGCGCGGTCAGTTTGGCGGGATGCTCGCCGCGCTTGATGGCGAAGTTCTCGCTGTGGATGCCGAAAGCGTCGAAGCCCATCGGCTCAAAGACATCGTAGCCGCGCATCGCCATCAGCCGCCCCTGGATGTCGGAGCCGACGTAGGCATAGACATTGCCGATGTGCAACCCTTCGGCGGAGGGATAGGGGAACATCATCAGGTTGTAGAAGGGGCGCGGCGCGCGCTCCAGATCGGCGCGATAGATCGCGCGCGCCTCCCACTCCCGGCGCCAGCGCGCCTCGAAGGCGGCGAAGTCGTAGCGCGGCGGACGCGCCGGACGCGCCTTCTGCTCAGCGCTGGCCGCCGATTTGGCCGCCGCTCTGGCGGTTGTCGTGGCCGCTGGCTCGCCTCTCTGGCGAGCGGATCGCTGTGGTGTGTGTGTGCGCGCCATGTCCTGCACATCCTCTCTGTGAACGCATGTCTAGCCAATACACGGGTAACAGGCAGAGGCGGGAGGATGGGCTGTCAGTCAGCCGCAGGGCCAGCAAAAAGCGCCATCCACCCTGACAAGGGCGAACAGCGCACGAGCGTTCTTCGCGGTACCACCTTGTTTCGTCGCGGCCTCGCGGCTGCGGCCTCTGAGGGCGCCAACACGCCCCGACTCTGTAACGGGAGTTCCCGCCGTCGGCTACCCTGCTCGCGCTTGAGGCGCTGCCGCTCACCGACGTGGCTCACGAGGGAGCTTCCGCGCGCTTCACACATCGGCTCGCACCAGCCGCCGACTCTCTGGAGGGGATGCGCCGCGTACTATCCTCGTTCTTCGCTGTGACGCTATGCGGTTGTTGTCGCCAGCGTACCACGCAGAGATACGCGGCGCAAGGCGGCTGTATCGCGCGTGGCGAGAACCTCACCCTCTGCCTCCCTCTCCCACGGGGAGAGGGAGGACCCAGCCCAGGTGAACCGTGCGCTGGCGCGTCATTTTCACAGGCATGGATTTGCCCAATCCAGCGCGAGAACTCCTGCCATCCGCCACCATCCTCGCCGATGATTCCCCTCGCGCCCTACAGGAACAGGGGGACAGGCCCCGCTCGACCTCACAATTCGGCGCGCAATTCCTGGGTGGCGGCGACCATGCGCTTCAGCTTCTCCTGCGCGGCGGCGCGCGGCAGCGGGCGCAGCCCGCAATCGGGCGAGACCCACAGCCGCTCCGGCGGGATCAACCGCATGGTCGCGCGGATGCGTTCGCGGATGACTGCGACCGTCTCGACCTCGGCGCTGGTGGTCGTCACGCAGCCCGCGCTGACCTTCGAGCCAGCGAAGTCGAGCTGCTCGGCGTCGAACGCGTCGGCGTTGGGGATGGCGCAGTTCTCGATGTCGTAGACCGCGAAGTTGAGCAGCAGCAGATCGTTGGCCAGATCGCGCACGTCGCCGCAGACATGCAGCACGGGCAGCATGGAGGTCGCGGCGAACTCGCGCAGCGCGTCGCTGGCCAGCTCCATCGTAATCAGGCCGGAATCCAGCGCGCGGGGCAGTAGCGGCTCATCCACCTGCGTCACGCGCGCGCCAGAGGCCACCAGCGCCGCTAGCTCGCGTCCTAGTATCTCAGTCAGCCGGAGGATCAACTGCGGATCGTGCGGCGCGTTGTACGGCGCCTCAGGCGCGACCCGCAGCGAGAGCGCCAGCGTGATCGGCCCGGTGAGGACGCCCTTGACCTCCGCGCGCCGCGCCGTCAGCTCACGCGCCAGCGTGAAGTCGCCAGCCAGGATGGGCGTGCCGGGGAAGTCCAGCGTATCGACGATTTCCCAGCCGCCATCGTCGCGCCGCGCGATGCCCGGAATGCGCGCGGCAAAGACCTCGATCATGTCGCCGCGCGGCTGCCCATCGCTGATGACATCCACCCCTGCCAGCAATTGATCTTCCACCGCGCGCTCGATAGCGCGGCGCGCAGGCAGTCCATCGCTGGGATAGCTGCCGACGACGCTGGTGAGCAGCGGTTGTCGCCTGATGTTCGGCATGGGCTGGCTTCTTCTTCCTTCACAGAGGTCGCTGGCTGGATGCGCTGGCTCACCCAAAGATGTCGGCGACCGAAACGCTGAAGCCAGGAATGACATCGTCCCCATCGAGCATATCGCCCTCAGCCAGCGTCGCGTCGGGCACGCCGGGGTGATGTAGCTCGATTGTGCGCGCCTGCGGGCTGACCACCCACACCAGACGCACGCCAGCAGCCAGCCACATTTCAACCTTGGCGCCGACCTCCGCCGGGCGGTCATTGGAGGAGACGACTTCCACGACCAGATCGGGGATGATCGGTACCCAGCGCGGGGCAGAGCGTGGCGCCGAGAGTCGCGCCTGCTGGATGAAGGCGATGTCGGGCGCGCGCACCGTATCGGGGTCGCGCGCGATCAGGAAGCCTGTCTCCGCCGCGTAGAGCTTGCCAAGCCGCTGGGCAAGGACATACTGCCCCAAGAGAATGCTCAGCCGCATGGTGATCTCGCCGTGATCCTCGAACGTAGGCGGCATTGTGCGCAACTCTCCCTCGATCAACTCCGACCGCAGGCTCGCCAGCGGCAGAGCTGCAAACTCTTCGGCTGTGAGCAGGTGTTTAGCTCTGGTGGACATCCGCAACTCTCCTCTCCCGCGCGCACGACGCAGCGGCGCGCTCTAGCTCGCATTGTAGCCCACGGCGCCGGACGCTGGCGCGCGTCAGAAAAGCGACATCTGCTGGGGGCCGGCGTCGTCCTCGCGGGCGGCTGTGTGCGGGGTGAGCTTGCCCTCGGCCAGCAGGCGGCGCGCCTCGGCCAGCGCGGCGGGCAGCGCGCGAGTGAAATCGGCCACGATCACATCATGCAGTTCCTCGCGGTGCAGGCCAGCCGCTGGATTGTACATCGCCAGCAAGATGCGCCCGCGATGCGGGCGCGCCTGCCCATGCTGGCTGCTGATGCGCGCGTTGGGCAGAAACCATTGCAGCGCGCCACGCCCCAGCGTGACGATCAGGATGGGGCTGACGACGGCGATCTCGCGCACGAGGTAGCCCGCGCAGGCGGCCAGCTCGTCGGGGCGCAACTCACGGTTCTCCGGCGGGTGATGCTTGACCAGATTGGTCAGGTAAATCTCCGGGCGGCTCATGCCCGCCGCCGCCAGCAGCTCATCCAGAAAGACGCCGGAGGGTCCGGTGAAAGGCGCGCCGCTGCGGTCATCGTAGGCGCTGGGAGCCTCGCCGATCAGCATCACCTCGGCGCTCGCCGGGCCAATGCCGGGCGCGCTGTGGTGCGCGCCCACATGCAGATCGCAGCGCTGGCAGGCGCTCGTCTCCGCCGCCACCTGCGCCAGCGCGGCGCTGGCCTCCGCGTTCGCATCGTTCGTCGCCATGCGTCGTCTCCCTCTCTGTGCGCTGCCGTTCTACTCAGCATGCCACATACCGGATGACGCGATGATAGCGACAAGCTAAAGCCCTTCTCCCGCCGCAGCGGGGGAGGGGTTGGGGTGGGGGCTAGCGCCGCCTGCCCAGCCGCGCGCGGATGATGCCGCCGAGCATGCGTACCTCCTGCACGCCCAGCAGCGAGACGAGCGTGAAGTAGAGCAGCGCCGCCGGGATGCCTGCCGCCAGCACGGTCAGCGCCTGGCCGCGCAGGCCATTCAGCGTGAAGACCGCAGGCGCTACTTGCGGCAGCAGCGTCAGCAGCCCCACGATCAGCGCGCCCATCGCCGCTGAGGCCAACGCGATGCGCCACAGCCCGGCCCACAGCTCGCGCACACCCAGGTTGCCAATCGTGATGGTCAGCAGGACGAAGAGGATGATGGCGTGGCCGGAGTTGAGCGCCGAATTGGCCAGCGCCAGCGCGGGCATGCCGATGCGCGGCGTGAAGGGGACGGCGACCAGCGCCCATATCCCGATGGCGACGACGCCGACAACCACCGGCGTTATGGTGTTCTTGCGCGCGTAGTAGGCGGCGATCAGCAGTTGATCGAGCGCGAGGAAGGGCAGCTGGTAGGCGTAGTTCTGCAGCGCCAGCGCATTCATATAGGTGCAGCCGGTTTGACACGCGCCATGCTGGAAGAGCAGCGCGGTGACGGGATAGCGCAGCGCGATCAGCCCGACCATCGCGGGGGTCATCAGCAGCAGGCCCAGGCGAAAGCCCAGCGCCAGCGTGCGCTTGAAGCCCGCCGTGTCGCCCGCGTTGGCCGCCGCCGTCAGCGGGGGCAGCACGGCGAAGGAGAGCGCCGCCGCCACCAGCCCCGTGGGGAACTGCACCAGCGTCGTCGCGCTCTGGAGCGCGGTGAGATTGCGGAAGGGATCGCCAGGAGCGCGCCCATTCAAGATCAACTCGACATTTTGCTGGCCCAGGCTGAGCAGCAGTCCCGCCGCGATGGGCACGTAGAGCCGCGCGATCTGGCGCACAGCGGGATGCGTGAGGCTGAAAGCCGGACGCCACGTCGTTTTGGCGCGCCGCAGACCCGGCAGGATCAGAACCGCCTCGCCCGCCGCGCCGACGACAAAGCCGACCGCCAGCCCAATCGCGCCGGTGGTTTGCAGCGTATTCAGTGCGCCGCCGCTCTGGTGGCTGAAGATGACGCCCACTGGCAGCCCAAGCGCCGCACTCGCCAGAAACAACGCGATGACGCCAATTGCGATGACACCGACGTGCTGGATGAAGGTGGCGAATGCAGGGTACACCACATCTTTCAGCGCGTAGAGCAGCGCCGAACCAACGGCGTAGAGTCCCAGGCCAAACAGGCCAAATGCGGTGATGCGAATGAAGTTCGCGGTCAGGTTCTGATCGACCACTGATGCGCTCGGCGTGTAGAGGGTCGCGAGCCAGGGCGCCAGAAAGAAGAGCGTTACCACCGCCGTCGCCATCAGTAGCGTCACCAGCGTGGCGACCGTGCTGTAGACGCGGCGCAGCTCGTGGCGCTTCTCTGGCGAAGAATAGTCCACGAAGGTGGGGATCAGGGCGCCGCTGACCGAGCCGCCCACCAGCAGATCGCTCACCTGCTGGATGGGACGCAACGCATAGATGAATGCGCCGCTGGCCGCGCCATAGAAGAGGATGTTGATCGTCTCGATGCGCGCCATGCCCAGCACGCTGCTGAGCAACTGCCCCAGCATGATGAGCGCCGCCGCCGAGACAATGCGCCGATTCTGCCCACCATCGCCGCCGGACGCGCGCGCGGACTGCTGCTCGGCGGTTGGCTCCTCCACCGGGACGATCTGCGCGCTCACGCTCGCCAGCGAGGGATCACTCAGCAGCAGCGCCTCGCCCATCTCGTGCGAGTCGTGGGCGTTCGGCGTCGGCTGCTGCTGACCTTCTGGTCGTTGCGCGCGTATCCGTGGCTGGGTGGGTTGCTCCATCGCCTGCTTAGGGGCTTCGTCGCCACCGGGCGGTGTGAATGGTTGCACGACGCAGTCCTCTCCCTCAGTCGGCCCTCGATTGCGACGCGCCCGGCCATCAATGGCCGGAGCACGCGCACGCGGCTTAACAGCCGGTTCGCATGAACGCGCTACCTGCGGCGCCTCCAGCGGCCATTTATGCCCGCTCTTGTGCCGTGCGGCGTCCATTTATGCCCGCTCTCGTGCCGTGCGGCGTCCATTTATGGCCGCGACTCTGCTTGCGTCCCTCCAGGCGCGTGGCGGCTGACGATGCGCTCGATCAGCTCGGTGGTGCTGTGGCCCGGCAGATAGGCCAGCAGTGCCAGCGAGCCGCCATAGCGCGCCACCACGGGCGCCTCTGGCAGCCGCTCCACCAGGCCACCCAGCGCCGCCAGCGAGGCGTCCTGTGGCGCCTGCCCAGCCACCAGCCGCCGCAGGTCGTCCGGCCCCACCAGATAGTCGCGCACGCGCGCCTGCGGATCAGCCGTGGCGTAGTCGCCGCCTTTGACATAGACGGCTGGGCGCAGCGACAGCAACGTCTCGCTGGCCGTATCCTCGTCGAAGACCGTCACGAAGTCCACCATCGCGAGCGCCGCCAGCGTCTCGGCGCGCTCTGCCTCTGGAATCAGCGGGCGGGTCGGGCCTTTCAGCCGCCGCGTCGAGGCGTCGCTATTCAGCCCGACGATCAGCAGATCGCCCAGCGCGCGCGCCCGCCAGAGCAACTGGATGTGCCCGACATGCAGCAGATCGTAGACGCCGTTAGTAAAGACACAGCGCGCGCCCGCCGCCTGCTCCTCCGCGAGGATGGCGGCGAGGCGCTCGCGTGGCAGGATGATCTGGTCGAGTTCGTCCAGCATCAGGCCATTCTGGCCGTCGGCGGCGGACGGCAGGCCATGCGGCTCGGTAGATGATAGTAGAGATGATGATGACATAGGTGTGGTCAATCGTCGATCCGCGCGTTGATGGCGGCTGCCAGCTCGGCGGGCGTATTGGTCGCGCAGCCCAGCCGCTGCACCACCAGCCCCGCCGCCAGATTGGCGAGGATCGCGGCGTCGCGGAAGCGGGTCGTGGGCGGCGCGTGCTTACTCGCGGCGATGGCCAGCGTGAAGGTCGCCGCGACCGTATCGCCCGCGCCGGTCGGGTCGGCCACCTCCGTGCGGTTCGAGGCCGCCAGATGGAATGGCTCGCCATCGCGGATGAAGAGGCTCATGCCCTGGCTGCCGCGCGTGATCAGCACCGCCTCGGCGTTGGTCATCTCCAGCAGGCGGGCGCCTGCGCGGTCGAGTGACGCGCCGTCGGTGATCTCCCAGCCCAGCGTCGCCTCGGCCTCGGGCTGATTGGGTGTCAGCGCCGTCACCCCCTGGAAGCGCGCCAGATCGCCGTGCGAATCGGCCACCACGATCTTGCCCTGCCGCTCGGCGGGCGGAATGGCGGCCTCCAGCACATCGGGATTGATGACACCGTTCTCGTAGTCCGAGATCATCACCATATCCACCAGCGGCGTCGTCTCGTGCAGGTAGGCGATGATGCCCTGCTTCGTCTCGGCCTCCAGCTCAGAGGTGTCGATCTGGTCGATACGCACGATCTGCTGCTGGACGAGCTGCGAATCGCCCGCCAGCACGCGCGTCTTGGTCGAGGTTGGGCGACCCGGCTCGGTCAGCAGCCCCTCCAGATGCACGTCCAGATCACTCAACTGCTTGCGCAGACGCTTGCCCTGCTCGTCGGCCCCGATGACGCCCGCCAGGTAGACCTCCGCGCCGAGCGTGCGGGCGTTGACGGCGGGGTTGAGCGCGCCACCCGGCGCCACGTTATAGCCGTGCCTGCGCAGCACCAGCACGGGCGCCTCGCGCGAGATTTTGAAGGGGGCGCCGAAGATGTATTCGTCGGCCACCATATCGCCCAGTACCAGCGCCCGCTTGCCCGCAAACGCTTCCACCAGCGCCAGCAATCGTTCCCGGTTCGTCATGCGCTCCACGCCTCGATGTGCAACTTGTAGGTCATGTGTGCGATTCGACGCGCCAGTTCCGCACGTGGGCAGCCTGCGCAGGGTCGCGTACCGCTAGGATACCAGTATCTGGCCGCCGTGTCAGCCACTCGTGTGCGGCTGCCGCGCAGGCGAGCAGCGCAAAGTGGGGCAGCGCCAGCATGCGTCGCCAGCGCCACGGCTCGCGCCACAGCCGAAAAAGCCATTCCAGCCCCGCCGCGCGCATCCAACGGGGCGCGCGGGGGATGCGGCCAGCGAGCAGGTCGAGCGCGCCGCCCACGCCAATCGCGACAACGCCGGGCAGCGCCGGCAGATTGCGCGCGACCCACAACTCCTGCGCGGGCGCGCCATACGCCACCAGCGCCAACCGCGCGCCCGATGCGCGGATGCGCGCCGTCGTCTCGGCGTCGTCGCGCGGGTCGGGCGAGGCGCGCCAGCATCCCGCGATGCGCAGCGCGGGCAAGCGCCGTGTCAGCGCGCCCGCCGCCGCCTGCGCCACGCCTGGCCCGGCCCCCAGCAGAAAGATGGGATAGCCCGCCTCGGCGGCGCTCGCAGCCAGCGCCTGCGCCAGATCGATCCCCGTTACGCGCGCTGGTGGCGTATGGCGACGCCCGCGTAGCCGCAGCGCCCAGAGGATGCCCGCGCCATCGGCGGTAACCACCCGCGCCGACCGGATGATCTGCGCCAGCCCCGCGTCGCGGCGCGCACGCATCACCAGTTCCGGGTTGAGCGTGACGACCTGCGCAGCCTCGTCTGGCGCCAGTGTGGCGATCAGCGCACCGATGCGCTGCGCCGTCTCTGCTAGCGAGAGCGCGTCGATGGGCAGGGGAGCGCGACGTGGGTCGTGCGGTTGGGTGGTTCGCGCTGGCGTACTCGGCTCCTCTGCTCTGGCCACCACTCACTGGTTGAGCAGCGGCGTGATGGTATCGACGCGCCAGCCATTCGATTCGCGCACGAAGGTCAGCCTGGCGGGCAGCGAGAAGGGGCTGGTCGCGCCGGTGACACCGATGGTCAGCGTGGCGTTCATGGACGCCTGCTGATCGGTGGCGTTGACGGTGTAGGTCTTCAGGTCGGGCGCGCACCCACTGACGGTCAGCGTGGCGCCGAAGGCATGTGCGAAGGTCGTCGCGTCGCCCTGCTCCTTCTGATAGGGCGTGGAGAGCAACGCATATGCCTGATCGTACGCGTGCGACGAGAAGGCCTTGCACAGCGCCTGCTCGGTGGAGAGCGGCGCCAGGTCGATACCCTGCAAGCCCGATGAGAGCGCCGCGATGTGCCAGCCGCGCGCATCGCGCGAGAGCGCGATCTGACCGCTGGCCGCCTGTTTGCGCGCGATCTGCGCGTTAAAGATGATCGAGCGCGGCGAGCTGAGGAAGGAGAGCGGCGAGAGCGACTGGGTGGGCGAGGCGGCGCACTTCGTCACCGGCCCCTCGATGGTATCGCGCGCGCTGGCGTCATCCAGATACTGCGCCTCGCTCTCCTGCGCCTGCGCGCTGGATGAGAGCAGGCCGTAGGCCGTGCGATAGTCGTCGCGCGCGATGGCGGAGCAGTAGCGCGCCACCAGCGCATTTGGCTCAGCCGCCAGCGACGACGCATAGGCGTAGAGGCCACCGGCGGCCGCCAGCAGCACGACGATGACGGCCAGCGTCACCCACAGCCGCCAGTGCGACGGCGCGCGACGCGGGCTGGGCGGCGCAGGCGGAGCGCCGGGCGCAGCGGTCGGCGGCGTAGATGTCGTCGCGCTGCTGGCGTGCGTCTCCGCGAGCGGCGCGGGGGACACGGGTGGCGCCGGGTTGACGGGCGGCGCGGCGCTGTAGCGCTGCGTAGGCGCGTCGGGCGCCTCTATCTGCGCGCCAGGCTGCGCATCGGATGTTTCGAGGCGCGGCGCGGGCGCGAAGGTGGAGCGTGTGGCGGGCGCGGCAGAGCTATCCACTGGCGCGCCGGGCGGCATGGGCGAGTTCATGGGCGAGTTGAAGGCGGGCGCGGCGCTGACACGCATGGTCTGCTGGTCGCTGATGGATGGAGGATCAGGCGGCGCTTCCCACGGCATCGCGGCGCCCTCCCATGGGTTCAGCGGCGCCTGGGGGTCTGGCCGGGCGCCGATTGGCTCGGCGTACTCTGGCGCGGTGTCGGGCGGCCAGAGTGGCGCTCGCTGAACATCCTGGTCGTGCTCGTCGCCCATGTCGTTCGGCCTCCTGGCATTGTCATCGCGCGCAACGCCCCGCTCAACGCGGCTCGGCGCAGGCAGAGAGCATTGTACCGCAAACACCCTTCAGGAAGAGAGACGGCCCAGCCCACCTGGGGTATCCTCTCGCCGCCGCAACGGATGGGCTGACGGATGCGTGAACGGAAGGGAGCATAGTTGAGCGCGTATCTGGGCTATTTCAAGCCTAAGAGTTGTGTGAGATAGACCTGAGAATCCGAGACTGCGCGCGGCTGGCGCCCGTGATGCGAATGTGTGGGGCGGAGAGAGGAGTGGACGCGCCAGAGCGAGCGGCGCGGATGGTCGCGTAGAGCGTGGCAAGCCGGAAATCGTCAGACCTGGGACCATTGGATTTACGGAAACTTTAGACCTCTTGCCACGTATACTATAATGACGTGGCTGTAGTGGATGGGCGTTTGGTCCAGGCGGCAAATGCCTGAGCCAAAACGCGCAAAACCGATGAGCATCTGCTACAATCACTCTCAACGACGATTTGTCGCCGGTAATGATCGGCTTGACTTGACAGATTCGGACGTCACACTCGCGGGCGCGGCGACTGCGCTTTTTGCAGATCCCACCTTCGAGCCACCGCCCGGCGCCAACAACGCCAGACGAGACACGACACGGTTGTGACGCGCCGAGGAGGACAGTTTCGTGGATACACTTGAGCGGTCAACGCTCCCTGGGAGCGGCGCCGTCAAAGTGAACGGTGGTCAGGACAGCGTTCCTGAGGCCGATGTGCTTCCCCTGGATGAGCAGGGAAACGCTACCAAACAGCGCAACATCATGGTGGCCCTGACCGATACGGCCATCGATCGAGAGGCCATCGCGGTCGCGTGTAAGGCCGCCCGCAAGCACGGCGGCGAAGTGTATGGCGTCTATGGCATCGTGGTTCCCTTCCGGCTGGCGCTCGACGCCGACATGGAAAAGGAGACCGCCGCCGCCAATCACGCGCTCGACCAGGCTAAGGCGCTCGCCGAACAGATGAAGATCCATCTGGATACGGAGATCGTCCACACCCGCCACTTTGGGCAGTCGCTGATTCAGGAAGCCCTCGACCACGACTGCGCGCTGATCGTGCTGGGCGTCTCGTATCAGCTTGGTGTCAATGGCCAGTTCACCCTCAGCGAGACAGCCGACTACATCCTGCGCAACGCTCCCAGCCGTGTCTGGCTGGTGCGCGGGGCCTGCCCGCAGGTGGCCAATAAGCCAGCGAAGCAGGCACAGACAGGCGAGTTGAGCCGCGTCTAATCGCCCGCTCGCCCTTGCCCCGCTCCACCGGGCCGCTCCCATCCACCGGGAGCGGCCCCTTTGTGTGGCTCGCGCGCCGCGCCACCCACTCAGCCGCCGGACGCGGCGCCGGGCGGCTCGGTCAGATCTGTCGCGGGGTTGGTGGGCAGCGGCATGGGCGCGCGCGGCGCCTGCGAGAAGTCGAAGTCGCTGACCAGATTGCCCAGAATGCTGACGTTCTCGCGCACGGTCGGGCGCGGATCCGGGCGGCCATCGTTGGCGGGATTGAGGCGCTGCCCATTCAGGAAGTCGTCCTCGATGAACTTGAGGTAGGCGTCGAAGCTCAGCGTCTGGTGGTCGATGTAGCCCTGGCGCGCGTAGGGGCTGATGACCAACCCCGGCACGCGCAGCCCATAGCCGTTCTCATCGACCTGCGGCGGCGTGATGTGGTCGTAGAACCCGCCCCAGTCATCCCAGGTGAGGAAGATGGCGCTGCTCGACCAGTCTGGCCCCTGCATCACGGCGTTGATGAGCGAGGTGACATACGACTCGCCCACGCTGACCTTCGCCGGCGGGTGCTCGCTGATCTTGCCGCTCGGCACGACCCACGAGACAGCGGGCAACGTCCCCGCTTTGGCCGCATCCAGAAAGCGCGAGACATCCTGTATGTTGCTGAGCTGGCCATCCTGCTTGACGGTATCGAACTGTGGCAGCGGATTCCAGATGCCGGGGACTTTGGCGTTCTGCGGCGCCTGCTGGCACACCATGGCGTCGTCTTCGCAGTCTGGCTCGGTTCCCGCCGAGAGATAATAACCCCAACTCACGTTGTCATTGTGCAGCAGGTAGGTGAGATCGGTCCAGGCGTAGTCGTTCTTGCTGACCTGCGGCCCCGTCTTGCTGGGGCCGTCGAGCGCATTCTGGCAGCTCATGGGGTCGCCCTTGACGGTACACTTCGCCGACCACGCCGAGACCAGGAAGAGATGCGCGGGCAGGCTCCACGAGGCGTTCGGCTCAAACATATGATCTTGCAGCACGAAATGCTGGGCGTAGGACCAGTAGTTGGGGATGTCGCTGCCAGTGTGATAGCCCATCGCGTCGACGCCTGAGGTATTCGTGCAGATGGGGTTGACGGTGTTGCCGCAGCCTTTGCGGCCATGCTCGGCCTGCGCGATGAAGCCATCCATCTTGCCGCTGTCGATGTCAGCGGTCGCGGCGGCGGCGGCGTGCGGGCCACCGCCATTGACATCGGCGGTGTCGTGGTAGGGTTTGATGCATTGGCCAGTCTGCGGATCATTGACACAGACGGTTGGGACGCCATTCTGCATCGGGATGCCATCGGCGCCGGGGTAGGTTCCGAAATAACTGTCGAACGAGCGATTCTCCTGCATGATGACGATGATATGCTTGATCTTCGAGATGCCCGCCTCCTGGTGGAATGGCTGCGACGCCGAGCCAGCGGCGCAGGCGGCGGGAAAGATGGCCAGCAGCCCCAGGCTCAGCGTGCGGAAGACGCGCCGTCCGATGACCGAGCCAGAGCGTGACCAGACGCCATGTATCCTCACCAGTTCCATCCCTCTCTGCGAACCCAAACCGCGCGGCCTCACGCCGACACCGCTTCTCGCCAAGCATGACGCCCGCGCCTGAGCGCCAGGTGATAGCCGCATGAGGATTCGCTGAGACGCGCCCTCTGCGCGCCAGATGATTGACATGCGAGCGGCGCAGTGTTAGGCTCGCGTGGCGCCGTCGGTCGCATGCTCACAACCTCGTGGCGATCCTGGCGCTGGCGTGGACGCATGCGAGGCATGAAGCCGCCGAGAATTGAGCAGATACGAGATGTCCAATACGACGTATTCGAGTCCCGACCTCACCGCGTATTTTCAGTCGAAGCGCGCCGGACTGGAGGCCCAACTGGCGGCGCGCGCCGTGGACTTCATCGCGGCGACCGAGTCAACGCTGGACTGCGCCATCTATGATCTGCGCCACCCAGAGATTCTGACGGCGCTGGCGCAACTGGCGCATAAGCCGCATGTGCGCCTGCGCATCGCCTACGATGGCAGCGGCGAGCGCAACGGCGCCGACGGCGACCCCAAGCCCGCAGGCTCGGCGCTGGCGCTCAATCAGGCCGGGCTGGCGGGCCTCTCGACCGCCATTCACGAGCATGGTCGCCATCTGATGCACGATAAGTTTCTGGTGCGCGACGGACGCGCTGTGTGGGTCGGCTCGGCCAACCTGACGGTCGGAGGGCTGGAGTTGCAGGACAACAACTGCCTGGAGATCACCTCACCGGCGCTGGCGTCCACCTACACCGCGACCTTCGAGGAGCTGATCAGCCCGCAGCACGCGCAGTCGCATGACGCCGGACGCCACGCCGCCGGGCGCGCCGCGCTGGCGCCTTCCTCCGTCACGGTGGGCGGCGCGCACATCACCCCGTACTTCGCGCCAGCGGCGGGCGAAGGTATCGAAGATGCGCTGGTGGCGGCGCTGCGCCGGGCTAGGCGCGTACGCATCCTCGCCTTCCTGATCGGCGATCCCGGCATCCTGGACGCTCTCGCCCCCTTCGCCAGCGATCATCACTTCGACATTCGCGGCGTCTATGATCCGCATGGCATGCAGGATGTCACGCGCCCCAGCCATCCGGGCGGCCACGAGGCGCACGCTGGACGCACAGGCAAGGGCGGCCACCCCGCGCCGGATGATACGCGCTTCTGGTTCCTGCACGATCCGCGCTTCGTCGCCGCGCCCACGCATGGCTTCGCGCCGGGGCGCGAGCAAGATTTCATGCACAACAAGGTCATCATCATCGACGACCGGCTGGTCTTCACCGGCAGCTACAACTTCTCCGAGAACGCCGAGGCCAACGACGAGACGCTGCTGGCCATCGAGTCGCCCGCAGTGGCCGCCGCCTACACCGCCTACTTCGACACGCTGGCGGCGGCCTATGCCCACGCCGAGACACGCGAGCCAGTCGCGGTCGGGGCGGGCGCCGAGCAGCGGACCGAGCGCCGGACGGGCGCCGCCGCGCTGGCCACGGGCGCCGCCGTCAGCGGCGATGAGGTCGTCTCGCGCCTGCGTCAGCAGCAGGCCGCCGAGCAGCGCGTGCCCGCCCGCGCCAGTGGTCGCAGCGCCGCCCGTAGCGCGTCAAGCGCCGCGCCACGCGGCAGGTCGGCGCTGGATGGCGTCATCACGCTGGTGATCACGCTGATGGCGCTGACGGCGCTGGCGCTGATCGCCTACGCCGCGCTGACCCTGAACGGTGTGAACGTCCTGCCCTTCCTGCACTGATGCTCGCGCTTCGATCTTATTCGGAGGCCAGTGGAAATGGAGATGCGGATGGCTGAGGATGCGCATCCTTTGGGAGTTTGGCAGCCGTGGAGCCCACAGGAAGTCGCCAGATTCTTTGCGCCACTCGCTGCTCCCTGGTGGATTGCGGGAGGATGGGCGATTGACCTCTTCCTCAGCAGGCAGACGCGCGAGCACGAGGACATCGATGTGCAGATTCTGCGTCGTGACCAACACGCGGTTCGGGCGCTGTTTGGCGGGTGGGACATGCAGGCCGCGCTCCCTCCGCCGCGCGATGAAAGCTGGCCATTTCGGCCCTGGCGCCTGGATGACGCACTGGAGGATGCGATTCACGATGTCTGGTGTCGCCCCATTTCGACTCAGCCTTGGGCGCTGCAACTCATGATCAATGACACGCAGGATGAGCGGTGGGTCTCTCGCCGCACTCCACGCATTGTTCGCCCAGTAGCGGCTTTAGGCGGCGTCACGGCAGATGGGATCCCTTATCTGGCCCCCGAGATCCAGTTGCTCTACAAAGCCAAGGGACGCCGCCCAAAGGATGAAGCGGATTTCATGCACACCCTGCCCGCGTTGGATCGGGAGCGCCGACACTGGCTCAGGGGCGCCCTGGCCACGGCGCATCCTCACCATCCCTGGCTCGATCTCCTTTCCGATAGCTAATGCGAGGGAGGGCGACGCATGCGACCGACGAGCGCGGCCTCTTTCGACATCGACGGGCCAGTGGGCGCTCTGCCCATCATCTTCATCCACGGCGCGGCGTGGACACGGGCGCAGTGGGCCCCACAGAAGCGAGCGCTCAGTGAGGCGTTTCGCGTAGCGGCGCTCGACCTGCCGGGGCATGGCGCTCGCGCTGGTGAGCCGTTTCACCTCGCCAGCGCCGCACAGGCCGTGACAGAAGTGATCGCGCAGGCGCCAGCGAGCGGCGCACGGGCGCTGGTGGTCGGGCATTCGCTGGGGGGCTACGTGGCGATGGCCCACGCCGCCGCGCATCCTGAGCAGGTCGCGGGACTGCTGCTGGCGGGAAGCTGTGTGGATTATCGCCTGCTGGGTCGCATCTCCGCGCTGGACGCCTGGCTCTCGCTGCGCGTGGTGGGTGAGCGGCGCATCGTAACGATGCAGGAGAAATCGGTGCGGGAGTCGCTGCCACCCGATCTGGCGGAGACGCAAATCGCGGCGGGCTTCACCTTCGGTGCGCTGCCAGCGGTCTATGGCGAGCTGGCGCGCCACGATTTCCGCGCGCTGCTACGCACGATTCCTCGCCCAATCCTGCTTCTCAATGGCGCCCGTGATCGCCCTAACCGCCGGGCAGAGCGCCGATCACTCGCGGCGTGCCAGCAAGGGACGCTGGCCATCATCGCGGGCGCCGGACATCTGTGCAACCTCGAACAGCCAGAGGCGTTCACCGCGCATGTGCGGGCAATGGGGCAGAACCTCAGCTCTCGCTGAGGCCGTGCAGCTCGTGCTTGGGGTCGCGCTCCATCAGGCTCGACACCGCCTCGCGCACGGGCTTGCCCTCGAAGAGCACCCGCGCGATCTGCTCGGTGATGGGCAGCTCGACGCCCACATTGGCGGCCAGCTCCAGCGCGGCGCGCGTGGTGGTGACGCCCTCGGCCACCGATTTGCGCTCGGCCAGCGCCTGCGCCAGCGGCTTGCCTGCTGCCAGTTCCAGCCCCAGCGTGCGATTGCGCGAGAGCGGGCTGGAGCAGGTAGCGATCAGGTCGCCCAGCCCCGCCAGCCCCGCCAGCGTCAGCGGATTGGCGCCCGCCGCCAGCGCCAGCCGCGACATCTCGGCCAGCCCGCGCGTCATGAAGGTAGCCTTGGCGTTGTCGCCGTAGCCCAACCCATCGTTCACGCCGACCCCCAGCGCGATGATGTTCTTGAGCGCGCCGCCCAACTCCACACCCACCACATCGTCACTGGTGTAGACGCGAAAGGCGGGGGTAGAGAGCGCCAGTCGCACGCGGTCGGCGGCTGCGGGATCAGCCGAGGCGACGACGGAGCCGGTCGGCATCCCCTGCGCGACCTCGCGCGCCAGATTGGGGCCGCTCAGGGCGCAGATGCGCACGCCAGCGGGCACCGTCTCCGCCAGAATCTGCGTCATGCGCAGGTGCGAGCCAAGCTCCAACCCCTTGCTGCAGTTGACGACGATGACGCCGGGGGCCAGCAGCGGGGCCAGCAGCCGCGCCTGCTCGCGCATGCGCTGGGCGGGCGTCACCAGCAGAATCACCGCGCGCCCGCGCACCGCTTCGGCCAGATCGGCGCAGACGCGCAGGCGCGGGGGCAGCGTGAAGCCCGGCAGGAAGGCGCGATTCTCGCGCTCGCGCTCCAGCTCCGTCGCGCGCTCCGGGCGATGCTCCCAGAGCGTCACATCGGCGTCGGGCGACTGCGTCTGTGGCCCCTGCGCCACCAGCCGCGCCAGCGTCGTTCCCCATGCCCCCGTGCCGATGACGGCTACCCCAGACATCGTCTCTCACCCTTCGATTCCGCGCTACTCTGGCGCCAGGAGCCGCGCCACTGCGGCTTCCATTGTAGCAGGCGCGACGAGCGGGCGCATGCAATCGAGGCAAATTGGCGTCCGCATGCTATTGATCTGCGCAGGGATGGGACGCCACCAGTCCGCGCAGGCGGAGTTCGCGGCGGATGCGCCACCCCCAGGCGCATTTCAACCGCCAGACTGCTTCTCGGCCACGACCCAGAGGAAGGTGACGGGCGCGCCATCCTCGTCGGCGGTCTCCTCGCGGGCACTGAGGATGCGCAGTCCCGCCTGCTCCACCAGACGGCGGTTGGTGGCGGCGTCCCAGTGGCTGAAGTACATCGGCGCGCCGAGCCAGTCGGCCTCCACCTCGCCGGGCGTATCGCGCACACCCATCGTCGCCATCAGGAGCGCGCCGGGACGCAGCCAGCCCGCGATGCGCGCCAGCAGCGCCGCATGCTCTGCGCGCGGCACATGGATCAACGAGAACAACGCCACCACAGCATCGAAGCTGGCAGGTGGGAAGCTGAGACTGGCCATGTCGGCATGGATGAAGGTCGCGCCGGGAACCGCCTGGCGCGCCAGCGCGAGTTGCGCCTCGGAGATGTCCACACCCGTCACGCTGAAGCGCTCGGCCAGCCGCGCCGTCGTCGGCGTACCCTGGCCGCAGCCCAGCTCAAGCACACGCGCGCCCATGGGCAGGCGGTCGAGCAGCGCAGCGGTGTAGCGCTGGCGTTCATCCCGGCGAATGCCCGCCGCCCACGTTCGGTAGCGCTCGGCCACCTGATCGTAGCCCTGCTCTACGATGCGCTTGGCCACCTGCCCATCGGGCGGCTTTCCGGGCTGGTCGCCCGCATCGTCTACCGCGCCCATCGGAGCTGCGGCGCGACGCGCTTGCCGACCGCGTCGATGAAGGCCGTCTGGTTGCGCCCAACATTGTGCAGGTAGATTTCGCCAAAGCCGAGGTCGATGAAATGCTGGATATGTGCGGCCAGCGCGTCCAGATCGGGCGAGATGAAGACGCGCCCCGTGAAATGCTCCGGGCGCACCAGCTTGGCCATCGCCTCGAAGTCCTCTGGATTGCGAATGTCAGCCTTGGGGAAGTTCATGCCGCCATTGGGCCACTCGCGCACAGCCTGCTCGGTGGCCGCCGCCTCGCTCTCGGCCCACGAGACATGAATCTGCATGATGCGCGGCATCGTGGCGGGGTCTTTGCCCGCCTCACGCGCGCCCTTCTCGAAGCGCGCCATCAGGTTGTGGATCTTCTCGTCGGCGGCGCCCACCGTGATGATGCCATCGGCCATACGCCCGGTACGCTCACTCATCACCGGGCCTGAGGTAGCGATGTAGATCGGCGGCGGTGTGGCGGGCAGCGTGTAGAGCTTGGCGCTCTCCAGCGTAACGTGCTCGCCGTGATACTTGACGACCTTGCCGGAGAAGAGCTGGCGAATCACCTCGACCGACTCGCCCAGCAATAACAGGCGGGTGGGCGCTTCGGGCCAGTATTTGCCAACGATATGCTCATTCAGCGATTCGCCCGCGCCGATGCCCAGCCAGAAGCGACCAGGGAACATGGCGGCCAGCGTGGCCGACGCCTGCGCCAGAATGGCGGGATGATAGCGGAAGCCGGGCGCGGTGACGCCGGGGCCGAAGCGCACGCGCTGCGTGGCGGCGCCCAGCGCGCCCATCCACGCCCAGACGAAGCCCCCCTGCCCCTGCGTCGGCGTCCACGGATGAAAGTGATCCGACGCCATGATCGAGCCAAAGCCCGCATCCTCCGCTTGCCGCGCATAGGTCAGCAGCTCCGTCGGGTGGAACTGCTCGAACATGGCAGCGTATCCCAGTGTTCCCACAGCGGTATCTCCTTATTCAACTCCCCGTCTCCTGGCGGGAGCGGGCGAGCGCCTCCGTTTCCAACTCCCCCTCTCCTCGCGAGGAGAGGGGGCTGGGGGTGAGGTTGAGCTATTTCTTCTTCAGGCGGGCAAGCTGCGCCTTGAGGTCGGAGACCTGCGGCAGCCCCGGAGCGAATTTATCGAGGATATCGATCTCGCGGGTGGCCTCGCGCACTCGCTCCAGCGCCACGTAGTCGGTGGCCAGCGCCAGGCGATATTGGAGCGAGCTGGGGTCGAGCTGGCTCGCCATCTCCAGCATTGGCCGCGCCTGCTCGTAGTCGCGGCGCGAGAGGTACAGCGTGCCGAGGGTGTAGTGCGCCAGGTCGTCATCTGGCTCGCGGCGAATGGCGTCCTCGAAGGCGATGATGGCGTCCTCGTGCTGGTGCAGCGCTTCATAGATCGCGCCCATGCGCGTGAAGAGGCGCGGCGCGCTGGGGTCGATACGCGCGGCGTCGCGCAGCGCCTCCAGCGCCTGCCGCATGATGGGCTGGCGCTCCTCGTCGGTGGGCGGGCGGGGCGTGTCGAGGTTGTCGTCGGTGGCCTGGCCCATCAGCGCCTCCGAGAGGTCGATGTAGAGCGGGGCGACGGTGTTATCCAGCGCGATCCCCTGGCGCAACCGCTGCTCGGCCTGGTTGTAGTGACCCTGGCGCGCCAGCAACTCGCCCAGCCCTTGCAGGCGCTGCGCGGTCGGCGCTTCATCGGCGACGGCGGTCAGCGTCGCGGTGGCGCGGCCCAACCATGTGGCCGCCACCTCCTGCTGACCAAGCTGCGTATTCTGCTCGGCGACCAGATATTGCTCGACGCCCAGCTCGAAGCGTACCTCGATGTCGTCGCCGTAGCGCCCCACCATGCGCTCCAGGATGGCGGCGGCGCGTTCGTGGGCGCTGAGCGCGCGGGCATCGTTGAGCGCGCCCCGGCTGACGCTCTCGTCCAGCGGCAGCTTCGTGATGAGCGCGTCGCTATAGTGCAGCCCGGCGGTCAGGTCGCCCGTCACCTCGCGCAGAATCTCCGAGGTCTGCGCCGAGTTGGGATCCTGCGGCGCCGTCTGCGCGGTCTGCTCGGCGTGCTTGCGCAGATCATCGACCCGCTTCGTCAGCTCCTCCACCGGCAGCCCCTGCGCCTGCGCGCCCTCATCGCGCTGGCGAGAGATCAGCCACAGATTGGTCGCGACATCGCGCTGCATGCTGTGCCCGCTCCAGAACCAGTGGCGCCCCGATGTCTTGCTGATGAGCGTGCCCATCGGCAGCTCTTCGAGTTGGCCACCGAGCGGGCTATCGGTCAGCGTCAGCGACCAGAACGCCTCTAGCTCGCGCTTGACGCCCGCGCCCAGTCGGCCTGGCGTCGTCTCTGGCATCCACAGCACGCTGGCGCGCTGCTCCTGCTCGCGAATCAGCGAAAGCCGCAGCGCGGCGGGGTGCGCCTCATCGGCCCACTGGCGACGCTGCGCGACATATTCGGCGCGGCTCTGGGCGCGGCGAGTGGGATGATCGTCGGCGAGCAGGTCGTAGGCCAGGCCAAAGTCCCCAAAGCTCCAGGCGCCCAGCCAATTGGCGATGGTCTCGTCGGGGCCGAGGTTGATGTCGCACAGCGGGCGGTCGCCCTCGCGCGCGAAGCGCTCTTCCTCGCGGCGCACAGCCTCACGCTGCTCGTCGTCGGTCGGCTCCGCCAGCAGACGCTCTTCGATCTGCGCGCGGTAGCGGGCGAAGTCGCCGCCCGGCTCCGCGCCGCGCCAGGCCGAGACATCTAGCGCCTGCGCCACCAGCCCACGCGCCTGCGCCCACTCGACCTTGATGGGCGGCGGCAGATCCTTGCCGCGCAGCGGCTCGATCAGCTGGCTCTGGGCCTCGCGGCGGGTCAGCGTGTCGCTGATCTCGAATTCGCGCACGCCCGCCTGCCAGTAGTCGAGCAGGAAGAGATAGGCGCGGAGTAGATCAGGGTCAGCGCCCTCGCGCCAGAAGATGAGCAGGTTGACCTCGCCCGATTCGCGGGTGTGCGTGGCCCATGCCTCGGCGAAAGCGGCCTTGCGCGGTGTCGGTGGCGCGGGCGGCGCTGCAGGGCGACCAGCAGGCGCCGCGCTGGTCGCGGCGGAGGCAGAGGGGGCGGCGATGGTCAGAGATGCGCGGGCGCCCGCCGAGCGCAGCCGCACGCCCGCGCGTCGGGCCGCGCGCACAACCTCGTGATGGTCATCCAGCTCGCCAATGGCGAGCGCGACATCGGCGGCGGCGCTGGCTTGCTCGCCGCGCACATCGCCCAGACGCTCGGCGTAGGTCTGGGCGACCGCTTCGTCGTCGCCGAGCGCCCGCGCCAGCCGCTGCGCCTGCGCCGCGCGGTCAGCCTGCGCGCCGCGCAGCTCCTCGGCCAGCTCCTCGGTCCGCGCCCACAGCGCCTCGACCTGATTGCGCTGGGTCTGCGTGAGGTCGCTCGACGCGCCCGACGCGCCGTGTCCCTGTTGTCCCTGCCCGTCGCCACCAGCCATAGCGCTATCGCTCCTTCAGCCTCTCAGCGAGGTCACACCCGTCGCTGCTCCAATTCGACGCCGCGCCGCCACGCGACAGCGGCGCCGACACGACTGTCGGCGCCGCTGTCTCCGGTGGAATGCGGTTCGAGAGTCCCTGGGGATTGTAGCACGCGCGGTGGCGACCACAGCAGCGCGGGCGGTCACGCGCCGAACATGAGGTGATCCAGCCCGCGTACCAGCCCGGTCGTCTGCATGGCGTTGCGTGTGGCGAGCAGCGTCCCCGCGACATAGGGCGCCGCGCCGCTGCCGGCATCGTGCCGGATGGTCAGGCGCTCATCGGGCAGCCCGAACAGCGCCTCGAACGAGATGACATAGCCCGGCAGGCGCACGGAATGAACCTGTACGCTATCGAATCCGGCGCCGCGCGCCGTCGGTTCGCCATAGACCTGCTCGGCGGGAACGGCGACCTGCGGCGTGGCGACCTGCGCCAGCGCCTCGGCCAGCTCGCGCACGGTTCCGCTCGGCGCGTCGCGTTTGTCGGCGTGCGCGTAGTCGATCAGCTCCCAGGCTTGCGTGTAGCGCGCCGCGATGAGGGCGAAATGCTTGGCCAGCGCCGCCGTGATGGAGAAGTTGCCCGCCGCGATGACACCCAGCCCCCGCTGCGTGGCGATCTGCGCGATCTCGTCGTAGTCCGCCGCCGTCAGCCCGGAGGAGCCGATGACGACGCGCACGCCACGGCCCAGCGCCGCCAGCGTATGCGCTTTGACGGCGTCGTGGCGGGTGTAGTCGATCAGCACGTCGGTCGGTGTCTGGAGCGCCTCATTCACCGACGCCACGATGGGCACGCCCACCGGCGCCAGCCCCAGCGCGGCGCCGATGTCCGTTCCCGCCTGCTGGCGTGCCACGGCGCCCGTGAGGGTGAAGTCCGTGGACGCCAGGATGGCGCGCGTCACGGCTGAGCCTGTCCAGCCGGTGGCCCCCGCGACGCACACACGAATCGTCATACGCCTCAAACCTCCCTTCACCGCTGCCGCGCGCTCACTCCTCGGCGTCGGCGCTGATGTATGCGACGAATTCGCCGAGCGCCTGCGCTGCGCGGGCGGAGGTCTGCGCGTCGGCGGCGCTGGCCGCGCGCTGAGCCAGCGCCAGCGCGTCATCCAGCGCGGCGCGAGCGAGGGCCAGCTGCTCGCGCAGGGCGTCCAGTGCGCGGGCGCGGGCGTCGCAGCGTTCGAGGATCGCCAGCGTCGCGGCGATCTGCGCATCGTCGGCGGGGCCGGGGCGGAAGTAAATGTGGGTCAGCGCGTCGCGGTCGGCGGGTTTGGCGTGTTCGAGCGCGTGGATGATGGGCAGGCTCATCTTCTTGCGGCGCACATCGCCCGCCGCCGATTTACCCAGCTCCTGCGCCTTCCAGATGCCCAGCAGGTCATCGCGAATCTGGAATCCCAGCCCCAGCGCCTGCCCGAAGGCGCCCAGCCGCGCGCCCAGCGCTTCATCGCCGGGCGCGCCGATGCGGCCGCCCAATTCGGCGCCGCAGCGCATCAGTGCGGCGGTCTTGCGCGCGATCATGTCGAGGTACATCGCCACGGTCACGTCGCGGCGCCCCTCGAAGCGCATATCCAGATGCTGCCCCTCGCACAGCTCCAGGCAGACAATGTCCACCAGCGCGGCCAGGCGCAGCGTCAGCGCTGCATCCACGCCGCGCTCGGCCAGTCGCAGCAATTGCGCCCGCGCCAGCGCGAAGAGCGCATCGCCAGTATTGATGGCCTGCGGTTGGCCCCAGTTGCGCCAGAGCGTGGGCCGATGGTGGCGCATCTCATCGCTATCCTCGATGTCGTCGTGGATCAGCGAGAAGTTGTGGATCAGTTCGACGCTGACGGCGGCTGGCAGCGCGCGTGTAACCGCCGCGTCGCCGCCCGCCAGCTCGGCGGCGAGCAGGGTCAATGTGGGCCGCAGCAGTTTGCCACGGTGGCCCTGGCTGGGCTTAAAGTTGGCGTCGCGCCAGCCGAGGTGATAGTCGATCTGGCCGTAGAGGGAGGAGCGCAGCGCTTCAGTCGCCGATGCGGGCGTGGTCGCCGTGGCCGCCGCAGCCAGCGCCTCGCGCATGCCCGCCTCGATGGGCGCGCGATAGCGATCGAGCACAGCGGCGATGTCGGTAGATTGCAGCGCGTGTTTGCCAAGGGTCACGAGCGTTCTTCTCCTCACATCCTCACGCGAGAACCTCACCCCCAGCCCCTCTCCCATAAGGAGAGGGGCGTCCGATGAGGTCAGCCCAGCGCGATCTGCGCCACGATAATCAGCGTGGCCACCGCGATGACCGCGCCGCCGAGCCACAGCCCCGCGCCGATCAGGCCGCCAAAGATGCGCAGGCGCGCGCAGGTGGGACAGAAGCGCTTGGTCATATGATAGCGATGACTGCGCACGCCATCGCGCCGGATGGCCACATCTTCCTCTTGATAGGCGGTGTGCTTGTCGTTGCAGATATAGCGATGGCAGCCCACGCACATGTGACTATCAACATAATGCGCGAAGATGGCGGTTGACCACTGCTGCGGCTTGACGGGATCGCCACAGAGGTAGCAGTTCATCTGCATCGCATGCTGCGCGCCACGTACCGCGCAGGGCTGATGCGCTTCGAGCGGGAAGTGGTCGATGCACAGACTGTGATGGCAGGTGGGGCATTTCCCTGCCGACTGAATGCCGCACTCTGCGCATGAAGGGATCGGGTACACGTCGGCCTGGACCATCGGTCGTCACTCCTTCGCCTTCCTGTGGGTCGTTTCCGGAGTATAACAAGCGCGCCCTGGCTGGTCAATTATTCCATGCCATCGCATGTCGTCGCCGAGCCGTTGCCGAGCCGTTGCCATGCCGTTGCCATGCCGCGCGGATGTGCTACAGTGCCAGCGTTGACGCGACCGCACCCCGCGAGCCTGTCTCGGCCACAGCAAGGAGTACGCCAAATGTCCAGTGATTCCGCCGCCACACCAGCGCCGTCCCCAGCGGAGCGGCTCGCTGTCATACTGCTCTCTGGCGGGCTGGATTCGTCTACCACGCTGGCCAGCGCCATCGAGCAGGGCTACACACCCTACGCCATCTCGTTTCGCTATGGCCAGCGCCACAGCCGCGAGTTGGCGGCGTCGCAGGCGCTAGGCCGCCACTTTGGCGTGCGCGATCACAAGGTCATCGACATCGACCTGCGCGCGTTTGGCGGCAGCGCGCTGACCTCCGACGAGATCGCCGTGCCGCACGAGCGCTCGACCAACGAGATGGGCCACGGCATCCCTGTCACCTACGTCCCTGGCCGCAACCTCATCTTCCTCTCGCTCGCCACCGCCTACGCCGAGGTTATCGGAGCCAACGACATCTTCCTTGGCATCACGGCGATCGACTTTAGTGGCTATCCCGATTGTCGCCCGGAGTTTCTGGAAGCCTTCGAGCGAACAGCCAATCTGGCCACCAAGGCGGGGACTGAGGATGGACGCACGCTACGCTACCACGCCCCGCTGATTCGCATGGGCAAGGCGGAGATTGTGCGCGAGGGGACGCGGCTGGGCGTGCCGTGGGAGCTGACCTGGAGCTGCTACGAGGGCGGCGAAGTCGCCTGCGGAACCTGCGATAGCTGCCTGCTGCGGCTCAAGGGATTCGCCGAGGCCGGGCTGAGCGACCCGCTGCCCTATCGCCAGCGCTAACGAAGCAAGTATACTGGGCAGGCGCGCGTCATGTGGCGTGCGGAGAGGTGAGATACCGATGGAGGTAGGCCAGGCGATGGCGCAGGGAACTTTTGGCACGGCGATCAACTGCATCGATGGGCGCGCGCAGGAGCCGGTGACGGCGTGGGTGCGCGCCCATGGCCAGGTGGACTATGTGGATACGGTGACGGTTCCCGGCGCCGACAACGCGCTGACGCAGATGACGCCCGACCGCCTGGCGCAGATGCGCGAGATGGTCGAAGTCTCGGTCAATGCCCACGGCTCACGCATCATCGCCATCGCGGGCCACTTCGGCTGCGCAGCCTTCGCGGCTGATCGCGAGCAGCACGAAGCCGCCATCCGCAGCGCGGTGGATGTGGCGCGCGGCTGGGGGCTGCCCGCGCAGGTGGTGGGCCTGTGGGTCAACGACCAATGGCAGATCGAGCAAATCGTCTGAGCGCGCCCATCATCCCCCGTGCACTCGGCGATTCTCAGCGGATTCACAGGCGCCGCATACCCCTTGCCCCCTGACTAATCGCTGATTGACACGCCGTTGGCCCTATGCTAGCATGCTGGTCGCAAGCCGGTTGGCTGGAGTGAGACGCATGCCAGCGATATCGGCTGGCCTCAGCAAGGGGAGTGACGCATGCCGCAGGCTCCATTTGGATCATCACCACGCGCGCACGTCCTGACATTCCGCGGGCGTGGCGCCGTTAGCCTGGATGATTTGACGCTGACGCGCAGCAGCACGGTGTTCCACGGCGAGACAGAGGTCGGGCACACGGCGGACGTCGTCGTCTTCACCGATAACTCGCCCAATGGGAACGCCTCTGCGCAGGCGGTGCTGCAAACCGCCGAAGCGGATTTCAAGGCGACCCAGCAGTGGTTTGGTGGCATCGCGCTTCCGGCGGGCCAGCAGGGCGACGACCAGACGACGCCACGCACGGCGACCCCCATCCAGGTGCTGATGGATAGCCAGGCGGGTGGCGCCTATCACTTCGGTTGCAATGCGACCGATCTGTATGTCGAGCCGACGCCGCAACTCGCCAGCGGTTTCATGGTGGCCGAGCTAGTCGAAGTCTTCGAAGCGGCCATCAACAACGGCTGGCAGTGCGGCCAGACCAATGGCGAGGCGCTCTCGCGTGTGCTGGCGACCGAGCGCAACACGAATCTGACGCAGTTGCAGGTGCAGACAGGCCAGGCCTGGTGGACGAATGGCCATCAGGACTTCGTAACCAACAATAACGCCACCGATCAGGATGAGAATAGCAACGGCTGCGGCCCGCTCTTTCTCTACTATCTGCACAGCCAGCTTGGCTACGACTGGACACGCATCACCACGACTGGCGGCGCCACGCTGGGCGACACCTACCAGCGCCTGACAGGCAATTCGGGCGCGCAGGGCTTCCAGGACTTCATCAATCGGCTGGCTACGCTCGACAGTGGCTCAGGCTTGCAGCTCCCCGCCAGCGGCAATCCCTTCCCCATCGGAAGCAGCGGGCAAGCGCCGAGCGGCGGCGCGGGCGGCGCATCGGTGGGCGATCCGAGCGGCGCAGGCTCCATCAATCTGCCCACCAGCGGCGCAGGGCGCGGATTCGCGGGCGCCATCACGACGCTGGCCGTCGTGATCCTGGTCGTCATCGCGCTGATCGTGCTGAATGCGATGGGCGTCGTACAGTTCTAGCGAAACCTCTCCCCCTGGCCCCCTCCCCCTGCGGGGGGAGGAGGAACTACAGGCAGGCGTAGCGCACGGGGCGACATTGCTGCTCCCTATCTTGCTGGCTTTCCGCTTTTGCCGTGATGCGCGGTATCTCCTCATCGGGGATAATGGCGCATAGCGCGGAGAGAGAGAGCGATGGCCAGAGCGCGTCGTGACGCAGATGGAGCGGCTGGCCCGGATGCGGGAAACTCACCAGCGTCTCGTCCACGCGAGCGCGACCTGATCGCACGGTGGGGCGCGGGCGCGTGGTGTGGCTGGCCCCTGCGCGCCAGCGACGGCGCCGTCTACACGGTGGTCTTTCATGGGCGGCCGGGCGGCTCGGTCGGCCCCGACTTTCGCGACGCCGTGCTGACTGATGCGCAGGGCGAACGACTGACGGGCGACATCGAACTGCACCTGACTCCGGCGGGCTGGCGCGCGCACGGACATGGCTCAGATGCGCGCTACAACGCCGTGGCGCTGCACATCACGCTGACGGCCAGCCATAGCGCGGCGGATCAGACGTGCGCGCTTGCCAGTGGCCGTCGCGCTCCGCTGATCGTGCTGGCCGCGCAGGAGGCGCCCACCACGCCCGCGCCGCTCGCGTGGCCCTGCGCCCACTTCGCCACCGCCGAGGGCCGCCGCGTGCTGCTGCGGTCGGCGGGCTGGGCGCGCTTCGAGGAGCGCGTGGCGGCGCTGACCGAGGAGATGCGCCGGGCGCCCGCAGTGGGCGTGGCGGGCTGGCGTCTGGCGGATGGCGCGCTATGCGTCGCACTGGCAGAGGCGCTGGCCTACGGACGCGACCGCGCCGCGCTGCGGCTCTGCGGCGAGCGACTGGCGCGCGGCGAGGCTCCCGACGCGCTACTGACGACGGCGGCGCGCCTACCCGCCATCGAGCGCAGGCGGCTGGCTGGCCTGCTGGCTCTGCTGGATCGCTGGGGCTGGGCCAGTCCGCTGGCGACGCTGATCGCGGCGCTGGAGGCAGGCGCACGGCGCGCGGACGCGAGCGGCGCGGCCCAGGCGCTGACCGAGGCGCTGCGTGTGACCGAGCGAGGCGCCGTCTCGCCCGGGCGGGCGCGCATTCTGGCCTTCAATGTGGCGCTGCCCGCCATCGTGGCGTGGGCGCGCTCGCAATCAGACGACCCGGCGAGCGGCGCGCTGGAGGGGCTGGCGTGTGCTGTGGTCAGCACGCTGCCCGGCCTGCCATCCAACCAGATCACCCGCGAGATGACGCGCCAGTTGGAACTGCCACGCCTGCCCGGCGGCGCCCTGGCACAGCAAGGACTGCACCACATCTGGTCGCACGCCTGCCGAGAGAAGCGCTGCGACGCCTGCCCCTGTGCCAGCCCAGATGCCCTGCGGACGGGCGGGTAAACCCACAGCTAGGGGTCTGCGGGCCGCGAGGGCCTGCCTGCGCGGGCCAGGAATCGTCACCGTTCCCTGATGCGCCATCACGCTAGCGCAATCGGGCGCGCTTTGCTACACTGGAAGCCCATGCGGCGTAGAATGTAGGCGGCGATGTCGCGCGCTCACAGGTGGATGAGCGCGCACAACAGCGTCGCGGGAAAGGCAGACGTCATGCAGAGCTTCATCTCGGGATTGGGCAGCGTCCCATCTCCGCTGGTGGATGTCTTCGTCTTCATCTGGCTGGCGGCGGAGAGCTGCGGTGTCCCACTCCCGAATGAGCTGGTGCTGCTGCTGGCTGGCTCGCTCGCCGCGCAGCGTGGCGACCCATTCGGCATGGTGGAGCTGGTCGTCATCGCCACCGCCGGAAGCCTGCTCGGCGCTACCGCCGCTTATTTCATCGGCAAGCGTGGCGGGCGCGCGGCGATCCTGCGCTATGGGCGCTACGTGCGACTGGATGCGCAGCGCCTCGATACGGTCGAGCAGTGGTTCACGCGGTCGGGAGCGGTGGCCATCGGCGTCTCGCGCATCACGCCCTTCGTGCGCACCGTCTCCTCGTTCCCGGCGGGCGTCCTGCGCATGCCACTGCGCGTCTTCTACACCGCGACCATCATCGGCTCGCTGCTCTGGTGCGCCGTGCTTGTCTCACTGGGCTATCTGCTGGGCGTCCACTATATGATCGCCGTCAACCTGATCGAGCGCTACACCCTTCCAGCGATCATCGTGCTGGCGGCGCTGGTGGCCGGCTACTTCTGGCTGCACCAACGGCTGACGCATCTGGGCCACACCGCCGACGCTGGCAAGCCGACCAGTCCGGACGCTTCTGGAAGCGCCAGTGAAGTTGGCAGTCGCGAGGGGCTGCATGAGCGCCGTTGACCCGGCTGATAGCGTGGCCGACGCGCCGCGTACCCCCACCAGCGCCGACGCCGCGCTGGCCGTGCGCGCCGGGCTGGGAGTGGACTGCCGCAGTGTCGAGCGGTTCCCCACGGGGAGTGGCTTCTATGTCTACGATGTCGTGACCAACGACGGGCGGCGTGTGGTGGCGCGGCTGGCCACCGCCGACTCGCGCGGGACGCTGGCGGGCGGCGTCTACTGGCGTCCGTGGCTGAGCAGCGCGGGCGTCCCGATCCCCGCGCTGCTCGCCGCCGATCTCGCCCCGGCCAGCGGCTTTCCCTATACTCTGCTGGAGCGCCTGCCCGGCCAGGATCTCGGCCTGGTCTACGATCAGCTCACCCGCGAGCAGCGGCGCACGCTGGCTGGGCGCATCGTAGCCATCCAGCGCGGCGTCGCCACGCTGCCACAGGCCGGCGGCTACGGCTTCGCACGGTCGTATGGTGACCCCGATCTGCTCCCGAGCTGGCCAGATGTCGTGCTGGACGATCTGGAGCGCAGCCATCAGCGACTGAGCGCGAGCGGGGCCGCGCCACTGGCGCATGTCGAGCGCGTGCGGCAGCGGGCGCTGGCGATGGCCGACCAGCTCCGCGAAGTCCAGCCGGTCGCCTTTCTGGACGACACGACCACCAAGAACGTGATCGTGCATGACGGCGCGCTGAGCGGCATCGTCGATACTGATGTGGTCTGCTTCGGCGATCCGCTCTTCACGCTGGCGCTGACGCGCCTGGCGCTGCTGGCGCACGCGATGGACGTCAACTATGCTGACGACTGGCAGGCGCTGCTGGCCCTGACGCCCGCGCAGCAGCGGGCGCTGGCGCTCTATGTCGCGGTCTTCGCCGTGGGATTCATGAGCGAGCTGGGCCAGCGCTTCAATCGCGCCGAGCCGCTGGCGGTAGACCAGGCGTATCTACGGCGCCTCGAAGACATCCTCGGCGCCGCCCTGGCCGAGTTGTGAGGCGCGCTGTCAGCCGCGCACACCGACGACCACCGCCATCACCAGCTCGCTGGTGTCGGAGATGCTGAGGTCGAAGGCGGTGACGCCCAGTTCGCGCGCGCGCGCCAGCGCCCCGCCGCGCAGGCTGAGCGCGGGCTTGCCACCGGGCAGCCGCGCGATCTCGATCTCCTGCCAGGAGGCGACGCGGCCAATCCCCACACCCAGCGCCTTGGCGCAGGCTTCCTTGGCTGCGAAGCGGCTCTCCAGACGGCTGATCTGGCTGTGCGCTTCATCCAGCTCGCGGGGGGTAAAGAGGCGGCGCAGCAGGCGTTCGCCGCGCCGCGTGTAGGCGCGCTCCAGCCGACCGCGCGCCAGCAGGTCGACCCCCACGACGACCGCAGCCGCCATCGCAGGCGACGGAAAGAGCTGCGGCTCGTTAGGTGAGGTGGTCATGTGATACGCCGCCGAGGGGCTAGTGATCGGCGGGCGTGGCGCCGTTGCTCAACACCACGCGCCGCTTGCCATCGCCACGTCCAATCCCCTGATAGTGGAAGCCCAGGCGCGCCATCTCCTCTGGATCATACAGGTTACGCCCGTCGATCAGCACCGCGCCCTGCTCCGGATTGCGCATCGCGGCGCGCAGGCGCTGGAAATCGAGATCGTCGCGGAACTGCTTCCACTCGGTCAGCACGAGCACCGCATCGGCGTCGTTGGCGGCGTCGTACTCGTCTTCGCAATAGGTGATACCATCCTTCGGCAGCACGGCGCGCGCCGTCTCACTCGCCTCCGGATCGAATGCGCGCACCACCGCGCCCTTCTCCAGCAGCCATCCGATGATGTTGATGGACGGGGCATCGCGCATGTCGTCGGTGTTATCCTTGAAGGCCAGCCCCAGCACGGCGATGCTCTTGCCGTTCAGGCTCCCCTGGTCGCCCAGCGCCGCCTCCAGCTTGTCGATGGCGACGTGGCGCTGATCCTTATTGATCGCCATCACAGCTTCGAGCATCTGCGGATGCAGCCCGGTCTTGCGAGCCATGTACGTCAGCGCCTTCACATCTTTATCAAAGCAACTTCCGCCGTAGCCAAGGCCAGCGTCGAGGAAGGCGCGACCGATGCGCTTGTCGTAGCCCATGCCCGCCGCGACCTCTTTGACATCCGCGCCGTACAGGTCGCAGATGCGCGCCATCTCGTTGATGAAGGAGATCTTGGTGGCGAGGAAGGCGTTGGAGGCGTATTTGATCATCTCGGCGGTGGGGAGATCCGTTATGACGATCGGCGCACGCAGTGGCACATACAGCTCGCCCACGCGCCGCGCCGCCGCCTGATCGTTGGAGCCGAGCACCACGCGGTCGGGCTGCTGGAAGTCTTTGACCGCCGAGCCTTCGCGCAGGAACTCCGGATTCGAGACGACCGAGACTTTGATCGTGCGGTCGCGCAGGTTCATGTGGGCGATGGCGGAGACTTCATCACCGCTGCCCACTGGCATCGTGCTCTTGTTGACAATGATGATATCGCGTGTGGCGTGTTCACCAATGGAACCAGCAGCGCGCTTCACATAGGTCATGTCGGCGGAGCCGTCGTCTTTCGAGGGGGTATTGACGGCAATGAAGCAGTAGTCGGCGTCGCGCACGGCGTCTTCATAGCTCGTGGTGAAGCTCAGACGTCCCTTGCTGACGTTGCGGCTGACCAGCCGATCCAGCCCTGGCTCGAAGATGGGCATGACGCCAGCGCGCAGCGATTCGATCTTGGCCGCGTCGACGTCCAGGCAGACAACTTCATTCTCTAGCTCGGCCAGACAGGCGCCCGTCACCAGCCCGACATATCCTGTGCCGACAACGCAGACTTTCTTCATGGTACTCCTCTGGGCTGCTCCTCTGAGCTGGCCCGTCTGTGGCCACACGGGCTGTGTGCGCCTGTTCGCCGAGGCGATAGCTTAGGGCATCCATCCAGGATGCGCCGAGGCCGATCACGCGCCCGCATGGCGTTCAGCCAGGACGTTCAGCGGACACGCGACGCGATGGCAAGCCTCTCCCTGCGTATCGGCGCGCGTACCACCTGATGAAACTCCATGCCATTGTACTCGATTTCTCCAAAGCCGTCGCCCAGTCTAGTACGCTTTCCTAATGCCAGATTCCACGGCTCTCGTCGCGGCTCTCGGCATGACGCTGGCGGGCGCCCATTGCGGACGATGGTTGCGCGGCGGCGGTCGCAGGGCGATAATAGGCGATGGGCAAGGTTGGAGTCACCCTGAGCAGTCTGTCGTCGTCTGAGGGCGCCACGCTGCCGCCATCTGGCGTTCACGCAACGCCAGGCGCCTGACCCACACATCCCAGGAGGACGTCTTCCGTATGCTGAGCGCTCTTATGCAGGGGATCGCAGCGCATCCTCTGGGCTATATCATCCTCAACATCGACCCCATCCTGCTCCGGATTGGCGCGCTTTCCGTCCACTGGTACGGGCTGGCGTATGTGCTGGCAATCGCGGTGGGCCTGGCGGTCATCCTGCGCTGGGCGCGCAAGCTGGGCCTGCATGAAGACCAGGTCTGGGGGCTGTTCATCTGGGCCGCCATCGCCGGATTGGTCGGCGGCAGGCTCTACTTCGTCATCCAGCAGCCCGATCTGGTGCAGAACTACCTGCTCAAGCCGATCAACATCATCGCGGTGTGGAATGGCGGCATGGCGTTCTTCGGCGCCATCTTCCTGGCCTCGGCGACGCTCTTCGTCATCGCGCCGCGCTACGGCCTCGACCGCTGGCTGGTGCTGGATGGCGGCGCGCTCTTCGGCGCGGTCGGCCAGATCTTCGGGCGCTTCGGCAACATCGTCAATGGCGACATCCTGGGCTATCAGGCGGGGTCGGCGGTCACGCCGCCACATGGCATCTGCCTCAACGCGCCCTGCGTCGCCTATGTCTCCGATCCGCATGTGTTGGCGTGGGCGCTGGTCTACCTGAATCCGCATAGTTTCGCGATGCAGGGCATCCCATTCCAGCCCGCGCAAGTCTATGAGATGCTGCTGAATGTGGTGGCGCTGGCGCTACTGTGGCCGCTGCGACTGGCGCTGCCGCACATCAAGACGGGCGTCTTCTTCGCCTTCTACCTGATGCTATATGCCATCAGCCAGTTCGTGGTGTTCTTCTATCGCGGCACGGAGCCGTTGACGCCGTTCCTGGGCATCGGCGGGCTGAAGCAGGCGCAATGGACGGCGATCTTCTCCTTCATCGCGGCGATCATTCTGCTGGTGTTGGCGCGGCGCTTCGGCATCGCCTGGCCGTTCAGCGATCAGAAGCCCGAGCCGCTGCCGCTGCCTGCTGGTGGCCTGAATGAGGCGCTCAACGGCGCGTGGAAGGCGCAGGCGCTGCAATTGCAACTCCATCCCCCGGCGGCGCCGTTTGTGAAACGGCAGTTGCTGCCCGATCCGGTGGAGGCGCCCGCCGATCTGGCGGACTGGCGGCAAGGCGACTCGCGCTACGGCGCGCTGCGCAATACGTTCGGCGCAGCAGCCGCCAGCGCGCCGCCGCCAGCAGATTCTGCGGGCGTCACCACTGCGACTGCGCCCGCCAGCGATGGCGCGGCGGAGGCGCAGTAGTCGCGTGGCGAGCCAATCCGCCCCGCGCGACGACGCCAGCGCACGCAAGGGAACCAGGCCAGACATGAGCGACGGCGCCACGCCCGCGCCGCAGCCGGGGTGTCCGTTTTGCCAGCGCCGCGACCTGGAGCTGACGCTGACCGAGACGCCGTCGTTCTATCTGCTGGCCGACCACGCGCCGCTCGTGCCGGGCCATGTCCTGATCGTGCCACGCGCGCACTATGCCTGCTACGGCGCCATCCCCGCGCACCTGGACGCCGAACTGCTGGAGCTGAAGGAGACGACGCGCCGCTTCCTCAGCGAGGTCTACCACACGCCGACGTTCTTCGAGCATGGCGTCTTTCGGCAGACGGTCTATCACGCGCATCTGCATGCCATGCCCTTTGGCCCGGTAGCGTGGGATCTGGTGGGCATGGCGGAGGCGTCGGGCGGCGTCCCTTACCATGGCCAGGATGACCTGCGTGCATGGTATGCGCAGCGCGGACAGTATTTCTTTCTGGAGACGCCCGGCGACGCCGAGCGGCAGTCGCCACCGCAAGCGGCCATCCTCCCCGCTGAGATGGGCATCTACGGGCGCGCGCTCTCGACCCTGCATCAACTGACCAACGCGCGTGGTGGCTGGTCGCCGCCGCAGTTGCGCTACGCCACCCGTGGCCCCAAGCTGCGCGCGCTCTCCGCCGCCTGGAACGCCTGGCGCGCACAGGCGGAGTAGGGCTGCCCTCTACCCCGCGAGCAGCCGCTGGGCCAGGCGATTCGCCAGGCGGATGCTGTAGTTCTGGCCGCGATCCTGGGGATAGACCTGGAACATATTGGCGACGTAGAGGTTGGGGATGGGCGTCTCGTGCGGCGGGATGTGGCTAGCGTACTCGCGCGTGACGATGGGTTGCGCCCACGGCGCCGCGAAGCCCCAGCTCGCCGTGATCCAGTCGCGGCTGAAGGCGGGATTGAGCCGCAGAATGCCCGGCAGATAGCGGTCGAGCGCCTGCTCCGGCGTCTCGCGCAGCACGGGGTGATCCATCGGGATGTAATTGCCGAAGTAGACGAGCCGCCGCCCGCCATACTCCTCTGGCCCGATGAAGTTGGTGTGCTCGATGGCGCTGAGGAAGGGATAGCCCTCGTCGCCGATCGCCAGCCAGTAGATGTGATCGGGCAGCAGCGAGCGATCGAGCGCCAGAATCAGGCAGTGCGCGCCGAACGCTTCGCCCCAGTCATAGCGCGCGCGATAGTCGTCGGGCAGCTCGGGCGTCAGGCGGCAGGTGAGGCGTGTGGGCAGCGTGGAGACGACCCGCGTGAACGTCTCGTCGCCCTGCGCCGTGCTGACCCGCAGCCCGTCGCCCGCGCGGCGCAGCTCGCGTACCTCCACGCCCAGCCGCACCGCGCCACCGCGCGCCTCGATGCCCGCCACCAGCCCAGCGTAGATCTGCTGGAAACCGCCGAGCAGGTAGCCCAGGCGCAGCGTACGATAGTGCGCGCGCGCCCACATCCACGGCATGGCGATGTCGTCGGCGCGCGCGCCAAACTTGCCGACCAGCATGGGTTTCCAGATGGTCTGGTAGGCGCGTGACCCCATCCAGCGGGGCAGCCAGGCGGCGGCAGTGCTGCCTGCAAGCGGCTCGGGCGAGGGCAGAAACTTGAGGATGGCGCCACCCGCGCCCAGCCGCAGACGGTCGAGCAGAGGCAGCGGAGCCAGCGAGAGGATCGAGCGCGGGTCGCTATCGAGCCGGTAGGGCTGGCCGCCGATCAGCATGCTGCTGTTGGGCGTGCGCCAGGTGAGCTTCTCGCCCAGCCCCAGCTCGCCGATCAGCGTGACGGCGTCGCTATCGGTGGCGAAGAGGTGATGATAGAACTTCTCCAGCCAGGGGCCTTGCTCGCCAACCCGAAAGCCCGCCGCCAGCCCGCCCGCCTCGGCCTCGCGCTCGTAGACCACCACCCGCTCGCCCGCCTGCGCCAGCCGCCAGGCCAGCGTCAGCCCCAGCGCGCCCCCACCCAGAATCGCCGTGCTCTGCGCCGTCATCATGCCATCCTGTCACTGCTCACGCATCGCGCTCAGAGCATACAGTATAGCGCGTCGTGGCGCGGGCGCGTCCCCTCCACCCCAGCCCCTCCCCCGCCGAGGCGGGAGAAGGGAGCCAGAAGCCACGCTGCTCCTGTCTGCGCGGCAACCGCCGACCCATGGAACTCCCGATGCGGAGGGAAACCAAAAGCCCCTCTCCCGCAAAGCGGGGGAGGGGTTTGGGGAGGGGGCGCTATCCCTCCTCCTCATCGTCGTCCAG
>DATBTW010000203.1:0-9204 GCA_036559055.1 Ktedonobacterales bacterium
ATGATAGGTTGCCCCATTCGGGTTCGGATGGCTCATCGCTTGCATGCAGCTCCCCATCCACGTTTCGCCGCTCTCCGCGCCCTTCATCGGCTCCTGGCCCCTAGGCATCCACCCAACGCCCTGCTTCGCTTGGCTCCACTCTCACTCATCCGGTTTCCCACACGAGTGTCGAACCAGCGATTCGCGCGCATCCCGCAGCCGTAGCAATCTGGCTGCGCCTTACATGCGCACACAATTCTCCTCCGCAAGCAAACTCGCTCGCATCGACAAAATTGAAGCAGTAATCACAATGCGCGTGACGCTCGTCACTCCGCGCATTGCGCTCTCATCACACTATGTGGTTGTTCAGGAACGTGTTTGCCAGACGCCCGGAACATGCCGGTCGCGCTGGTCGCCCGCTACGAGGAGCCTTTTCGACGGCGCAAAGTGCCGTCAGCAGTGTTCCCGTGTTTGAGGCGCCCACATATATTGCCATAGCCCCCCAACTGGTGTCAAGGGGTTTAGGCATCAACATGGCCCAAACTCGACCGTATTCGCGCGCTATCCCCCAAATGGGTCGCGCCAACCAGGCCAAACCAGCCGCTCTGGCAGGTCGGAGCGCGCGAGATGGTCGAGATGGAGTCGAGATGGAGTCGAGATGGAGTCGAGATGGAGTCGAGATGGAGAAGAAGCCTGCCATGAGACGCGCACCAGTCAAGCTGGCGCTCTGGCGCTCTGGCGCTCAGTCGAGCTGGCGAATCTGGCGCGAGAGCAGCCCCAGCAGCACAGTCGCCGCGCTGAACAGTCCGCCCGCCACGAACATCCACGCCGGGCCGACCACGTCGGTTAGCGCGCCGACCACCGCCAGCCCGATCGGCTGGAGGCAGAGCGAGCCGAGCCAGTCCACACTGGAGACACGCCCCAGCTTGTCGGGGGGAACCAGCTCCTGCATGGTGGTGGCCCAGATGATCTCGAAGACGCCAAGCCCTGCCCCCAGCACGACGCCGCTCACCAGCGCCAGCGCTGCCTCCGCCGATAGCCCGCCCGCGCCGCCCAGGCCGCCCAGGTGTACCACGCCGAACCCGAACAGGCTGAGGGGAACGCCGAAGAGCGCCACCGCCAGGCTGCTGATGACGAGGGAAATATAGCCGACCAACCCGCGATGACGGATGCGCTTGAACTGGCCAACTACCAGCGTCGAGAGGATCGAGCCGACCGAGACCGCCGTGAGGATAGCGCCTAGCAGCCAGACGCCCTGGTGAAAGGTATCGTGAACGAGCCGTGGCAGCGAGACCTGGAGCGGCGCGAAGGCGACATTGCCCAGCGAGGCCAGCGCGATAGTCAGCCAGAGCCAGGTCGAACCGGTCACATAGGCCAGCCCCTCGCGGATGTCGGCGATCATGCCGCGCGCGCCGCGACGCGCAGGCGCAGCGGCCACTGGCGCAGCGTCGGCCAGCGCCAGCTCCGCCTCGGCCAGCGCCGCAGCAGGCCCGACGACCTCGCTGACCCCCGCGCCCACAGCGACCACCTCGCCCGCCGTGGGCGCGGGCGCCATCTCGCGCATGCCCGCGCGGCGTGGTCGCTCATCCACGCGCCCCATCGCCATCAGGCAGATCGCTGAGATGACGAAGGTGAGGCCATCGAAGGCGAAGGCGCCAGCGGGCGAGGCGACGGCCACCAGCGTCGCGCCGACCGCCGGGCCGATCAGCGTGCTGACGCTGCGGGTGAAGCTCGACAGTGCATTGGCGGAGGGCAGATCCTCGACCGGAACCAGCTCCGGCGGGATGGACTGGTACGCCGGGCGAAAGAAGGCCTCGGCCAGCCCGAAGAGCGCCGTGAGCGCCACAAGATGCCAGAATTGCAGGTGATGCGTGAAGCCCAGCGCCGCCACGATCAGCGTGACGACGGCGCGCCCGCCATCGGACCACAGCAGCGTCAGCCGCCGTGGCAGGCGGTCGGCGACAACCCCGCCCACCAGCATGAAGAGGATCAGCGGGATGGACTGCGCCACCAGCGCCACGCCCATCGCCGTCGCCGAGCCGGTCAGCACGAGCACCTGCCACGCCAGCGCGGTGAGGAACGCGCCATCGCCCATGGCCGAGATGGTCTGCCCGCTCCACAGCCAGGCGAAGCGCCGCGAGCGCAGGGAGCGCGCAAACCGCACGCGGCCAATCACGCGCAGCATCATCGCAGGCCATCCTTTCGCGCGTCATCCGGGTCATCGGCGTGCGCCGCAGCCTGCGGCTCAGCCGGCTCGCCCAGGGCGAAATGCTCGCCCGCGCGCAGCAGCCCACGCAGGGCCAGGGTATCGAGGGTGAAATAGGTACGGTGGGCGCGGCGCTCCAGGGCCAGCGCGCCAGTCTTATTCAGCGCGTCCAGGTGATGCGAGATGGTCGCGGTAGACATCCCCAGCGCCGCCGCCAACTCTTGCCCATAGTGCGGTCGCTCGCCCAGCAGGCGCACGATCTTCAGGCGCGAGGGATCGCTCAGCGCGGTATAGAGCGCGGCCCAGCGACTGGCGGGATCAGCGAATCGCTCGGCGCTACCTGGCAGCGCGCCACTGCGCCGCCGCGCCGCGAGGCCGAGCGCCCGGCGCGCGCCGACGATGGCGATGAATGGCTCGTAGGGCTGGCCATTCAGCCCATCGATCAGCGTGCGGTCGGTGTCGTGATAGTAGAGGCTCAGCGCATCCCCCAGCAAGGTCGAGACGCCCAGCACGATCGGAGTGAATCCCTGCAAGTCGTCGCGCCCGCGAATATAGGCAGGCACGGCGCCACCATCGCGCTCGATCTGGGCGCGCAGCGCGCTCGCGCCGCGCTCACGCTCATCCGCCAGTCGCGCATCCAGCGCGCGAAAGACCTGCTCATCGTGGGTGCGCAGCAGCGCCGCCAGCTCGGCGCGCATCCCCTCGGGATCGGCCAGGGCGCGCGCCATCGCCGCACGGCGACGCGGCGCCTCGCCCAGATAGCGGTCGCAGAAGTGACGCGCGGCGGCCAGGTCGCCCCGCAGCGCCAGCAGATCGCTGGCGTCGAGCGGCGTCTGCGGATCGACCATGTCAGCGGTCGCGGCGATACGCGCCAGATCGCCCAGCGGCAGCGCCTCCAGCGTGGCGGCGAGGTCGGCGAGGTCGCGCGCGCCCGTCAGCAGCGGCGCGAGCGCCACCAGCGCCAGGCCGATGGGCGTCTCCGCGAACCACTTGCGAGTGAGCCGCCACTGCTCCACGCGCAGCCCGCGCGCTGTCGTCTCCGCCCAGGCGCGCCACTCGGCGCCGCGCAGGAAACGCGGCTGCGCGATGGCGCCCAGGCTGATGAGGCCATCATACGCGGGCGCGGCATCCACGAGAACGCCGCCCGTCGCGCTCCATCCCGATGACGCCATGCGCCGCCTTCCCTTCGCCTGGCTCGCTGCATCAGCCATCTATCGAATGTTTACATTCGATGACTATCGAATGTTATAGCAGCGCGGCGGGGCGCCTGTCAAGAGCGCGCCGGATGGGGACCCGCGCAGGCGGGTCTTGGGGCGACCGCAGTCGTCTTCAGGCGCGAATTCGTTCGCTGGCGGTACGACGTGACCCCCAGTTTGTGGTGGAACTACTGTGACGCTGGCGACTTGACCCGTCCTGGGTAGCTCGCTACAATGGCGACAAGGCTGAAGTATGCTCACTGAGGATTGAGGTGGGGGGAACGCAACGCCGACTCAGCCTGCCACGCAGCGCACGACCAGGCGCACGACCCAGGGCGCAAACGCTCATCCGCGTGGCTCACCCTGCGGGCGGCTCCGACGCTCGCACGACGGGAAGGCTGACCCTCATGACGAGCAAACCCACCCGTAACGCCGATAACGCCGATACACCCAGCGCTCCTGCGCCAGCGCAGACCATCCTGCTGATCGAGAACGATTCCGGGAACCGGAAACTGATGGAGATGGTGCTGCTGGTCGAGAAGTTCGGCTGCGTCTCCTGCGCCAACATCGAAGCGGGCTGGGGCGCGCTCAAGACCCGGACGATCAGCCTCATCATCGTCGATCTGGGCGTCCAGGCGCTCAACCTGATCGCCGACGTGCGCGCCACCCGCGAACTCGCCCACATCCCCATCATCGTCGTGACCGGCGCTCGCGATGAGCGCAAACGCGCGGAGGCGCTGCAAGCGGGCGCCGCCGCCTGCTTCCTCAAGCCTGTAGCCAATGCTGATCTGATTGCAGAGGTCAGGCGCTGTCTCGACGACGGATTGGCTTAAACAGCGACTGTCGCGTCGAAGCGCCGCCTCACCTCCAACATTGGATGCTAACCCTCTTACCCGCCATGCTATGCTACGTGACGAAGCCGTGCGCGCGGCGCGGTGGTTGGCCCGCGCGCATGTGGCGGCGCAGCGCCCGCGCGTCGTCATCTCCCGGCCAAGGTATCATCCCCTTCCGACCCAATCCAAATTCGCGCGAACCCGCGCAGCCAGAAGGCAGAGGCGAGCATATGACACAGGCGGCACAGGCGACCATCCAGACGCATGTCAGCACGCGCGACGTGCAGCAGTTCGAGGGTGACGCGCTCGCGGTGGGCGTCTTCGCCGATGAGAAGACGCTCCAGGGACCAGCGGCGGCGCTCGACGAGGCGCTGGCGGGCGTCATCGCCGAGCTGGTGGCCAATGGCGAGGTCACTGGCGCGGCGGATGAGGTGACGCTGCTCCATACGCTCGGCAAGATCGAGCCTACCCGCGTCGCCATCATCGGGCTGGGCGCGCGTGGCAAATTCAGCGTTGATCGCGTGCGGCGCGCGGCCTCGCTGGCCAGCCGCACGCTACGCGACGCCGGGGCGCACGAGGTGGGGCTGGCGCTGGCCTGGGCGGAGTCGGGCGTGAATCTCGCCTCCGCGGCGCGCGCCGCCACCGAGGGCGCCCTGCTGGGCCTCTACGAGTTCTCCCACTACAAGGCGCCGCGCAATGGCAAGCCCAGGCGCGCCATCACCTCCATCACGATTCTGGGGCGCGGACGCGAGCCAGCCCTGCGCTCAGCGGTGCTGCGCGGCCATGCGCTGGCGGATTCGGCCAACTTCGCCCGCGACCTGGGCAACGAGCCGCCCAACGTGATGACGCCGACCGAGCTGGGCGAGCGCGCCCGCGCGATGGCCGCCGAGGTGGGACTGGCCTGCGAGATTCACGGCAAGGACTGGATTCGCGAACAGGCGATGGGCGCGCTGCTGGGCGTCAATCAGGGTAGTGTGGAGGAGCCGCGCTTTATCGTGCTGCGCTACGCGGGCGGGCCAAAACAGGCGCCTGCGCTGGCGCTGGTCGGCAAGGGCATCACCTTCGACTCTGGCGGCCTCTCGCTCAAGACCAACGAAGGCATGCTGGGCATGAAGTTCGATATGTGCGGTGGCGCGGCGGTCATCGGCGCGATGCGCGCGATAGCGCTGCTCAAGCCTGCCATCAACGTCGTGGGCATCGTCCCCGCCACCGAGAACATGCCCAGCGGCTCGGCCTATCGCCCTGGCGACATCCTGCGCGTCTCGAATGGCAAGACCATCGAGATCAACAATACCGACGCTGAGGGACGTCTGGCCCTGTCCGACGCGCTCAGCTATGCCGTCAAGCAGGGCTGCGCGCCCATCATCGACGCCGCCACGCTGACCGGCGCCATGAGCGTCGCGCTGGGCAGTGTGCGCGCGGGCGTCTTCAGCAACGACGAAGAGTTCGAGCGCGCGGTGGAGCAGGCGGCGAGCGCCTCGGGCGAGCGCGTCTGGGCGATGCCGATGGACGACGAATACGAGAAGCTCATCCACAGCGACATCGCCGATGTCAAGCAGAGCGGTGGGCGCCCGGCAGGCTCCATTTCCGCCGCCAAAGTGTTGAGCAATTTCGTCGGATCGACCCCCTGGGCGCATCTCGACATCGCGGGCGTCGCCAATCGCACCGCCCGCGACGCCGAGGGCGAGAGCGGCGCGACGGGCTACGGCGTGCGCCTCTTCGCCGAGCTGGCCAGCCAGCTGGCGGGGCGCAAGGGCGAGTAGCTCCGCCCCACCAGACCCCCTACAACCAGGAGGCCCGCCGATGCCAGCAACGCCCTATGATGCCATCGCCGACTGGTACGACGCCTACCTGCGCCAGAACCCGCTCTATGAGGAGGTCATCTTGCCCGGCATGCTGGCGCTGGCGGGGGATGTCGCTGGCCAGGAGGTCTGCGATCTGGCCTGCGGGCAGGGCTTCATCGCTCGCGCGCTGGCCCGGCGCGGCGCACGGGTGACGGGCGCTGACCTCTCGGAACAGCTGCTGGCGCTGGCCCAGCGCTACGAGGCTGATGAACCGCTCGGCATCCGCTACACGCTGACCGATGCGCAGGACGGCGCCAGCCTGGCCAGCGCCACGTTCGATGGCGTCACCTGCGGCATGGCGCTGATGCCGATCCCTGACCTGCGCGCCACATTCCAGACGGTGCGGCGCATCGTGCGGCCGGGCGGCTGGTTCGTCTTCTCCATCACGCATCCGTGCTACCAGACGCCGCGCTCGCGCTGGGTCACGCGCGCGGATGGCGCGCCTGCGCGCGAGGTGAGCGGCTACTTCGATGAGCGCTTCTGGACCTCGGCCAATTCAGCGGGCGTGCGGGGCCAGGTTGGCGAGTATCATCGCACGTTGGCGACCTACCTGAACACGCTCGTCGAGGCGCATCTGGCGCTGGAGCGCCTGGAGGAGCCACAGGCGACGGGCCGCAGCGCCCAGGCGGTTCCCGGAGCGCGCGAGGCGCCATCCATCCTCATCGTGCGCGCGCGGGCGACGTAGCGCCTGCCTGTCCCGGTGGGTCTGGCGCGCTGGCGGAGGCGGCGCGGCGCGCGGTACACTGGAAGGGCGCGACAGATGACGGCAATGCTGAGAGGACATCGGCCCGATATGCAGGTACGGATTCGCTATTATGCGGCGCTGCGCGAGGCCGCGGGCGCGACGGAAGAGGCGCTCGATCTCCCGGATGGCGCGACCGTCGCCCAGGCGCGCGCGCTGCTGGCGGAGCGACAGCCCGCGCTGGCCGCGCTGCTGCCCGCCTGCGCCGCCGCCATCAATCGTGGCTATGCGCCCGCCGATGCGCCGCTGAGCGAAGGCGCCGAGCTGGTCTTCATTCCACCGCTAGGGGGAGGCTGAGTCGTGGCAGACAAGACGAAGACGCGCAAGGCGTCATCCCGGCCAACCGCTGCGGCGGCGCCGCCCACACCCGCGACGCCACCCGCCTCGATCATCCGCATCACCCGCGAGCCGCTCGATAGCGACGCTATTCGCGCGCTAGAGCAGGCGGTGACCACGGCGGGCGCGGGCGGCATCGTCACCTTCGCAGGCGTCGTGCGCGACAACGCGCGTGGCAAGCGCGTGCGCTCGCTGGAATACGACGCCTACCCCGAGATGGCCGAGAGCGAGATGGCGCGCATCGCCGCTGAGGTGGCGCGGCGCTGGCCAGAGGGCGCGCTGGCGATGGCGCATCGCATCGGGCCGCTGGCGATTGGCGAGTGCAGCGTGGTCGTGGTAGCCGCCTGCCCGCACCGCGCCGAAGCGTTCGAGGCGTGCCGCTACGCCATCGACACGCTCAAGGCCAGCGTGCCGATCTGGAAGAAAGAGTTCTACGAAGACGGCGAGGAGTGGGTCGAAGGCTGAGATGGCCGGAACCTCACTTCCAGCCCCTCTCCCACGAGGAGAGGGGAGCGCGAGCAGAGCAAGAGCGGAGCAGATTCGATGAAATTTGGCGTTGTCGTCTTCCCCGGAACCTGGAGCGACAAAGACTGCCTGCGCATCCTGGGGCCAGTGCTGGGGCAGGAGACAGTGACCATCTGGCATCAGGATACCGACCTGCAGGGCTGCGACGCCGTCATCCTGCCGGGTGGCTTCTCGTATGGTGACTACCTGCGGGCGGGGGCCATCGCGCGCTTCGCCCCGGTGATGGGCGCCATCACATCGTTCACCGAGCGCGGCGGGCTGGCGCTGGGCATCTGCAACGGCTTCCAGATTCTGCTGGAGGCCGGCTTGCTGCCCGGCGCGATGCTGCGCAACGACAGCCTGGAGTTCCGCTGCCAGTGGACGCATCTGCGGGCGGAAAACGCCGCAACGCCCTTCACGCGGCTGCTGCGGCCCGGGCAGGTCATCCGCGTGCCAATCTCGCATGGCGAGGGCAACTACTTCGCCGATGAGGCCACGCTCGACGCGCTGGAGGCCAGCAACAGTGTCCTCTTCCGCTACTGCGAGCCAGATGGCGCCATCACACCCGCCGCCAACCCCAATGGCTCGCGCCGCAACATCGCGGGCATCGTCAACACCGCGCGCAAGGTCGCCGCGATGATGCCGCATCCGGAGCGCTGCGGCGAGGCGCTGTTGGGCGGCGAAGATGGCAAGCTGATCTTCGGCTCGATGCTGGCCGCGCTCGGCGAGCGCCAGCCAGTCGCGGGCTGATCCGGGTTGATCTGCCACACCGTCTCAGCCATTCGGGAGTCGATGGAGCAACGTCAGGAGCATGCATTGAGCGCGCCAGACCCACGTTTTGCCCAGGCCGTCGAAGTGACCACCGCGACCTATGATAAAGCCGCGCGCGACTACGCCGAGCGCAATGAGACGATGAGTCCCTTCTGGGCTAAGCGCATCGAGCAATTTCTGGCCGTGCTGGCCGAGTCTGAGGAGCGGCGCCCCATCCCGGAGCTTGGCCGCCCCGGCGACGACATCGAGCTGGACGACTACCTCAACTTCATCCCGCTGCTCGACGCTGGCTGCGGCACGGGCCGCGACGCGCGCGCCTTCGCGGCGGCGGGACAGATCGTGCTCGGCGTGGACATCTCGCAGGGGATGCTGGATGAAGCGGGCGAGCGCACCGCGCGCCGCCTGCCCACCGGCGCCATCCGCTACGCGCTGATGGATATGCGCCGCCTCGAACTGCCCGACGCCAGTTGCCGTGGCGTGTGGTGTTCGGCCTCGATGCTGCACCTGCCGATGCGTGTCGCCCCGCGCGCGATGGCCGAGATGGCGCGTGTCGCGCGCCCCGGCGCTCCGGTGGCCATCTTCCTGAAGGATCGCAAGCCTGGCGACGAGGCCGAGCTGTTCGAGCCATACCCCAATCAGTTCGCGGAGAACGCCACGCGCTTCTACACCTACTACACGCCCGACGAGGCGCGTGCGCTGGTGGAAGGCGCTGGCCTGGAGATCATCCAGGCGGGCATGGCGGATCATCTCGACCACACCGGCAAGCACGGCTGGATCGGCGTGCTGGCGCGCA
>DATBTW010000204.1:0-13028 GCA_036559055.1 Ktedonobacterales bacterium
TAGCTGCCCAGCCCGACAGGAACACCCGTCGCCACCACCTCGAAGACACCACCGCAGGTGTCGCCATCGCGCTTGCCCGCCAGGATGCGCGCGATCATGGCCTGGGTGAGCGCGTCATCGGCACAGTACATCTCCGACGCCTCCACGCGCCGCCAGAAGGTGTCGTCGGCGGCGCCAGGGTCGGGCGCCTGGTTGTCAGGATAGCCCACGCCGCCCACCGCGATGACGTGGCTGTGGATGACGACGCCGAATTGCGCCAGCAGCGCCCGGCAGACCCCACCGACGGCCACACGCGCCGCCGTCTCGCGCGAACTGGCGCGCTCGATCACCTCGCGCACGTCGTCGTGGCCATATTTCAGCGCGCCCGTCAGGTCGGCGTGGCCGGGGCGCACGCGCGTGACCGGCTCGACCTCGCCCGCGATGGGGGCGGCGCTCATGCGCTCCTGCCAGTTGACCCAGTCGCGATTCTCGATGCGCAGCGTGATGGGCGCGCCCAGCGTGTGGCCGTGGCGCACGCCTGAGAGCGTCTCGATCTGGTCGCGCTCGATCTTCATGCGCCCGCCGCGCCCATAGCCACCCTGGCGTCGGCGCAACTGGTGATTGATCGCTTCCGCATCGAATGGCATGCCCGCCGGGATGCCCTCGACGATCACCGTCAGGCTGGGGCCGTGCGACTCACCCGCCGTCAGAAAACGCAACATGGAATAGGAACCTCATCCCCAGCCCCTCTCCCACGTGGAGAGGGGCGCGCTGAGCAGAACCGCCCCTATTGTATCGCGTGGCGGGCGGGACGCGAACGGCGCCCCTACCCCCTGTCCCATGAGCGTGTGGCGAGCGACCACGGATGGCCGACGCACGGCGAGAGGGAGTCGCGGCCTTGAAAGGCCGACGCACGGGACGGTTAGGGCATAAATGCCCCTGTGCGCCGCCGCAGGCAGGCGCGCCTCTGCGGCTTTCAAGCCGCGTCCGCGTGCTCCGGCCATTTATGGCCGAGAGGGCCTTGCCCGCATCACATCCGCTGGTCGAGAACCATCTGTGGGACGGCGGGCAGGTCGAGCAGGCCGGCGTTGAAGAAGGGCGGCAGGATGGGGCGCGTGGCGGGCAGGTCGGCCAGCGCGAACCAGCGGAACAGCAATTCGCTGCCCGGCTCGGCGCAGGGATATGCATGGGACGTGTCACCCAGGCGCGCCACATCGGCCTCGCTGGGGGTGATGAGGTAGGTGAAGCTCAGCGCGTGTACCGGGCCGTCGCCCCACTCTGGCGATTGAAAGAACGTCTCCATGACCCACAGCAGCCGCTCGATGCGTGTCTGCTCACCCAGCTCCAGCTCCTCGCGCAGCTCGCGTCGCAGCGCGACCTCGGCTGGCTCCATGAACTCTACTCGCCCGCCCGGCAACACCCAGAAGTCGCCGGTTGGGTCGCCTTGCAGCAGGATATGGCCGTCGTGAATCCAGACCGCCGCCGCTCGAAAGGTGAAGAGTCCGGCGTCTACAGGCAGCGAGATCATCGCGGACATGGGGGATGGCCTCCTCGTGGGTGGGCGGAGTCGCTGCGGCGTCTCCTTGCAATCTGGCGCCGCATGTGGGAACACATCGATAGGGCCGAGCGACAGCCACGCGCGATCAGGCGCGATCACGCGCGATCAGGCGCGATCAAGCACGGTCAGATGTGGCTCGGACGTGACATGGAGAGCGGAGCGGCGGCATGACGAGCGGTGATCCGGACGCGCCACTGCGGCCCGAACAGGATACCACACGACAGGAGCAAACACTGGCGCAGCGCAGATTGCGTGATCGCCTGCTGCTGCTGCTGGCGGCGGTGGCGGGCTACACCGACGCCATCAGCTATGTGGCGCTGGGGCAGGTCTTCGCCGCCAACATGACCGGCTCGACGGTACTGCTGGGCATCAGCCTGGCGCAGCGCGACTGGACATTCGCGGCGCGCGCTGGCGTGGCGCTGGGCGGCTTCCTGGTGGGCGTGGTGATCGGCGCGGTGTTGACGGGCCGCCGCCAGCCCGGCGAGACCTGGCCGCGCGCGGTGACACTGGCGCTGGGCGTGGAGGCGTTCATCCTGGCGGTTTTCTCCACGCTGGGAGCGCTGCTGGGGACACACGACCAGCATGGCTCGGTCTACCTGCTGATCGGCCTGGCCGCCTGCGCCATGGGCATCCAGAGCGCGGCGGCGCGAGCGCTGGGCGTGCTGGACATCTCCACGACCTACCTGACAGGCACCTGGGTCGGGCTGATGGCGGGCCTGGCGCGTCGCCTGCGCGCCGAGGTGGCGGCGGAGGTCACATCGGACACGCCGCCAGATCAGGCGGGCGCCGCGCCGATGCCTTCCATCGATCCGCAGCGGCGCGACGCTTTTCTGCTGGTCGTGTACTTCGTCGCAGCGCTGCTCGCTGGCCTGCTGCTCGCCACCGCGACCGATACTGGCGTGCGGGCCGGGCTGATTCCGCTGGCGCCAGTGGTCGTTATCGTCGTGCTGATCGCCCTGCGCAGTTTTCGCCCCTCTGCCGCGTAGCGCCCACACGCGATCAACTGAAATCAACATGTCGCGGCGCGAGGTATCGCGGCGTGGCCTCAGGGCAGCGGGCGCAGATGGGAGAGATAGAGCGCGTCGCCCTCGATGACCAGCGCCGCCATGCCGCTCTCCGTGCCAGCCGCATGCGCCTCGCCATCATCCCACCATGCCGCCTGCCCGGCGTGGATCGCCTGCCGCACGCCGTCGCTGCCTTCCACCCAGCCCTCGCCCTGCGTCACGACGAAAAGCTGCCCGCCCTCTGCGGGATGCCTGCCAACGCTGCCCCCCGCCGCCAGCCACATGGCGACCACCTGCGCCCCGCCCGCCGACCGCGCCACCGGCGCGATGACCAGCCCCGCGCTGCCGAAGTCCGCGATGGGCCGACCCGCGTCGGCGTCGAAGCGATAGAGTCGCATCGGAGTGGTTCCTCCCTCCTGAGACGCGCTACGGTACACTCGCGTGAAGGAGCGCAAGATGGAAGAAGCGCCAAGTCCTCCGCCGACCTTATACTCGATCACATAGCGCGCATGCCAGTGGAATGCGCTGGCAATTCCTGGAACAGAGCTGGAACAGAGAAGGAGCAGAAGGTGGGTAAGATCATCGTGTCAGAGTTCGTATCGCTGGATGGCGTCGTGGAGGCGCCAGATCAGTGGATGGGGCCATACATGGCCGCCGATGCCTCGCAGTTCAAATACGATGAGCTGTTCGCCAGTGATGCGCTGCTGCTAGGGCGCAAGACCTACCAGTTGTTTGCATCGTACTGGCCGACCGCAGCGCCTGAGTCGGATGGCTCTCCCCAGGACTTCATCGATCGCATGAACAGCGTACCGAAGTATGTCGCTTCCACCACGCTGCGCACAGTCGAGTGGAACGCACGCCTGCTCACAGGCGATCTGGCCAGCGCGCTCGCCGAGGCCAAACGCCAGACTCATCAGGATATCCTGCTCTATGGCAGCACCGCGTTGGTACGCGCGCTGGCGCGCGAGAATCTCATCGACCAGTACTGCCTGCTGGTCTTCCCAGTCGTGGTCGGCCACGGTGAGCGGCTCTTCAGTGATGGCGAGCGCGCGGCGTTTGCGCTGACGAGCGCCCAGCCATTCAGTTCAGGCGCCGTCGCGCTCACCTATACGCCTGTGAATCAAAGTTAACGATCGGAGGCGCAGCGCCCGTGCGCACGGGCGTGAGGGCGCTGCGCGCGATGCCTAGCCCAGCGCCTCGAAGATGGCGGCGATACCCTGGCCGCCGCCGATGCAGAGCGACGCCGCGCCGTAGCGCAGGTTGTGGCGGCGCAATTCGTGGATCAGCGTGATGCTCAGCCGCGCGCCCGATGCCGCCAGCGGATGCCCCAGAGAGATGGCGCCGCCGTTGACGTTGGTCTTGTCGCGGTCGAGGCCCAGGTCTTTCTCCACCGCCAGATATTGGGCGGAGAAGGCTTCGTTGACCTCCACACGGTCGAGGTCGGCCAGCGTCAGGTCGGCGCGCTTGAGCGCCTGGCGAATGGCGGGCGCCGGGCCGATGCCCATGATCGTCGGATCGACGCCGACAATGCCCCACGAGACGATGCGCGCCAGCGGCTTCAGCCCGCGCTTCTTGGCCTCCGCGCCGGAGGTCAGCACGAGCGCCGCGCCCGCGTCGTTGATGCCGCTGGCGTTGCCCGCCGTCACCACACCGTCCTTCACGAAGCGCGCGGGCAGCTTGGCCAGCGCCTCCATCGAGGTCTCGCGGATGCCTTCATCCTGCGTCACCTGCGAGACGCGCCCCTTGCGGTCTTTGATCTCGACTGGCGTGATCTCCTCGGCCAGCAGCCCACGCTCCTGCGCCGATTTTGCCGCCTGCTGGCTGCGCAGCGCGTACTCGTCGATCTGCTCGCGGCTGATGCCGTACTGTTTGGCCAGATTCTCCGCTGTGACGGCCATCGGGCAGCCGCAATAGGAGTCGGTCAGCGCCTCCCAGAGGTAATCCTCGAACTTGTGCTCGCCCAGGCCCAGCCCGGTGCGCGCCCCGCGCACCACGAACGGCGCCTGCGTCATGTTCTCGGCGCCGCCCACCAGCGCGAAGGTCGCCTCGCCCAGCAGCAGCGACTGCGCGCCTGAGACGACCGCCTGCAAGCCAGAGCCGCAGAGCCGGTTGAGCGTCAGCGCAGGCGTCTCGATGGGCGCGCCCGCCTTCAGCGCCACATGGCGCGCCATATAGATCGCGTCGCCGCTGGTCTGCAAGACATTGCCGAAGAAGACCTGATCGACTTCCTTCGGGTCAACGCCAGAGCGCTCCAGCGCGCCGCGCGCCGCGATGGCGCCCAGCTCAATCGCGGAGACATCCTTCAGCGAGCCCATGAAGACGCCAAAGGGGGTGCGGGCGCCGCTGAGGACGACGACATCGCGGTCGTTCAATTGCTCATTCGCCATGTTGAATCTCTCCTGCGCCCGCCTCGGCGCGTTTCGGGTGCGCTCTCGGGCATCAATGGGCTCTCGGCCTTGAAAGGCCGGAGCACGCGACGGCGGCATGAAAGCCGCACGAGGCGCCAGCCTGCGGCGGCACGACGACAGGGCATTTATGCCCCTCGTCGCGTGCTCCGGCCTTTTAAGGCCGCACCCCTCGCGCCGCGCCGTGCGTCGGCCATTTATGGCCGCGACTCTGCCACTACCCCTCGTTCAGATTCCAGAAGCCCTTGCCGTTCTTCTTGCCGTAGCGGCCCGCCTGCACCATGCGGCGCAGCAGGGTCGGCGGATTGTAGGCTTCGTCGGAGTACTCCTCGTAGATCGCCTCGGCGGCCCACAGCGTCGTATCCAGCCCCACGTAGTCCAGCAACTCGAATGGCCCCATCGGGTAGCCGCAGCCAAGCTTCATGCCCGTGTCGATGTCTTCCATCGTCGCCATGCCGTGCTCGTACATGCGGATCGCCGCCAGCATGTAGGGGATCAGCAGGAAGTTGACGATGAAGCCAGCGCTATCCTTGGCGACGATGGGCGTCTTGCCCAGCGAGCGCGCGAAGCCCTTGAGCGTCTCGACCGTCTCATCACTGGTCAGGATCGTCCGCACCACCTCGACCAGCTTCATCACCGGCGCGGGATTGAAGAAGTGGACGCCCGCCACCTGCGTCTGCCGGTTGGTCACCGAGGCCATCTCGACGATGGGCAGCGACGAGGTATTGCTGACCAGCAGTGCGCTCGCGGGCAAGATGCCGTCCAGCGTCTTGAACAGCTTTTTCTTCTCGTCCTGATTCTCGATGATCGCCTCGATCACCAGATCGCGGTTGTGGAAGTCGTTGAGGTCGAGCGTGCCACGGAAACGTCCGCGATACTCCCTGGCCTGCTCCTCCGTGATCTTGCCCTTGCCCGTCAGCATGGTCCAGGCGCCAGTGACGCGGGCGATGCCTTTGTCCAGCAGCTCCTGGTTGACCTCGGCCATCACCACGTCGTAGCCCGCCTGGGCAATCGTCTGCGCGATGCCGCTGCCCATCAGGCCGCCACCCACCACGCCTACTTTCTCAATCGTCATCGATCTACGGCTCCTCTGCGTTGGGGAATGCCAACGGAATGTACACAAACCACCCACTACCATACCACGCGCCGCAGCCCCGCGCAGCCGTCGCGCAGCCGCATAGCGCGTCGAGGAGAGCAGCGGGCATCTGCGCGTATACTGGTGGAGGGGACGCGCAGCCGCTCCCCGCGCGTGATGGAGGGATTGCGTGTGACGACACAACCTGAGCCGCCACTGATCGTACGCCGCGCCACCAGCGACGACCGCCGCGCCTCGCTCGCCCTGATCTCGCCCGGCAGCGGGCGCGGGCGGGCCAGCCTCTCATTGCTGCGCGCCCAGCAGGGTATCCTGTGGGTCGCGGTGGAGCAAGCGGAGGGGGCAGCGGGCGCGACGGGCGAGACGCTGGTGGGGCTGCTGCTGGCCACCGCGCAGATCGACGCCGAAGAGGAGACGGTGATCGGCTACATCCACGAATTGCTGGTGCATCCGGCCTATCGGCGGCGTGGCGTGGCGATGGAGCTGCTCGACGCCGCCGAGCGCTATTTCCTGGTTGAATGCGGCTTTGGCATCGTCTCGGTCACGACCTCGTTCGACAACGACGCCGCCATCCACCTCTATCGCAGTCGTGGCTATTCGCTCTCGCAGGCGCGACTGGCCAAGCGCCGCGAGGACGCCAACTCAGATGATGGCGCGGCGCGCTGAGCGTCTCTTCACCCATAGGTGTACTTCGGAGGTGGCGACGATGTCGGGAGCCTCAGGCTCGCTCTCATTCGATCAGGTAGCGCATCTGTACGACGATACGCGCGGCTACCCGCCGGATGTGGCGCAGAGCATCGCCGACGCCATGCTGCGCTACGGGCCAGTCGCCCCCGGCGCGCATGCGCTGGAGATCGGCATCGGTACGGGGCGCATCGCTATGCCACTGCTGGCGCGCGGTGTCAACCTCTCCGGCATTGATCTCTCCGAGCGCATGCTCCAGCGGCTGCGCGAGAAATACGCCGCAGCCTCGCAGGCGCGAGCGGCTGGGACGCAGCCAGCGCTGGGGCGGCTGGAGGTGGTACAGGGCGACATCACCGCGCTGCCCTTCGCCGCTGGAACATTCGATGCGGTGATCGCGGTGCATGTGCTGCATCTCGTGTCGGGGTGGCGCCAGGCGATTGACGAGGCGCTGCGCGTGCTGCGCCCCGGCGCGCCGCTACTGCTGGGGCAGGATGTCGCGCACGGCTCGCTCGTCTCGCATCCGCTGCAGGATGAGTGGGTGGACATCATGCGTGAGCTGGGCGCGGAGCCGCGTCGCGTGGGGGCGGCCAGCTTCGCCGAGATTCTGGCGGAGGCGCGTGGACGCGGGCTGATGGTCGAGGAGCGGCTGGTAGCGGATTGGACCACCGCGACCTCGCCCGCCGAGGGGTTCGCCGACATCGCCAACCGAAGCTGGTCGTTGACGTGGCTCGCGCCTGACGACCTCTTCGCCGAATCGGTGCGGCGGCTGGAGGTCTGGGGACGCAACCGTTTCGGCGACCAGTGGGAGGCGCCCATCGAGACGGAATATTCCTTCAAGCTCGCGCGGGTGGCCGCGCCTGCGTCGCCAGAGACGCCAGAGAGGTAGATCGCATGGAACCAACCACCACGCCGGGCGCCGATCCGCAGTTGCCGATGCGCGGGGTTGCCCAGCCCACGCGCGATGAGGCGCTGGCGTTGTCGGGGCTGCATGTCTCGCGCCATCCCATCATCGCCGCTAAGCTGACGACCCTGCGTGACGAGAAGACCTCACCGGCGGAGTTCTACACGCTGGTGCGCGAGCTGGGCGCCTTGCTGGCCTACGAGGCCACCGCTGATCTGGCGACCGAGCCAGCGCCGATCCGCACACCATTGGAGCCGATGGTAGGGCAGCGGCTGGTGGGCGGCGTCGGCGTGCTGCCGATTTTGCGGGCGGGGCTGGGGATGGCCGAGGGCTTCCGGCAGGCGCTGCCAGAGGCGCAGGTATGGCATCTGGGGCTGCGCCGCGACGAGCGCACGCTGCGCCCGGTGCAGTACTACAACCAGCTTGCCCGCGCCGCCAATTTGCAGGTCTGCTTCGTGGTCGATCCGATGCTGGCGACGGGCGGCTCCGGCATCGACGCGCTCGATCTGCTGGAGGCCAAGGGCGTGCGGAGGCTGCGCTACCTCGCGCTGATCGCCGCGCCCTATGGCCTGGTGGCGCTGCGTCGCGCCCACCCCGGCACGCCCATCTACGTCGCGGCGGTGGATGACCGCCTCGACGAGCGTGGCTACATCTGCCCTGGTCTGGGCGACGCGGGCGACCGGCAGTTTAATACGTTGTGAGGCTGGGCGGGGGGAGTCGCGGCCATTTATGGCCGAGAGTGCCTGTTGCCACGCGCGAGACGCCGGGACTCCCCTCTCCCGTAAAGCGGGGGAGGGGTTGGGGGAGGGGGCGCGCTATCTCAGCGCCCACAGGCCACGGCGGAAAACGGGCACGCGCTCGCCGCTGGCCGTCTCGCCGTCAATATCCAATTCCGCTGAGCCGATCATGAAGTCTACATGCGCGTCGCTGGAGTTGAGGCCGTGCGCGGCCAGCTCCTCCTGGGACATCGCCTCGCCGCCTTCGACACAGATGGGGTAGGCGCGCCCGATGGCGATGTGACACGAGGCGTTCTCGTCGAAGAGCGTGTCGTAGACCGGTCGGCCCACGTTGACCGGCGAATCGACGGGTACCAGCGCAACCTCGCCGAGGTGATGCGAGCCGTCATCCGTCTCGATGATGCTGCGCAGCGCATCTTCGCCGCGCGTGGCCGAGAACGCCACGATACGCCCATCCTTCAGCGTCAACTGGATGCCCTCGATCAGTTCGCCATTGTAGCTCAGCGGCATCGTGCTGCTGACCACGCCATTGACAGCATTGCGGCTCGGAGCCGAGAAGACCTCCTCGGTCGGCATATTCGGCACAAAGACTAGGCCACCAGGCGCCGAGCCGCCGCCGCCGATCCACTTGTGGCCCTCCGGCAGGTCAATCCCCAGGTCAGTTCCGGGAGCGCGATAGTGGAGCCGCCTGAAGCTCGCCCGATTCAAGCGATCCATATTGGCGGTGAGCCGCGCGACATGCTCGCGCCACGCCTGGATGGGATCAGGCTGATCGACGCGCGTCGCCTTGAAAATATAAGCCCACAGCGCGGCCAGCGCCTCGCTCTCGCTCAGATCGGGGTGAACCTTGCGCGCCCATGAGCGCGTGGCCACTGCGCCAATCGACCACGGATGCAGCATCTTGCCCGCCGACTCGGAGATCTTTGCGCTGGCCCTGGCGTTGGCGCGGCGCGAGGTGGTCAGCCGCTCGGTGGCGACACCCGCGAAGAGGTCGGGCATCGGCGCGTCCAGCGTCAGGAAGGCGCTCCCCTGGGCGGATTCCTCCTCCAGCCAGCGAACGCGCCAGGTTTGCACGTCGCTCAGCGCCTGCTCTGGCGCCAGCGCCAGGCGGTCGCGGCTGGTCTCGGCGTCGTTCCACAGAGGAAAAACATCGCGGGCGCCCATCGCATAGGCCTTGCGAGTCAGCAGCCGCACCATCGGCGCGACCTCCTCGACCAGCGCGGGGCTGGTATTGATGATGAGCTTCTGCCCGGGCTGGAGGTTGACGCCGAGCCGCAGCAGCAGCTCCGCATAGCGCTCGAGCCGGGTTTCGAATGTTGTGGATGTAACTGGAGATGACATGTGCGCTCCTTTTCGCTGGTGGCCGCGTCCGATCAGGCCCGCACAGTATCACGTCGCCATGCGGCGCGCGTCAAGGGAGCGCCAGACGACGCGGCGCGCCGGTTGGCGGAGGCGCCGCAACTGGAGTATGCTAGGAGATGGCGCGTCCGCCACCGTGCGCGGAGCCGCGATGCGAGACATGATGCGCGAGACGGCGCGAGATGATAAATGCCAGCAGAGACGAGGCGAACGTGGCGGACGAACCCATCCAGCAACCAGCGCAGGAACCGATTGACGAGCGAGCCGACGAGCCAGCCGCGCGGCCCCGCGTGGAAGAGGAAGATGAGCGCTACCGTGGCGCGACCCCGCCGGGCTACGACTGGCCAACGCATGGCGGCTACCTCGGCTGCCTGATCGGCGTCATGCTGGCCTGTCTGCTCGCGCCGCTGGGCTACATTCTCTTTGGCTTCGTCGGCGCGTTTCTGATCCATCCACTCGGCGGCTTTGGCGTGGCGCTCTCCGTCCTCATCACCGTCGGCGTGTATGTCGCGGTCTTCATCGCGCTCTCGCGGCTGGGCTGGCGCATGGGCAAGCGTTTTTTGCGAGAATATGAGCAGCCTGTGCGGCCCGTCTGGGGTGAGGACGACGACGCAGACTATCCGCTCGTCGTGGACGCCGACCCGCCAGTCGCCAGCGCCGCCGATGGGAGCGCCGAGCCAGAGCCAGCCGCCGAGGCGACGCCCCCGCAGAGCGAGACGGCGGGCTAGACCTCACCACCGCGCCGCCAGCGGAACATCTCCGCTGACGGCGCGGTGAACGATGCGAACGCGCGATTGGCTCGCGCTAGGCGGCTTTCACTGCGGCCACGCCTTTGCGATAGCGCGCGGCGCTGATCTCGCCCAGGGCAATTGCGCCAATGGCCAGCAGCACGTGGATCGCCTGGATGATGTACAGCCCAACGCCATCGGGGACTGATGGCTGCGCCATGCCGATGATTGGCAGTGCCAGCCCCACCAGGAACGTCGCCACGGCCAGCCCCACCGAGCCGGTTTTGGTTAGCCCCTGCGCGATGCCCAGGAACCAGAGCAGAAGGACGATGACCAGGCCATTGATCATGTGGCCCAGCACCCAGGGTTTGGAAGTCGCATCGGTCGCGATATACGAAATATAGATGCCGAGCGCGATGTTGATGATCCACAAAAGTCGCAGCGCCATCGAGCTGCCGCGCACCGCAGAAAGCATGCGTTGATCTCCACTCCAGTCGCGCGGCTGGAGCCGTCTCCGACGCTGCCAGACCGCAGGCGGCGCCGCGCAGTTGCGCGCGATCGGTCATCGCCGCGCCATCCGTCGCCACCACCTCACAGCATACCAGATGGACGCGCGCCAGAGGCAAGCGTTGTGCGCGATTGACCAGCGGCGACGATGCGCGATTGCAGGGCGCTCAGCGTGATTGACAAGCGGCGCCGCGCCTCATAGAATACCGTGAACGATGCGGGCGACTGGCGACCTACCACAGAGCAGCCCGCACGCTGGTTCAGCGGCTATTCCAGCAGTCTCACTGCCCCACGCGGCCAGGCGGGATCAGGAGGAGTAGGGCGGCGCATGGTCACCTACGAAGACATCACCGATATGTTCCTGAACGCGATTGACGCGACGGGGCTGTCCCCGCATCCGGAGTTCTGGCTCAACACCCAGACGATGGAGCGCGAGTTCGCCTGCGCGCTGCACCCCGGCCCCTGCGAGGAGGCCGACCATCGCGCCACCTGCACCGTCTCGTTCGCGTGGGGGCCGCTCGATAGCGTCCTCTCCATCGATGGCGCTGAGGGCGTCTGCGACTTCTTCCACGAGCCAGATGAGGACTGCCCGCACCTGCACACCGAGAATGTGCCGCCATTGATCCTCGACCTGGCCTATAACCTGCCGATGGAGCGCGTCTCGCTGGACTCGCTCAACCTGCGCCAGCTCGCGCGCACGCTGAAGCTACGCGCCTCCGAGCACAGCAGCCGCGCTGGCGAGACGCGCCCCAGCATCGCCCTGGCGCTGGGCGACAGCAGCATGGAGGCCGAGGCGCTCACCTTGCAGCAGCGTGTCGAGTTGCCGCTGTGGAATCCTGAGGGCGTCAGCGGCTTCCGCGCGAGCGCCTCCAGCCTGGATCGGCGCAGCGGGCATGGCGCACTGGGGCGCGGGCGAGCGCGTGGCGACCAGCCGCACCCCGAGGAGTGGCTGCCACACCTGCTGGCCGAGGTCGCCGACGACATCAGCCGCGTCGTCGTCGCGCTCGAAGAGATGCGCTCGCTGGGGCAGGGCGGCGCGTATGGTTCTGGCCGCCAGAACTAACGCCTGAATAGGCGCCAGAAACGCCGCAGCCTGATCGAACGACGGTCATCTGTGCCATGCCTACGCATTTTGACGTAGAAATCAGGTGGCGCCTGATGGTTTTGTCAGGTGTTCACCTGATGCCCAGCCAACGAACTCAGCGTAACGTTGAAGCAGAGAGAGAATTCCACCAAATCTCCTCCTCCCCTCCTTGTGAAGGCCGGACACATGTGGTCCGGCCTTCGCTTTACCCACTACCTCCTCGTTCCCCTCTGCCACTACCATCCAGGCGCCTGCTCTGGCTGCAGTTCGATCTTCAGCGACCTCTAGCGCCGCATGTCCTGCGCGCGGTAGCCTAGAGGCATGGGAGATGGGGAGAGCGCCCATCCGCGACAGACCGCCGCGCGACCGCGGCGTAAGGAGTTGAGCATGGCATCAGGCATGACACCAGATGACGCGGCGGGAGCGACGACATCGGCCACGGCGGGCGGGAGCCAGCGCACAGGCAGGCTCACCGGGCAGGTCGCGCTGATCACCGGCGCCAGTTCGGGCATCGGGCGCGCCATCGCGCTGACCTTTCTGGGCGAGGGCGCCGACCTCGTGGTGGTGGCGCGGCGCGCCGAGCGGCTGAATGCGCTGGCGGCGGAGGCGCAGCGCATGGGGCGCGCCTGCCGACTGGTGACGGGCGATGTGCGCGAGGAGGATACCGCCAGCCGCGCCACGCAGGCGGTTCTCGACCACTTCGGCAAGCTCGATCTGCTGGTGAACAACGCCGGTGTGGGCATCTACAAGCAGCTCGAAGAGACCAGCCCCGACGAGTATGACACGCTGATGGACTCCAACATGCGCAGCACATTCCTCTTCACGCGCTATGCCGTCCCCGTGCTGACCCGCCAGGGCAGCGGCTTCATCATCAACATCTCGTCGATGGCAGGCGTGATGGGCTTCCCCGGCGAGGCGGTCTATTGCGCCACCAAATTCGCGCAGGTCGGCTTCACCCAGGCGCTCGACCGCGAGCTGCGGCCCAGGGG
>DATBTW010000205.1:0-1944 GCA_036559055.1 Ktedonobacterales bacterium
CTGGCCTATGAGAAGCGCGTCTTCGCGCTGCTCTTCTCCACCGAGGATCAAAAAGAAGGCATGGCCGCCTTCATGGAGAAGCGCAAAGCCGATTTCAAGGGCAAGTAGGGGCGCGAGGAGTCGCGGCCATAAATGGCCGACGCACGGGACGGAATGGGGCATGAATGCCCCTTGTGGCGCCGCCGCAGGTGGGCGCGCATCCGCGGCTTTCAAGCCGCCGTCGCGTGCTCCGGCCATGCATGGCCGAGAGCCGACCCGCCGCCGTGCCCACTTTTGAAGGCCGCGCTCCGAGAGAAGAGAGTGCGCCATCCATCCAGCAGAATCAGGGAGCCAGAGCATGGCGAACGTGACAGGATCGGCGGACGAGGCGGTCATCCTCGCCGCTGTGCGAACACCATTTGGGCGCTATGGCGGCGCGCTGAGCAGTGTGCGGCCCGATGACCTCGCCGCCATGGCCATCGTCGAGGCGCTGCGGCGCGCGGGCGTCGAACGCGAGCGCATCGAGGCCGATCTGGAAGATGTCGTGCTCGGCTGCGCCAACCAGGCGGGCGAGGACAATCGCAACGTCGCGCGGATGTCGCTGCTGCTGGCGGGGCTGCCCATCGCCGTCGGCGGCCAGACCATCAACCGGCTCTGCGGCTCTGGCTTGCAAGCCATCCTCACCGCTGCCAACGCCATCAAGCTGGGCGAGGGGCAGGTCTTCGTCGCGGGGGGTGTGGAGAGCATGACCCGCGCGCCCTACGTGCTGGGCAAGCCCGAAGCCGCCTTCGCGCGTGGCGCCCAGACCCTGCAAGATTCAACGCTGGGCTGGCGCTTCATCAATCCGAAGCTGGCGGCGCTGCATCATCCCTTCAGCATGGGCGAGACCGCCGAGAATGTCGCCGAGCGCTGCCACATTACCCGCGAGGAGCAGGATGAATTCGCCCTGCGCAGCCAGCAGCGCGCCATCGCCGCGATGGGCGCCGGACGGCTGGCGGAGGAGATTGTCGCGGTCGAGGCTCCGGCGGGCAAGAAGGGCGAGACGGTCACGGTGAGAGACGACGAGCAGCCGCGCCGCGATTCCTCGCTGGAGAGCCTGGCCAAACTGAAGCCCGTCTTCCGCAAGGATGGCTCGGTGACGGCGGGCAACTCCTCCGGCGTCAACGATGGCGCGGCGGCACTGGTGGTGGCCTCGCGGCGCTGGGCCGAGGCGCACGACGCGCAGCCGCTGGCGCGCATCATGGTGGGCGCTGTGGCGGGCGTGGACCCCGCAGTGATGGGCCTGGGGCCGATTCCCGCCTCGCGCAAGGCGCTGGAGCGCGCCGGGCTGAAGGCCGACGACCTCGACCTGATCGAGCTGAACGAAGCCTTCGCCGCGCAGTCGATCCCCTGCATGCGCGAGCTGGGGCTGAACGCCGAGCGTGTCAATGTTAATGGCGGCGCCATCGCCCTGGGGCATCCGCTGGGGGCTTCGGGCGCGCGGCTGATGACCACGCTCACGCATGAGCTGGGCCGCCGTCGCGGACGCTATGGCCTGGCGACCATGTGCATCGGCGTGGGGCAGGGCATCGCCGCCGTCATCGAGCGACTATAGGCTGGCCGCAGGCTGTATGGACGCTCGACGCTGACCTCTGGCGCCGGGCTTGCGTGCGCTCTTTCCTGTGCAGTGAACTCGCATCGAAGGCAGGACGCCGAAGATGTGGGGGAGGCTTCAGGGAGGATACTGTCCATGCCCAACGCTCCGTGGTTCGCGCGCCCGCGTGCGCGGAAGCTGCTGGCGTCGCTGTGTGTGCTGTGCGCGCTGGCATTCATGCTGGGACAGGAGACCGCCGCGTATCGGGCGTTTCAGCTCCAGATGCAGACAGCCACCGCGACAGGCCACACCACGACCGCGCCGCCGATTCCCGCCATCAGCACCGCCGCCGCCCAGGGGAGCGCGCTGGCAGCCAGCCAGGCGGTGGCGCC
>DATBTW010000206.1:0-4285 GCA_036559055.1 Ktedonobacterales bacterium
CGCTCGAAGCCCATCTGCCCGGTGGCGCAGAACGTGCAGCCATACGCGCAGCCCGCCTGTGTCGAGACACACACCGTCGCCCGCGCGCGCCCCTCCGGGCTGGCGGGATATAGCATCAGCACCGTCTCGATCAGCCGACCATCGCGCAGCGCCAGCAGCAGTTTGCGCGTGCGGCCATCCTTTGAGGACACCAGCGCTCGCGTCTGCGGACTGGCGATGGTGGCTGTCTCCGCCAGTCGCTCACGCAGCGTCGCCGGAAGCGCGCTCATCTGCGCGAAGTCCGGCGTCAGTTCGCGGTAGATGGCGTCGGCAAGCTGCCGGACGCGATAGGCAGGCTCGCCCATCGCGACGAGCCACACGCGCAGTTCATCGAAAGTGAAGCCCAGCAGGTCAGCGCGCATATCAGGCGCCGCGATGCTGTTGAGAAGGACATCCGTCGTTGTCATAGTAGCTTTCGAGCGGCTCAATTCAGATCACAACATGCGCAGACGCTAGTCGCCAAGTGTCGCATGGGCCAGCGATGGATACCCGCGCAGCGCATCAGCGCTGGGCATGGGACGTTTGCCCTCCAATTGTATCACCTTCAGCGCCAGCGCCCCTTCGCCGCAGGCGCACGCCAGCGCGCCCCGCACGTCGCCCGCCGCCAGCGGAAAGCACGTTCCCGCCGCCAGCTCCCGCCCGCGCGTGATCGGCTCTGCCGCATGGATCTTCAGCAGCTTGCCCTGCCACGTCGTGAAGGCGCCCGGCCACGGCGTCATGGCGCGCGTCTGACGCGCCAGCTCTGCCGCCGGTCGTTGAAAATCGAGGCGACCATCGTCTTTGCGCAGGGGGCGCGTCATCGTCGCCCCGGCGTCATCCTGCGGGGTGGGCGTGATGGCGCCGCTCAGCCACGCGGGCAGCGTCTCCAGTAGCAGCTCAGCCGCCAGCCGCGCCAGACGCACGGTCAGCTCGCCGGTGGTCTCGCCCTCGCCGATCAGCGTGGCGCGCGAGGCGACGATGGCGCCCGTATCCAGCCCTTCCTCCATCCGCATGATGGTCACGCCCGTCTCCGCATCGCCCGCGCGGATGGCGGCGGCTATCGGCGCGGCGCCGCGCCAGCGCGGTAGCAGCGAGGCATGCGCGTTCAGGCAGCCGCGCGCCGGCATCTGCAGCACTTCGCGCGGCAGAATCTGCCCAAATGCGGCGACGATGATGAGATCAGGCTCCAGCGCGCGCAGCGCCTGTTGGGTGTCTGGCCAGCGCAGTGACTTCATCTGCTCGATGGGCAAACCCACCTGCATGGCATACTGCTTGACGGGACTGTAGACCGTCTGTAGTCCGCGCCCCACAGGCTTATCGGGGCGTGTCACCACGCCGACCAGCTCCAGGCCAGCGGGCCACACATCGCGGTCGTGAGCGCGCTCCACCAGCGCCTGCAACGAGGGAACCGCGAACTCCGGCGTCCCCATGAACACGATCCGCACGGGCTGATCGACTGGATGTGCTTGCTCATTCATAGCCAACTCCTTGAGCGCGATGTGGGCGCGCCCGCTCCATTGTATACTTCCAGCGCTTCCTCGAAGTGTCCAGATGGGCGCGGGAGACATGCGCATGCCGACCACCTCAGAACCAATTGATCGCGAGCGGCTGCTGGCTCTGGCGCGCCGGGCCGCCGAGCGCGCCTATGCGCCGTATTCGCGCTTCCGCGTGGGCGCCGCTGTGGTCGTCGTGACGGCGCATGGGCCACAGGTCGTGACGGGGGCGAATGTCGAGAACGCCTCGTATGGCCTCGCCCTGTGCGCCGAACGCGCCGCCCTGGCCGCCGCCTGCGCCCTCCCCGACGCCGCCCGTCCCACTGACGCAGCCCCGCGCGTCGCCAGCGCCCCGAGCATCACGCATGTCGCGCTTGCCTGCATCGACGCCCCCGCCGGCGCCGCGCCGGCCAGCCGCATGCCCTGTGGCGCCTGTCGTCAGTGGTTCGCAGAACTGGCGCCGCACGCCACGTTCTTCATCGATGGCATCGCGGACGATCTCACGTTGGCCGATCTGCTGCCGCAGCCGTTCCAGTTGGATCCATCCGGGGCTGCCGATAGCGGACAGTAGCCCATCTGGGGGGCGCGCGATACCATGCTGGCAGCCCAATTTTACACGGCGAGATCGTGGGAATCGTCAGGCTTCAGCCAGCAGTCTGACGCGCCATGTGAGGCGCGCGCATATCGGTCGGGCGCGCTGTCTGTCATACTTGGTGGCGTAGAGAACTCCTCGGAGCGCCAGAGCGCGCTCGCATGACGATAACGCCACGGAGGGTGCAGCATGCTGGCGGAAGAGCGCAAGACCCCACCGCAGAGGAAGCGTTCACGGAGGCCTTCGCCCGAAGAGCCACGCACAACGCGGGTGATCGAAGCCGTGCCAGCCCCCACCGAGGCGCGCGACCACACCACCGACCAGAACACAGCCCTCGCGCCGATCCGGCGGCGTCCCAATGCCTCCACCGCTCGCCCCCTCAGCCAGCAGGATCGCAACATGATCGAGACGGCGGAGTGGATGATGAATGTCATGCCCATCCTCGACCGCGAGCCGAATGATCTTGCTGAGTTGGCCGTCGTCGAGACGCCGGGGCCGCTCACGCCTGTAGATGAGACGCCCGCTCGCCCGCTGATCGTGGGCGGCGACTCGACCAGCAAGATGGTCGCCATGCGGGTCGGGCCGCCACCGCGCAAGAAGCGCCACTGGGTCAGCGGCGCCATCATCCTGACGCTGATCGCGGCGGTCTTGCTGACGGCCATCGCCACGATCACCCCGCTAGCGAGTGGTAAATCCGAGGGTCTGGCGGTGCATGCCGCTGGCCCGCTAGGGCTGCCCATCGCGCTTGACGCGGCCAACAAGCCGCCGAGTGGCCAGTGGGTGGCCATGATCGGCGCGCAGCCCAATCAGGACGTCGGCGGCGGCGCTGGCCCTGGTGTGCAGGCTCCCGGCAGCGCTGGTCTGCCGGTCTCCAGCGTGCAGACTATCGTCAACACGGGCGCGCCCTCAGCGCAGGCGGCGGGCGCCGTCTCAGGCGCGCCACTCTCGCCCTGGCCTCCTTCCAACGCCTATGCCGCTGTGCCGGGCTACGGCGCCTACTCCATGAATGATGTCGGCGGCTACTACTACTGGGCGTTCGGCCAGTGCACCTGGTGGGCGCAGTATGAGCGCAAAGACGAGAACCTGATGCACATGGGCAACGCGCAATACTGGGCCAGTGTGGCGGCCTCGCGCGGCTACCACGTCAGTTGGACACCGCGCGTTGGCGCGACGGTCGTCTTCCAGCCGGGCGTGCAGGGCGCGGGCGGCGCCGGACACGTCGCGCATGTGGTGAAGGTCTACCCCGACAACTGGTTCCTGGTCTCCGAGATGAACTTCTACTGGAACGGCGGCGGCTGGGGCCGCGTGGATTACCGCTTCGCCCACGCGGGCGGCGGCGTCCAGTTCATCTATTAGGCGCCTCTCCCTCTGTCTCCCTCTCCCTGCGGGGGGAGGAGGAACTCCAGGCCAGGCAGAGCGCGCGTGGCGCGGACCTCACCCTCTGTCTCCCTCCCCTACGAGGGGAGGGAGAACCCAGGCCAGGCGAATGCGACGATGGCAAGCATGTGATACCTGACAATATGCTCAGGCGCTACGATGTATGCCTGGTCGCTACGCGCAACGTCTTTGGTGTGGGTTTCCCCCTCCCCTCGCAGGGGGAGGGGAACAGGGGGAGAGGCCCTCACAACTCGCTCACCTGAATAGCCAGCTTGCCATGCGTGCGCCGCGACTCCATATCCTGCTGCGCGCGCGCCGCCTCCTCCAGCGGATAGACGCCACCCTGGATGATGCGCAGCTTGCCGGACGCCAGCCAGCCGCCCAGCGCCTGCATCGCCTCGCCGATCATCGCACCAGGCAATGTGGCCAGCCAGAAGCCCTCCACTGCCGCGTTGCGGCGCATCAGACGCAGGGTATCGACGACCACCGGATCGCCGCTGGCCCGCCCAAAGACGACCAGCCGCCCGAATGCCGCCAGCGCCTTCTCGCTCTGGCTATAGATGTCGCCGCCCACCGGCTCCAGGATGACGTTGGCGCCTTTGCCATCTGTCAGCGCCATCACGCGCTCCGTCAGGTTCTCGGTGCGATAGTTGATGGCCTCATCGGCGCCGAGTGAGCGCGCCAGCTCCAGCTTATCCGCCGCGCCCGCCGCCGCGATCACCTTGCCCGCGCCGAGCAGCTTCGCCACCTGAATTGCCAGCACGCCCACGCCGCCGCCAGCCGCAGTGACCAGCACGCTCTCGCC
>DATBTW010000207.1:0-6301 GCA_036559055.1 Ktedonobacterales bacterium
CGCAGGGGCGCCTCAGCGTGCCGCGCGCCTGGGCGCTCGGCAATGGCCTGCTGCGCGGGGAGCTGACGTGTGAAGGCGGTCAGCCGCTCGGCGGAGGGCGTGGTAGCAGCCCAGGCGCTCGCCAGTTCGTTGAGCGCCTGATGTGTGGAGGCAAGCTCTGGGGGAAGCTCGTCCTGCTCGTTCATGTCATCGCGCATCGGCGTCTCCCGTCAGGCGAATCGCGGGGATGCCGCCTGGCGTACGCAGGCGGTCGCGCAGCAGCGCCAGCGCGCGTCGCAGTCGGCTGCGCACGGTGGCGGGCGGCAGGCCAAGCGCGTGTCCGATCTCGGAGGAATCCATGCCGCCAAAGTAGCGCAGCGTTACCACGACCTTGAATTCTGTGGGCAGCTCCAGCAGCGCCTCGCGCAGATCGAGCAGTTCGGCCCAGGTGTTGGCGCCGGGTTCCAGTGTGGCCAGTTCGTAGAGCGCTCGCGGGGTATCGTCCTCGGGGAGCGGCGTCTCACGCTCGCGCACGGCGCCGCTGCGGCCACGCAGCCAACTCCGGCAGACATTCACGGTGATACGCAGCAGCCACGGGCGCGCGGCGGCGACATCGCGCAGTTCCGCCCACGAGCGCCATGCGCGCAGCATCGCCTCTTGCGCGGCATCCTCCGCCTGGGCGCTGCCGACCAGCGCCGCCGCGACCCGCAGGACGACTGGCGCCAGCGCCGGGCAGACATCCTCGAAGCTTGCCGTGTTCTCGCTCACATCCACTCGCCACTCCTGACCGTCGTGTCGTCGCTCTGATGTACTCTCGACATCCTTATCAGACGCCAATCAGCGCCTATCTGTTGATATGGGGCCATGAATCGCGTCCTGTACTGCGGTGAAGTATGAGTGGAGCGCGTCTGCTATACTCACAAGTGCGACCAGGCGGCGACGCCTGCGGAGGCGCGTCGTACCCTCGCCAATGGCGTGCCCAATACTGGTTTCAACGCACAAGGTAGGAGCAGAGTTGATGAACGGGGTATCGCGGCCACTGCGCCTCGCGGTGTTGTGCATGCTGGCGCTGGCGTCGCTGCTGGCGGGCTGTGGGCGCGCGGGCGCCGCGATACTGGCGCCGCAAACGACGGCGACTGTGGCGTCTGGCGCGCCCACCGGGACGAGCAATGGCCTCGGCTGCCTGGCGCCCGCGCGCCCATCGCCAGCGGGCGGTTGTGTCACGCTGGATAGCGCGACAGGCATCTCGCTGCGTGTGACCGACGCCTACGCCGATGTGACCGGGACGGTCGTCCGCTTGCAGATCAGCAACACGGCTAACTTCCCGCTGAGCCTGACGACTTCAGATCTCACGCTGCCCTCCGGCTATGCTTTGCAGCAAGGTCTTGGTGGGTATTACAGCGGCCCCGGCAGCCTGGTTGTCTTCGAGCCGCTGCCTCCGCAGGACTTCGCCGCGCAGGTCGAATTGACCGCGACGGGGCATTTCATGGTTCCGATGTACAACGGCATGTTCCCACCGACACTGCCGCCGACTCCGACCTGGCTGAACAACCTGAGCAACATCACCGTGCGCGTGCCGTTCATGCTCAGCCCGCAGCCGATCAAGTCGTATGCGGTTCCGCAGGCGCCCACCGTCAAGCAGGGCATCGGGGTACAGGTCCAATCCTTCGACATGTCGCCAGCGCACGATGCCTTCTTCGGCGCGGCGGGCGGCGCGCGGGTCGAGCTGCGCTTCACGGGCCTGCCGTCCGATCTGGAGCTGCTGTCGTTCATCCGCATCGAGTCGGCGCGTACACTGAAGGACGGCGGAACGACGGGCGATCATGGCCCCGGACAGATAGACTTGCAGATTCCAGGCATGACAGTGGGTACGCCAGTGATGACCCTGCTGCAATCTCCACTGTGGCCATACAATCAGCCATCCGGCGCCCCGACGGTTGGCGCGGCGGGAACCGTGCAATTCGAGGCGAGCTTTCTGGGAAGTGGCGTGCCGAATGGGCAGCCCGCGACGCTGACGATCAGCGGCATCCAGAGGCTGACGGGCGACATCGACGGCAATAGCGGAAACGTCCCGACACTGCCCAGCTATCAGATCACGCTGCCGCTGGGGTGAGGGGCGCGGTGGCGAGGCGCCAGGGCATACAATGACCGGTGACGTATGGACTGTTCTCTGCAGAATTGCCATTCCTGAGTGAGGTCCCATGCCTACTGATGATGACGCATCCTGGCCCACGCTGGAGACCGCGCGGCTGCGGCTGCGACGCTTCCGCGAGGACGACCTGGCGCCGTTCCTTGCCTATCGCAATGATCCCGAAGTGGCGCGCTACCAGAGTTGGGAGCGTACCAGCCTGGCCGAGGCGCAGGCGTTCATCCAGGCGGAGCAGGTGGCGCGGCCGGGCGTTCCCGGCGAGGGCGCGCAGATCGCGTGGGAGCTGAAGGCGACGGGCAAGCTGGTTGGCGACGGCTACTTTCACATCGAGGCCGAGCATCCCTGGCAGGCCGAGATTGGCTACACGCTGGCGACCGAGGCGCAGCGCCAAGGGTTGGCGACGGAGGCGCTGGACGCCTGGCTCACCTACGCCTTCGCCGCTTACGACCTTCATCGCGTCATCGCCATCGTAGACTGCGAGAACCTGCGCTCCGCCGCTCTGCTGGAGCGGCTGGGCTTTCGCCGCGAGGGCCACTTCCTGCAGAACATCTGGTTCAAAGGTCACTGGGGCGATGAATACCTGTACGCCATCCTGCGCGAGGAGTGGGCGGCGCGGCATGGCGCGCCCTCGGCGTGAGTCGCGGTGGAGCGCACAGCGCCTGGCTGGCTCGCCGCGCCTCAACTGGTTCCGGTGATGAGCCGTTCGCGGTCGAACAGCGCTGACACGATCCGCCAGCCGATGCCATCCAAGATCAGCAGCGCCGTCGCGATAACCAGGGCCACGCCGAGCGTCGCGGGAATCACGTTGAACGCAGCGAGGTACGCCACCAGGAGCGTCGGGAGACCTGTGATGGCCGCAAGCTGCTGGGCGACGCGGACATCGCTCGAGCGCGTGGAGATTCCGATGGCGACCCAGATCGATAGGAAGGCGATGAGCGGCGTGAAGAGGATCTGAACGAGCAGATCCGGGCCCTGGAGCACCGCCGCCGCGATGGCTGGCTGCGCGAAGAGCCGAGTGATAGTGAGGAACAGGGCGTATACCACATAGGCGACCGCCAGCGTGGGGACGAGGGCCGCCAGCGCCTTGGCCAGCAGCAACTCACTGCGCTGAATTGGCGTCGTGAGCATCGGCTCCAGCGTACCCTGCTCGCGCTCGCCGACGATGGCGTAGCCAGCGAGGATCGACGGCAGGATCGCGGGGATTCCAAGCAGGATCACCAGCGGATCACCCTTGAGGAGCGCGCTCGCCGCCGACGCAGGCGCGGCGAGGACCTCGATCAGCGGGAAGAAGACGATGCCCAGCGGGATGACCGCCATCGTAGCCACGATGGAACGGTTGCGCCGATATTCCCGAAACTCCTTGGAGTAGAGGGCCAGCATGCGTGTCACGGCTACGTTCTTCATGCTCATGGCGCTGCCGCCTTCCTCACGACCGGCGCGCTGGCCGTCCTTTCGGCCTCTACATCTTCGTTGATCAGTTCGAGGTAGACGTCTTCGAGCGAGTGATGTGACTCGGCGATGGAGAGCACATCGGCTCCGCCGGCCACGAGCGCCCGGGTGACGGCTGGCGCGGCGATCATCGCGTCGGACACCGTCAGGATGTACGTGGCGGCGCCGTTCTGGTCGTTCTGGTCGTCCCGCCGCCAGCCTGTGACGGCGGGGAGGGCGTCAAAGGCGCGGGACGGTTCAGGGAGCGGGGCGAGCGTGCTGACGGTGAGCGTCCTGGCAAACAACTGCTCGCGCAGCTCGTCGGGCCGACCGATCGCGCGCAGGGTCGTATTCAAGAGCGCGACCCGGTCGCACAGCCGTTCCGCTTCCTCCAGGCGATGCGTGGTGAGAAAGATCGTCACCCCGCGCTCGCGCAGCCCGACGATCAGCTCGTGAACCTCATGCGCGGCGACCGGATCGAGGCCCGAGGTGGGCTCATCGAGGAAGAGTACGTCCGCATCGTTGAGCAATGCTCTGGCCAGGCTGACCCGCTGGCGCAGCCCCTTGGAGAGCTTGCCGCACAGGTCATTCGCGCGCCCGGCGAGAGTGACGGCCTGCAAGGCGCGTTGAATGCGCTGGCGGGCGTCGGGCAAGGCATAGAGACCAGCGAAGCACTCCAGATTCTCGGCGACGGTGAGGCGAAGATAGAGGCCCGGCGCCTCTGGCATGATCGCGATGCGCTGGCGGATCCGCACGCCGTTCTCCGGTGTGAGCGGGATGCCCGTGACGGTCGCCATGCCTGAGGTCGGGGCGATCAGCGTCCCCAGCGTTCGCACGGTCGTCGTCTTGCCGGCTCCGTTGGGGCCGAGAAAGCCGAAGACCTCGCCATAGCCGATGTCGAACGAGACATCCTGAAACGCGACCCGATCCCCGAAGCGCTTGGTCAGACCCTTCGCCGAGAGCGCAGGCCCGCTTCGTTGTTCGCCCGGCTCCTCAATCTCTGCGTCCATCTTGCCAGCGCCTCGCAGTTCCGGCAGCGGTTGCGCCTCATGACGCCATGCTAGCCCGCCCGCGTCAGGCGCGTCAATAGCCGCCCATGCCTGCGGGTCTCATCCGGCTTGCCCGCCTTCCGCCGCCATGGTATACTCTGTGGAGACATCCTTTAAGTGCAGTCCAGAGAGGCTGAGAAGGAGTGACACAATGACCCTGCGCGCCTTGCAGTGTGGCGCCTGGCGCATGTCCCGTCAGCGACGTGCGATTATCCGTCCGGCCAGCGACGCCGAGCGAGATCGATCCCTCCACCTTCACTTCCTTCACCTCATCCGGCGAGATGGGCGTGGAGGTCTTTTTTTGCCCTGCGGCGATGGCGCCGTCGGGGCTTCGCAGCACAAGTAGCAGAAAAGGTAGAAAGGAAGCGCCGCATGAGTGGGGTTACGAGCGGGGCCAGCGAGTCCGAGAGGATCATCTTCAACGACGTGGAGATGCGCCGCGCCATCTCCCGCATCGCGCATGAGATCGTCGAGCGCAACGGCGGCGCGAGCGATCTGACACTGCTGGGACTGCGGCGGCGTGGCGGCCCGCTGGCCAAGCGGCTGGCCGAGCGCATCCGCGAACTGGAGGGCGTCGAGCCGCCAGTGGCCGAGCTGGATGTCACCGATTACCGCGACGACCTGCCTGACCGCGACGCCCGCTACGCCAGCCGCGCCGCGAGCCGCGAGCCGCTGCCTGTGGAGGTGGCCGGGCGCGTGGTGGTGCTGGTGGATGACGTGCTCTTCACCGGGCGCACCGCCCGCGCCGGATTGGAAGCTGTGCTGGATCACGGACGCCCCCGGCGCATCCAGCTCGCCGTGATGGTTGATCGCGGCCACCGCGAGCTGCCCATCCGCGCGGACTACGTAGGCAAGAATGTGCCGACCGCCATGAGCGAGCGCATCGCCGTGCGGCTGCTCGAAACCGACGAGGGCGACGCCGTCGTGCTGATTCGCCAGCCCGCCGAGGGCGAGGGGAGTGGCGAGTGAGCGGCGCGCAGAGCCAGGTGAAGGGCCAGAACGCGATGATAGCACAGACCATCGAGGGCGCGCTGACGCCCGCCGAGACACCTGACCACCTGCCCCGCCGCCGCGAGTTGATCGACCTGGAGAGCTGGACGCCCGCCGAGCTAGAGGCGCTGGTGGAGCGCGCCGCCTTCATGCGCGCGGCGCTGGCCGACCCGACGCGCCGCTTCGAGACGCTGCGCGGGTTGCTCGTGGTGACGCTCTTCTACGAGAATAGCACCCGCACGCGCGTCTCCTTCGAGCTGGCGGCGCGGCGCATGGGCGCCGATATCGCCAGTGTGGCGGCCTCATCGAGCAGTGTCACCAAAGGCGAGTCGCTGCGTGATACCGTCGAGACGCTTCAGGCGCTGGGCGCGCAGATCATCGTCGTGCGCTCGTCGCAGTCGGGCGCGCCCGATGTCATCGCGCGGCATATGCGCGGCGCGGTGGTCAACGCTGGCGACGGCTGGCGCGGGCACCCGACGCAGGCGCTGCTCGATCTCTTCACCATGCGGCGCCATCTGGGCGCGCTAGCCGGGCGGCGCGTCGTCATCCTGGGCGACATCCTGCATAGCCGGGTGGCGCGCTCGAATCTGTGGTCGCTGACGGCGATGGGCGCCGAAGTCGTCCTCTGCGCGCCGCCGACGCTGCTGGCGCCCGACTTCGCGGCGGCCTACACCGCGCGGCCCATCCCTGGGACGGGCGAGCGGCG
>DATBTW010000208.1:0-9441 GCA_036559055.1 Ktedonobacterales bacterium
TTGAAGATCGCGTTCTCCTCCGGATGCTCGGCGAGCCAGGCGAAGTGTGACATGCCGAACAGGTGGTCGAACGCCGTCTCGCCCGTGGCCACGCTAAACGGTAGCTCAGTCCAGGCGCGATAGATCTCGCCGCCCGCGAAGAGCGCGTGCGGGCGCACCGACTCCGGATGCGACGCTCGCAGGCGCTCAGAGAGTGGCGTCAGTGCGAAGCGGCGCCCGTCGCGTTCCTCAAAGACGCCCAGGCTGGCCAGCGCCCGCAGCGCGCGGTAGAGCGCCTCGGGCTGCGTGTGGGTCGCGCGCGCCAGATCCTCCGCTGTCTGTGGCCCATCGGCCAGCCGCTCGGCGATCTCCAGCCGCGCCGCCAGCGCGACCAACTGGGTCGCGCGATACCCATAGATCAGATCGAACAGCGCCATCCGCGCCACGTCATCGGGCTGACTCACGGCGTTCCACCTCATTTCTCTGATCTCTGTGCGCGGTCGCCCCTCCGGCGTCGCGTCCCATTGCTGATGAGTGTGGCATAGTCTGCCCGCGTGCGTCCAATCCGCGTTGACAGCCACGCCCGCACGCGCGTCTACTGCCATTACGGGACGGCGGCCACAGGAAGATCAGGAACGTCAGGAGCGTGCGGCGATGACGACGACACAGCAGAGCAGCGCGGCGCAGGAGACCACCGCCAGCGCCGCCACGCGCGATGACTTCGAGACGCACGAGGTCTTCAATCAGCCGCCGCCGCTGGTGGGCTACAACGTCTACGAGCAAGACATTGCGCTGCGCGAGGGGGTTGCGCGCGAGGGCGCCGCGTGGGCCGGGCCGCGCCTGCGCGAGATCGGCGCGGTGGCAGGCTCTGAGGAGGCCATCGCCTGGGGCGAGCAGGCCAATCGCTATCCGCCCGAGTTGCGCACCCACGACCGCTACGGCCATCGCATCGACGAGGTCAGCTTTCATCCCGCATGGCACGAGTTGATGCGCCGCGCCGTCGGCTGGGGGCTGCATGCCTCGCCCTGGCGCGATCCGCAACCGGGAGCGCATGTCGCCCGCGCCGCGGGCTTCCTGGTCTGGTCGCAGGTGGAGGCGGGGCATGGCTGCCCCATCTCGATGACCTACGCCGCCATCCCCGCGCTGCGCGTGGAGCCGACCGTGGCGGCAGAGTGGGAGCCGCGCTTCACGTCGCTGGAGTACGACTTCGGCCTGCGCGCCCCGCAGACCAAGCGCGGGCTGATCTGCGGCATGGGCATGACGGAGAAGCAGGGCGGCTCCGATGTGCGCGCCAACACCACCCGCGCCATCCCCGACGCGACAGATGGCGCCAGCTATCGGCTGACGGGCCACAAGTGGTTCTGCTCAGCGCCGATGAGCGACGCTTTCCTCGTGTTGGCGCAGGCGCCCGGCGGCCTGACCTGCTTCCTGATGCCGCGCGTCTTGCACGATGGCGCGCTCAACCGCATCTTCATCCAGCGGCTCAAGGATAAGCTGGGCAACCGCTCGAACGCCTCCAGCGAGATCGAGCTGCGCGAGGCATGGGCGATCCGTGTCGGCGAGGAAGGGCGCGGCGTGCGTACGATCATCGAGATGGTCAACTCGACGCGGCTCGACTGCATCGCTGGCTCCGCCTCGCTGATGCGGCAGGCGGTGGCGCAGGCGACCCACCACGCGGCGCATCGCGCGGCTTTCGGCAAGTCGCTGATCGATCAGCCGCTGATGACGAGCGTGCTGGCCGACCTGGCCATCGAATCGGAGGCGGCCACCACGCTGCTGCTGCGACTGGCGACGGCGCGCGACCGCGCGGCGGCTGACCCCGGCGCCCAGAGCGAGGCCGCGCTGCTGCGGCTGGGCGTGGCCATCGGCAAGTTCTGGGTCTGCAAACGCGCCGAGGCGCTGGCGGCGGAGGCGATGGAGTGCCTGGGCGGCGCGGGTTATGTGGAGGAGAGCATCCTGCCGCGCCTCTATCGCGAGGCGCCCGTCAACGCCATCTGGGAAGGCTCTGGCAATGTCATCGCGCTCGATACGCTGCGGGCGCTACGCCGCGAGCCGGAGTCAGCGGAGGCGCTGCTGGCCGAGATCGATCTGGCCCACGGCGCCAGCGCGACGCTCGACACCGCCATCGCCCGCCTGCGCCATGAGCTGGCCGACCCCGCCGACGCCGAGCTGCGCGCCCGCCGCGTGGTGGAGCTGATGGCGCTGACCCTCCAGGCGTCGCTGCTGGCGCGCCACGCGCCCTCTTTCGTCAGCGACGCCTTCATCGCCGCGCGGCTGGGCGAGCAGCGCGCCCTCAGCTTCGGCGCGCTGCCCCCTGCCGCCAACGCCCGCGCCATCACGCAGCGCGCGCGGCCAGCGGTGGGTTGATGGCGGCTTGCTTAGAGATAAACCACACGCCCGATCATCGATGGAGCCAGCCTGAGGAGCGCATCGAGAGAGCGAATGGTATGTGCTGGCGATGGCTGCCCTTTGGATGGCACGATCAGGCCAGCATGCAGCGGGTGACCCCAGATGCCCCATGCGCTCACGAGCAACTCGAAGTGTGAGCGGTTGAGCGTGTACAGCGCAGACAGCCGCTGCTGAGCTGTCAGAAAGATGAGCGCATCGGCCTGAGCCTTCAGGCCAAGATCAATGACATGCTCGACATCGTGCCCACGGCTGACGAGTTCGCGCTTCACCTCGCGCGAGACGCCCTCATCGAGCAGCAGTCGCAGCATGCGGCATCAGTTTCCGCGCTCAGCGGTCGCCTGCTGCTTGAGCAGATCATCGAGTGAGATGACGCCTGGCGGCGACGTTCCCGGTTCATCGTTTAGCGTGCGGCGGGCATCGATCTCGCGCTGGTGCGCGACATAGTAGGCTTTGGCTGCCGCCCACTCCTGCGGATCGAGCGCATATTCGGCGATCAGCGCGTCGTCGGATTGCCCGCGCGCGTACCATACACTCACCAGCGTCCAGATGGGGTAGCCGCTGCGTATGTGCATGTCGGAGGGTCGGCGCTCTGGCCCGTCGAGCAGATAGGCGTCAGAAGGTGTGGAGCTAGACGTGGGCGATCTTCCCTTCCGATGGTGGCATATGAACTTCGCTGGCTGCATTGTAGCACGCGCTGCATCCGTTCTGCCCCCGGCGCCGACGCCCGCGCCATCACGCAGCGCGCACGGCCAATGGTGGGATGATGGCGGCGAGCAAGGCGACTCGCTAACGTGTAATGATCTGCCTGGGCTGTGTCGCGCGTGCTTGCGCAGGGGGCGCCACAGGCGTCGGCGGCGCCAACCGACGCAGCAGAGCGGCGATGGTGAGATGCAGCACGACGCAGATGGCGGCCAGCGCCGTTGCGAAGTCGAGCACGTACCCCACGACCGAGTCAGAGAAGAGCCAGGGTGTGCGCGCGACGAAAAAGGCGATGAAATTCCAGGCTAGCTGGTTGAGCGCCGTCCAGGTGAGGAAGCCGTAGAAGTGCTCGAGCGCCAGCCGGTAGAGGATGAGGAGCTGTGCCACGCCGAGAAGGTACGGCCAGAAGCCCCCCGCGCGCCTGCGCAGCGCCTCCAGCCCGATGACGACGCTCGCCCAGATGAGCACATAGAGGAAGGTGTAGATCAACTGGCCAACCCAACCATCCCAGAGCAACCAGGCGCGAAGCCACGAATTGGCTTCGCGCCACGGATCGCCCCATGTCCCCACCATGGTCACCAGCGCATCGAGGATACCAAAGATCGCCCACAGCAGCGCCGGGAGCCACACATGGCGCAGCACGCCGAGATGGCCCCGCAGACGTAAGAAGGCGTAAATCAGTCCCATCTCCGCTCCGATGACGCCAACAAGGGTCAACTCCTGGCCCAGGATGGCTTGTGTGAAGATCATCCCGATTCCAGCCTTTCTGTGCGTTTCCCGCGACCGCGGCGCGCCAGGGACTCCATCTCTGCGTCCGTCCGTTCGATCCATCATCTGAGCGACCGTGGCGGGAGTCGTTTTGTTCCGGCGATCGGGATGCGCATGTGTGGAAAGTCGGCGAAGTGTGAGCCAGATCACATCGCGGCATCATCTCTCCCGCCGCTCTGCGCTGCTCTTGCCCCGTCCTCCGCCGCAGCCATACACTCTGCCCAGGCTCGGCGCCATGCGACGGGAGAAGGGAGCGCACGATGAGCAGTTTCTCTGAGGCGGAGATGGCCTATCTGAGGAGTCAGAAGCTGGGGCGGCTGGCCACCGTCAACGACGCGGGCGAGCCGCATGTCGTGCCGGTCGGCTTCCGCTACAACGCCGAGCTGGATACCATCGACATCGGCGGCCATGGCATCGGCGGCAGCAAGAAGTATCGCGACGCGGGCAAGCATCCGATGGTGGCCTTCGTGGTGGATGACGTGGTCAGCGATCCGGCGGCGCCGTGGCAGCCGCGCGGCATCGAGGTGCGTGGGGGCGCCGAGACGCTGGCCACTGGCGGCAAGCAGATCAGGCCAGGCTTCGACGATGAACTGATCCGCATCCACCTGACGCGCATCATCGCCTGGGGGCTGGAGAGCGAGCCACACCGCCCCAATGCCCGCAATGTCGGCGAGCGCACGATGTAGCGCGCAGCAAACGGGCGCCCCGCTGACGTGATCGATTGATCCGTAGCAGGGCGCCCGTCGTCGTCATGTCCTCGCGCGGCGCTGAGAGGTCGCTGCGTCTGCCATCGTGCGGCCTTCAGGCGACGCGCTCCACCTCGATCTCCCAGGGGAAGCGCATGCGCTCTGGCTCACCCGACCAGAAGAGCCGCTTCAGCGCCTCACCGGCGGCAAAGAGCAGATGCTGCTCGATCGTCTCGCGGCTAGCCCCGAAGGCGTCGGAGCCGTGATGCGCGCGCGTCACCCCGAACCAATCGCGCACGGGAGCGCCAATCGCAGGCCGCACCAGATAGCAGCGCATCTTCAGCGCGCCCTCTTCATCGGGCGCGAAGACGCGCAGGTGCGGCGCGCCGCCCACCAGATCGAGCCGGTAGAAGACCCCATAATGCTCGCGCGAGGTCTGAAACAGCGATAGCTCGGCTGGGGCCATCAGTTCGTCATCGTCGTCCCACTCATCGGGATGCTGGTATGCGCTCACCGTCTCCTCCAGCGGGTTCGCCGCCCGCTCTCCCTGTCCTGTCTGCTCTGTTTGCTCTGTTTGCCCGGTCGTCCCGCGACGCTCGCGACTGCGCGCCATGCCGCGCGCCGCCCGCCCATGCGTATCGACTCCTGACTGCTCGTTCGGCTCCTGGGGCGCGCTGCTCGTCTCTTCTAGCCGCACGCCCAGACTATTCAGCAGATCCGCCAACTGATCGTCGAGGCTCATGATCGTTTCCTCCCAGCGCTCTCGTAGAGACGACATCCACGCCTGGCGCCCTGGTTGCACTATGGGATGGGTAGCCCTTGCGGAGCCTGTCGTCGCTCCTCTCGGCTCTCCATTCTGCGGGGTCGCCCATCCGCCGGAAGTCCGCCGGAAGTCCGCCGGTCGGGCGAGCGGGAATGTGACCGAAGTCGGGGGCGCCGGAGGCAGGATGGTATAGTGGGGTAACGCCAAGTACGTTTTGACAGCTCATGATGCGCGCCAGGAGACGTGCGAGCCTGTCCCGATTTGCTCCCGATTTGCCCCGGAGGAACGGCTCGTGTCGTTTGTGGCCTCGGAATCGTCCCAACCCGCTTCCCAACCACCAGCACAGCCAGACGCCAGCAGGCGCTCGCCAGCGCTGGCCGAGCGTCGTAGCTGGGTGATTCCCACCTCGGGCTGGGTTGGGCGCCTGATCGACTGGGCCAACCGCCGACCCCATGCGCCGCTGTTGCTCGCCATCGCGCTGAGCCTGCTCGCGCGCATCACGCTACTGCTCCGCACGCACGCCATGATCGATGGCGATGAGGCGCTGGTGGGTATTCAGGCGCAGCACATCCTGCAAGGCGCGCGCCCCGTCTACTTCTATGGCCAGGCGTACATGGGCAGCCTGGAAGCCTACCTCGCCGCAGGTGTCTTCGCCATCTTTGGCAGCTCATCCTGGGCCTTGCGCGCCATCCCCATCGCGCTCTCCATCCCACTGGTCTACCTGACGTGGCGGCTGGCGCTGGCCCTGCTGCCCAGAGATACGCGCGGCGCGCCGCTGCTGGCGGGGCTGGCCGCGCTGGTGGCCGCCGTGCCCCCCATCTACGACGCCGTGGCGCAGATGCGCGCCTGGGGTGGGCAGATCGAGGTCTACATCATCACCCTGGCGCTGCTACTCGCCACTGTCGAGATGGCGGATCGGCTGCGCGCGTGCGCGGCGCCCGTCGAGCTGGCGCGCCGCTGGCTGCTATGGGGATTCCTCGCCGGGCTGGGCTTCTGGATCAATCCGCTCATCAGCTATGCGCTGGTCGCCTGCGCGCTCTGGCTCACCCCGCCGCTGCTGACACGCATCGTCCCCGGCCCGTGGCGGCGGCTGGTGGAGCGCTGGCCCGCGCTGTGGTCGCCCGCCACCGGGGACGGCGCCTTCCGACTGGGGGCGGCGCTGGCCTGCTGCGCGCTCGTCATCGGCGGCGTCATCGGCGGGCTGCCCGCCTGGCTGTATGCCATCCAGAACGCCGGGGCAAATCTGGCGGTCTACGTCACACAGCCCAGCGTCAGTCCCAGCGTCAGCGGAGCTGCGGGCTATGGTCGTGGCTTCCTCGGCTTCGCCATCACCGTGCGCTATTTCACCTGCGCCGCCCCACGCGCGCTGGATGGCTGGCTGCCCGCCGAAGGCCCAGGCTGGCTCCCGCTACGCGGGCTGCTGCTGCTGCCGCCGCTGGTGGCGCTGGTAGCCGCCGCGTGGCTGCTGCGCCAGCGCCTCACGTCATCCACCCTGCGCATTGGGCTGCCCGCGCTCTATGCGGGCGCCGTCACCGCCGTCTATTGCCTGACCACTTCGGCGTGGTCCGAGACGAAGCAGTGCTCCTTCGACCAGGCCGGACGCTACGCCGCGCCACTGGCGCTCGCGCTACCCTTCCTGCTGCTGGCGCTCTTCGCCGCGCCGCTGCTGTGGAGCGCGCTGCGCGTGTGGCGGCGCGGCCCCGAAGCTGCGCTGAGCGACGCCGCCCTGCGACGCGGCTGGAACATCGCGCTGGCCGTCATATTGGTAGCGGGCATGGCGCAGGGAGCGACCTACCTGACCGCCTCGCCCACGCAGACCTTCCACTCGCCCTACTATGTCTACACGCCGCCCGCGCGCATGTCGCCGCTGATCGACTACCTCAAGCAGCACGACATCCAGGCCGCCTGGTGCAATCACTGGATCGGCAACATCATCACCTTCGAGAGTGGCGGCCAGACCGTCTGCGCCGACTACTACGATCAGGTGACACGCGGCGGCATCAAGCGGCCACCCGGAACGCTCCAGCAGGTCGGCGCCGCCAGCAATCCCAGCTTCATCCTGATCGTCACCGAGGAGCATCCGCTGCTGGCGCGGGAGCTGGACGCGCAGGGCATCGCCTATACCCAGACGATTCTGCCCGCCGAGGGCGTGACGATCATTACGCCAGCGCGCTACGTGAACCCCGCCACCGTCGAGGCTGGCCTGGCCGAAGACTACGGCATGAACGCCAGGCGCTGAGGCTGGCCAGCAGAGGGAGTCGCGGCCATGCATGGCCGCCGCACGGCGCGAATGGGGGCATACATGCCCCTGTGGGATGCGGCGCAGACCGCATCTCGCGGCTTCAAGCCGCCGTCCGCGTGCTCCGGCCTTTCAAGGCCGAGAGCCAGCTCACCTGTCTACACCACCCTTTCGAGTTATCCACATTCGCGTGTATAAGTGGGGGTGAATGTGGATAGCTCAGGCGCCGGGCGGGGGCGTAGATGGCGGCAGGTTGGCGTTCTTGGCGCGCGACTCGGCGGCGATCTCGGCCTGATAGGCCAGCATCTTCTCACGCAGCGCCACGTCGCTGGTCGCGAGGATGCGCGCCGCCAGCAGCCCGGCGTTGCGCGCATTGCCGATGGCGACTGTCGCCACGGGCACGCCGCTGGGCATCTGCACGATGGAGAGCAACGAATCCAGCCCGCGCAGCCATTCCGTCGGCGCCGGCACACCGATGACGGGCAGCGGCGTATGCGCGGCGATCATCCCCGGCAGGTGCGCCGCGCCGCCCGCTCCGGCGATGATGACGCGCAGCCCGCGCTCGTGCGCCGTGCGCCCGTATTCCGCCATGTCGTCGGGCGTGCGGTGCGCCGAGACGATGCGTAGCTCATACTCCACGCCGAAGCGCTCCAGCATCTCCGCCGCGCCGCGCATCACGGGCAGATCGGAGTCGCTGCCCATGATGATGCCGACCACTGCCGCCACGCGCGCCGCTCCCTTCCAATCCATTCAGCGAATCAAGCGAATCCTTGTGCTTCACGGCTTCAGCGTAGGCGCAGCCGCCGCACGGTGTCAAGCGCGCATCGTGTCGCTCGTCAGCCTCGCTCGTCAGCCTCGCTCGTCAGCCTCACTGGAAGCGTGGATCGCGCTCCCAGGCCAGATGCGTCACCCGCCGCGTGGGCAGCGTCTCATACATCAGTGTGGCGACCAGCAGGCCGGAGAGCGCCATCGCCACCGCGCAGGACCAGAAGCCCGCCAGCAGGCCAAAGCGATCAAGCACAGCGCCGATCAGCAGCGCGCCCAGCGCATAGCCGCTGTCGCGCCAGAGCCGATAGACGCCCAGCGATGAAGCGCGCCAGCGTGGGCGAGCCACATCGCTGACCGTCGCCAGCAGCGTGGGGTAGAGCAGCGCCATGCCTACGCCCATCAGGAGCGAGCCGACCAGCCAGCCAGCCAGGCCACCACTCAAGCCGACCAGCGCGATGCCGCCCGCCGCCAGCCACATTCCTGTGGCGATGGGCCACTTGCGCCCGACCACATCTGTCAGGTGGCCGGTGTAGAGCTGCAGCACGGCCCACGAGCCTGTGTAGACGGCGACCAGTGCGCCGATGCTGGCCAATGGTAGCCCGTGGCTGGCGAAGTAGAGCGGGAAGAGTCCCCAGGCCAGCGTATCGGTGAACTTCTCGACCAGACCCGCCTGCGAAGCCGCCGCCAGTGTACGGTCGCCCCAGGTAGTCAGCGCGAAGACCGCGCCCAGACTCGGCAGCGCGCCCGTGGCCTCCTGCGCGTCCGCCGCAGCGGCCGCGCCTGGCTCCTCCTCTTCCCGCCGCCGGGCGGCCGACTCCGCCGCCTCCACGCGGGTATACGGCAGCGTTTCGTGGATGGCAAAGCGCGAGACGCCCAGAAAAACGAGCGCAACCACCAGCATGAAGATGAACGGCGCGACACGCGGCCCATAGAGGCCGCTGAGCAGCCCGCCCACGAATCCGCCCACCGAGACGCCCGCATAGCCGGAGAACTCGTTCACCCCCAGCGCAAAGCCGCGCGAGCGTGGCCCGACCAGATCGATCTTGCCCGTCACGGTGATCGTCCACGCGAAGCCCTGGTTGACGCCCAGCAGCACATTCGCCAGCACGATCCACCACCAGGAGGAGGCG
>DATBTW010000209.1:0-15569 GCA_036559055.1 Ktedonobacterales bacterium
CGTTGACACCAACTGACTCAACCATCTCACCATCGTTTCCAGGTTTGTAACAGCTGAGCGGCCAGGCTCGTAGCTGACTCCGTAGCTGCCCCCCCGAAGAGGCGCGCCATCGCACCTCGCGCTGATCGCTGCAGCGCCGCCTGGCCATGTCCGTAGGTGGGCAAGGTGAAGGCGGCTAACGCATGACCTAACATCTCTGATACCACACTTAGCCAGGCGACATCAAGCATGAGCAGCGAGCGAACGAACTTCCCTGGTGATGCGAGCGCATGATAGAGCGCCTCTGCAAGCTGGTTATCCTGGTCGCCCAGCGTTTCGCGACAACGCTCCTCGAGGCGGCGCCCGAGTCGTGTTCGCTCGTCGGCTAGTGGTGAGAACAGGCCTGCTCCATCCTTGGTTGCGACCATACGAGCTTCCTTCCCGATCCTTGGGGAGGCTCGAAGCGGGTCAAACTGCTGGCGCGATGGGTATTAGATCCTGTGGGCGATCCAACGAGCGTGTCAGGGTGGTTTGGGCGCGCCAAAGAGTCCTCCGTGAGCTTGTGACGGGCCGATCTCCCATGTGCCAGCCCTCTGCCTGGCGTGAGTCGCAAGAATCAGTCCACACCGCACACTTGCGCGCACTCAAAACGCAGTTCGCGCGGTTACGCGTGTATGGGCGATATCGGCGTGGACGCGACGAGCGATGAGCTTCCCTGCTCGCTCTTCGCAGGAGCCATTAACTGGCCGCCGAGCGCGCGGCGCTGGCTCGCGGAGCCGCATCGAAGTCGAGCAGAGTGTCGGCGCGCAGGCCCAGCCGCAGCGTCTCCAGGCCAATGAGGTCACCGGGCGCGATATTCGCCAGGTTGACATTGGCGCCGACGCGGCGAATGAAGTAGACCTGCTGATCTTTGCGCGGCGCCTCGAAGATCAGCCGCGTGGTGTCCAGCCCGGACGCCAGCATCTCCTCAATCAGCCCATAGCGCACCTCGCCATCGGGACGGAAAATGCCGCTGGAGCCGCTCTCGCGCGCCTCGGTGATGACGCGCTCGGCGCCCGCCATCATGTCTTCGTTGATGTACTCGATCCACTGGCCGGGATGCAGTTTCAGCGAGCGCTCGCTGTCTTTGTAGCCCACCTCGCTCAGCACGTGGAAGTCGCGTGCGAAGCGTGTGATGTAGCGCGCCTTCTCGCGATTGGTTAGCTCGATTGTGCCATTCGAGATTTCCACATAGCGACAGCCGTAGCGCTGGCAATAGGCGCGATAGGCGTCCACCTGTCCCTGCGCCAGGAACTTCTCGAAGAGGGTGCCACCGAAGTAGTAGCCGATGCCGCGCTCGCGCAGGCAGGCGATCTTGCGGTCGAGCGTCTCGGTGATGACCGAGGTTCCCCAGCCGAATTTAACGATGTCGATGAATTGATTGGCGCCGTCCACCACATCCTCGAAGTAGCGTGGCGGGATGCCGTTGTCGATCATCAGCGTCAGGCCGCTGGCGCGCGGCTTGGTGGCGCGCTCTGGGAGCGCGAGCAGGTCGGTGTTCATGGTCAAATGACTCCTCTCCTCGATGGGACAGCGAACTCAGGCTGGCGCGCTCTGCGCGAACAGCCAGGCGAGAAAGGTTGGATTACTGTAGACCTGCGTCCAGATGACGTGGCTGGCTCCTGGAATCTCCGTCAGGCGTGGCTGGCCACCAGCGGCCGTGATGGCGGTGACCATCTCGCGCGAGGCGGCCACTGGCAGCGTGGTATCGAGCGCGCCCTGAAACACCCAGATGGGCATATCCACGAGGGCGCTGGCCTCTGCCGGGTCGCCCGCTCCGGAGACAGGCGCGGCGGCGGCGAACTCCTGCGGCCAACGCTCGATGGCGTCCCAGACACCCGCGCCGCCCATCGAGATGCCTGTGACATAGACCCGCTGCGTATCGACGGCATCCGCATACTGCGCGAGGGTCGCCTGCAAAATCTCGTGCGCCAGCGCCAGGGAGGTCGAGGGCGTGGTGTTGAGGTTGTACGAGATCAGATGGGGTGGCCCATCCACCCAGCGATTGGGGCTGGTTGCCTGCGGCACGATGATGAAGCTGGGCCAGTTGGCCTGCACTGTCGAGGCGCTCCACAGGTTGACGTAGGGGTCATTCAGGATGCGGTCGCGGTTCTGGGCGGCCGTCGAGGATGCCCGGGCGCTCTCGCCGATGCCATGCAGCAGCACGACCACCGGGAAGCGCGTCGCGAGTCCGGCTGACGCCTCGGCGCTGACGGCGGGCGGGATGTAGAGGTAGTACACCATGGAGGCTCCGCCGGCATCCACATACTCGCGCGTGACGAACCCTTTGTAGGTCTGAGCGGGCGCGGCGAAGACGCTCATGTGACGCGCGTTCTGTCCCGCCGCCGAGCCAGCGCTGCCCTCGGCCTGCTTCGCCACGCCGACCCTGGGGCGTCGGGTTCCGAGGTCCAGCCGAGCGCTGCCGCCCAACGCGGCGATCATGACGGTGGCGCCCGTCGCGATGCAGATGGAGGCCCAGGCGCCGCGTCGCTTCGGGATTGCTCGCGCGCCCATGCGGAGCCAGCGCGTTAGTCGGCGCATAGCTCGCCCTCGCGTGTCACGGGCGCGTCGAACGCGGCGCTCTGGCGCGGGATGCGGGCGATGATCGTCTCATCCACGGTTGCCAGGCTGGTGTGGCCAGCCAGCCGCAACGCCAGCGTCAACTCGTCGCGCAGGATGCTCAAGATGTCGCAGGCCCCCTCTTCTCCGCGGACGGCCAGCCCCCAGATGATCGGCCTTCCAATCAGCGCCGCCTGCGCGCCCAGCGCTCGCGCCCGCAGAATATCGACCCCACGTCGGATGCCGCCATCCACATACACCTCGCAGCGCCCGCCGACCGCCGCGACCACCTCTGGCAGCGCATAGCGCGTGGGGATGGTTCCATCGAGCTGGCGACCACCGTGGTTCGAGACGGCGATGCCCTGCGCGCCCGCATCGACGGCGCGCCGCGCATCGTCGCCCGTCAGCACGCCCTTCAGCACGATGGGCAGCGCGGTGTGGGCGCGCAGCCAGTCGAGGGTTTGCCAGGTGAGCGGTAGCCGCTGGCCACGTGTGGCCCAGGTGACATGCGGCGCGTCGGCGAAGTTGCCGAAGCTGACGGCAGGCGGCGGCGCGAACTGGTTGCTCCGGTCGCGCTCGCGGTTGCCGATGTAGGGCGCATCAACCGTCAGCACGATGGCCTGATAGCCCGCCTGCTCTACACGCCGCAGCAGCTCCAGGTTGAAGGCTTCATCTGGGTAGAGATAGAGCTGGAACCACAGCGGGCCACCTCCGGCGGCGCTGCGCGAGGCGGCGGCGATCTGCTCCAGGCTACGCGATGAGAGCGTGCTGGCGACCATCGCCACGCCGTGCGCGCTGGCCGCGCGAGCGGTCGCCTCCTCGGCGTCGGGGTGCGCCAGCGCCTGCAACGACATCGGCGCGATCATCGCCGGGAAAGCCAGCGGCGCGCCGAGCGCAGTGGTCGAGGGGTCGCAGTTCGTGACATCGATCAGCGTGCGCGGGCGCAGCCAGACATCTCCCCAGGCGTGCTCATTCGCGTGTAGCGTGCGCTCATCTTCGGCTCCCTGCGCGTAGGTATCCCAGATGCGCGAATCCATGACCGAGCGCGCCAGCGCCGCATATTCGCGCAGATTAATGGGGCGGGCAGCGTGGATGTGTGTCATCGGTCGGCCTCCTGTGCGGACTCAGGAGCGCCCATCGGCGCGAACCGCAGACTGGCCAACGCGATGCGGCTGCTCCACCAGGCGCGCAGCATGGCGAGCCAGCGCGGCCTTGGGCCGGGGCGACCGACGAAGCGGCTGAGGATGGGCGTACGCAGCAGCACGATGGTCGCGCCTACCGAGCAGACTGCGGCGATCACCCAGACGCAGAAGATGATCAGCGCGGTGGGCCACTGCCCGCGAACGAGTGGCACAAAGACGGCCAAAGCACTGGCGATGAAGAGCGGATGCACGAGATACACGCCAAAGGCCGCATCGGAGAGCTGATGCCAGACGCGCTCCGTGCGCGCCGCCTTGCGGCGGGAGGCGCTCTCCGCCAGCGTGAGCGCCAGCCAGTAGAGGAACGCGATGGCGCCGAGACTGTAGGGCGCCATCATTGGCTGGAGCACAGCGACCGCGCGCGCCATCGCCTGTGACGTGGGGGCCACCTGGGCGAGGTAGTTCACCTCCAGCGCGATCAGCGACACGAAGCCTGCGATCACCATCCAGGCGCCATGACGTAGCATGAACGCTTTGATCGCTGGCAGATGCAGCGCCGCCAGCGCGCCCAGTACAAAATAGAACTGGTAGACCAGCACGAAGCGGTCAAGAAACTGGCTAATAGCCGTGTTCGCGCCCGCTGAGAGTGAAGCAATCGGCAGGAGCTGGTGATCGGCGAACAGGAAGACGACTTCGAGCGTGAAGCTGACGATGAGCGTAGTCTTGAGATGTCGCGCGAGCAGCGGCAGGATGCGCAATACCCACGGAAAGATGATGTAGAACTCCAGCGTGAGCATGATGTAGTAGAGCTGGTACGAGGCGTTGCCGGTCACGATGGCGACGAGCGACGACCACAGGAACTGCCCGACCGAGCTGGGGCGCACGTTCGCCAGCACATAGATCACACTCCAGGCGCAGTAGGGCAGCAGCACGCCCAGTGCGCGACGCCGCCAGAATCGTCCCGTGTCGAACGGCTTGCCGTAGTAGACGTAGACGAGCGCCAGCGCCGTCACGAACATGAAGACTTCGCGCGTGAAGTGAAAGCTGGTGACGAACATATCCTGCACGACCAGCGAGCCGAAATGCTGGTCGAGGAAGCTGCTGTTGCCCAGCACATGCACGGCGACCACCGAGAGCGCCGTGATGATGCGCAGGCGGTCGAGCTGCCGCAGATGCGGCTTGCGGTCGGATGCGGATGAGCGCGCCTGTGGCGCCGCTTCGGCGGGAACGCTGAGTGTCCGCATAGGGCTACTTCGTCGCGCGCTGGGCGAGAACGGACGGCCTGCGCGTCGAGGCCACGTTGAGTTGCTCGTCGCTCGACACATCTGGCTGCGCCCACTGCCCGCGTAGCTGCGGGCGGTCGAGCTTGCCGGCGTTAGTGCGCGGCATGGCGGGCATCGGGATGATGAGCGAGGGGCGCTTGTAGCGGGCCAGCCGCTCGGCGCAGAGCGCGCGCAGGCTGTCATTCAGGGCGACGCTCCAGGGGGCGCGCAGTGTCACGCAAGCCACCACCAGCTCGCCATAAACGCGGTCGGGCGCGCCGATCACGGCGGCCTCGGTCACGGCGGGATGCGCCAGCAGCGTCTCCTCCACCTCGCGTGGCGAGACGTTCTCACCGCCGTGGATGATGATGTCGCGTAGGCGGCCGGTCAGGAAGAGGTATCCATCGGCGTCCTGATAGCCCAGATCGCCAGTGCGAAACCAGCCGTCGCGGAAGGCGCTCGCGCCGCGCCCCTCGGCGTAAGCGGCGATGATATTCGGCCCGCTGACGCAGACTTCGCCTGTCGCCCCTGGCGCAACATCTTCCAGCCTGTTGTCGCCGTCCTGCGCGGGCCGCACGATGCGCAGTAACACACCTGTGGGCAGGCCGACCGAGCCAGGTTTGCGCCGCTCTGGTGGCGCCGGATTGGCGCAAATCTGGCTGGCGGCCTCTGTCAATCCATACGTCTCGATGACGGGCACGCCAAAACGCCGCTGAAAGGCGCGCATGTGGGCGGCTGGCAGCGGAGCCGAGGCGGTGCGCACGAACCGCAGCGAGGCTGGAGCCGCGACAGGCTCCGGGTTGTCGAGCAGCAGCGCGACGATGGTGGGAACCAGACTGGCCCAGGTAACGCCATAGCGCTCGATCTGCGACCAAAACCCACTGCGGCTGAACTGCGGCGCGATGACCACGGAGCTGCCCGTCAGCAGTGAGGCGCACAGGCTCACGACAGGCGCGTTGATGTGGAAGAACGGCAGCGGCGTCAGGCCGCGATCTTGCGGCGTGAGCGCGTGGTTCAGGCGAATCTGCTCCGCCGTCCACACGATCTGGCGCGCCTGGAGCAAGACGCCCTTTGGCTCGCCGGTCGAGCCGGAGGTGGTGAGAAAGAGGCGCCCTGGCTGCGGGTCTGGCGCCTCAGCGAGCGGCGCGCTGGTGGAGTGCGCTCCCCGGTCGTCGAGCCATGGGGCGAAGTCGCTGCGGGTGATGCGCTCCGGCGCGCTGATCCGCTGCGCTGCCGTCGCGGTGAGACGCGCGCTGCCCGCGTCGGCGGTGTCATCCAGCACAAGCGCATCGGGCGGCATGCGCCGCAGCAGCGCGTCGATCTCTGGCGCGGGCGCAGCGGTGGGCAGCGGGACGAGCGTATGTCCGCCGGTGAGCGCGGCGATCCAGGTGATGGCCGCCAGCGCGCCGCCGGGCGCCTGGATGGCGATGATACGCGGCGCGGGGCCGAGTCGCCGTCGCAGACCGAGCGTGGCGGCGTAGAAGGCGCCATAGGTGAGGGTCAGCCCGCTGGTAGCCTCGATCACGCAGGGGGTGTCTGGCTGGGCCAGCGCTCGCGTGCGCAGGCGATCAAAGAGGACCAGGTCGAAGTCGTCAGCCTGCGCGGTTGGGCGGTCACTCTGAATGGCTACCACGTATGTGTACCTCGCTATCATGCTCGTCCAGGCTCATCTCGCGCGTGTCGTGCGCCAGGGGAGGGCAGAAGGCAAGCGCCTGCAGAACAGGTGGGCAGAGCGTTGTTGTCAAAAAGTCTAGCAGCGCATCCTGAACGAAGGGTGAAGGGAAGCTGAACGTGACCTGAATACGAATGGTTGATTGGAGGATGCGCGGCCCACGCTGGCGCGTTGGCGCGCGCTTGTGAAGGGCCATATCGCGGTGCGATGGAGCTATGTTGATGAGGCTGCGAATCGTGAACCTATAGGCTTTCACAGGATTGCAAGCGGGATGCGTGTGCGCCAGTTTCTCGGGTCAACTGGTGAGTGTTCACGCCCTTTTGCAATCCTTAGAAACGCATGGGAAAACTCACACTATCGGGCCGCCAGGTGGGTCAATCATATCGCAACGCCACGCCAAAGTAACATAATTCCGTTGTAGTCAGAGAGAGACACTCACTCCGCGAGGTGGTCGGCCATCGCGCGCAGAGGCCAGGCGACCGGGCAGGCGTTTCCGAGCAGCGGGGCCACCGTTGGAGGATGACAGCATGAGCATGGGTGTGAATAGCGGCGTCCCGCAGGTGCGGGTACTGGTGGTAGACGATGAGCCACACATCGTCGAATATCTGCAAATGGGGTTTGAGTATGAGGGGTACGCCGTCTCTGTCGCCTACGATGGCGAGGAGGCCCTTCAGCTTGCGCGCCAGTCACCTCATGACATCGCCATTCTAGATGTTATGCTGGGCGAGATGAGCGGAACGGATGTCGCCCGCCGCCTGCGCGCCTCGGATGAACTGGGCATCATCATGCTGACGGCGCGCTCCTCCACCGCCGAGCGCATCGCTGGACTCGATCTGGGCGCCGATGACTATGTGACCAAGCCCTTCGAGTTCAAAGAGTTGCTGGCGCGCGTGCGGGCCGTCTTGCGGCGCCGTGGCAAGGCTCCACAGCACGCGCTGGCGTTCGACGACATCACGCTCGACCGCGACACGCACTGGGTGACGCGCGGCCAGCGGGTGATCGACCTGACGCCGCGCGAGTTCGAGTTGCTGGCGTTGTTTCTGGCGCATCCCCGGCAGGTGTTGTCGCGCGAGGTGATCTTCTCGCACGTCTGGGGCTTCGACTACGACGGCGACCAGAATGTGCTGGAGGTCTTCATCCGCCATCTGCGCGAGAAGCTGGGCGATGCGCCGACGCAGCCGCTGCATACTGTGCGAGGGATTGGCTATGCGCTCCGCTGAGCCAGGCGTGCCAGGTTGGCTGGGCGCGCGGTGGGCAATGTTGTGCGAGCGGGCGAGGAGGGCGCGGCGCGTGGGCGCATCGATGCTGGCGGCGATGCCACTACGCCTGCGTCTGATGGCGCTGATCTTCGCGCTGGTCGTGGTGGCGCTGGGCGGTGTCGGCGCGCTGATCTCGATCTCTGAGGAGAATACGCTGCTCACCACACAGGCCGTCGCCCTGCGCAAGGAGTCGCGGCTGGCGGCGCAATCGCTGCGCCGCGAGAAGATTACGGCGGCGGCGGCGGGCGCTACGCTCTCCGCCGAGACGGAGCAGCCACCAGCCAGCCTCATCACGCCGCTGCGGATCGTCGCCGACCGTCTGACGAATGCCGATACAGGCGTCGTTATCTGGAGCGCCAGCGCGCAGATGCTCGATACCAGCGCGCAGGTGGAGGCGCTGCCCAGCCAGGAGATCCCCAGCCTGGTTGTGCCATCCAGCGACACGCTGCGCACGGCGGCGCACATCGCGCCCGCCGACGACGCCTTCAGCATTGTGCGCGATGCGCGAGGAAAGAATCAGTTAGTGGTGCTGCTGCCGCTGGTGGATACCTCTACGAATGCGGCCGTCGCCGTCTTGCAGGTCAGCACGCCGATGCAGCCTATCACCGACGCGGTCTCGCGCACGCAGACTATCGTGCTGGTGAGCCTGCTGGCGGCGCTGGTCATCGCGGGCGCGCTCACGGCGCCGCTGGTGAGCGCGGGGCTGCGGCCACTTGCGGCGATGGAGCATACCAGCCGCCGTATCGCGGGTGGCGACCTGTCGCTGCGTCTGGATGAGCCGCCCACCAATGACGAGCTTGGCCAACTCTCGCGCTCGTTCAATTCGATGGTGCAGCAGTTGGAGACGACCTTCAATCGCCAGCGCCAACTGGTCGCGGACGTCTCGCATGAACTGCGCACGCCGCTGACGGCGCTCAATGGCGAGCTGGAGATGCTGCTGCTGGGCGCGGATGGCGGCAATGTGGAGGGAGTGCGGCGGCTGGCGCGCGGCATGCACGCTGAGATTGGCCGCATGCGTCGCCTGGTGGAAGATCTGCTCACATTGGCGCAGTTTGACGAAGGCCAGGCAGCGTTGTCGTTGCAGCCAATCACGGTCGCGCCGCTGGTGAAGTTGGTGGCGCAGCACGCGCGGGCGCTGGCGCACGGACAGCGTATCGAGACCGAGGCGCCAGGGGAGCTGCCACGCATTCTCGCTGATCCTGACCGTCTGGAGCAGGCGCTGCTGAACGTGCTGGACAACGCCCTCAAATACACCCCTGGGGATGGCGTCATCCGGATCGTGGCGCGGGCTTCCAACCCTGGCGTGACGCGCACACTGCTGTTGGAGGTGTCGGATACTGGCGCAGGCGCGCCACCAGAGGCGCTTGGGCGTCTTTTCGACCGCTTTTACCGCGCCGACGCGGCGCGTACGCGCGGGGCGAATCGTCCGACGGGGGCCGGGTTGGGCCTCTCGATTGTGAAGAGCCTGATCGAGGCGCAGGGTGGTGAGGTGATGATCGCCAGCAAGCAGGGGCGCGGCACGACCGTGACCTTCAGCTTCCCCGCAGTCGAGGCGCAGGCTGAGCCACCGCAGCCACATCTCCCGGCGCCGCAGCACGCTGGCGCTGGCGGCGGGTAGTGGCGCTGGCGCGACGCCTCTCGGCCATCGATGGCCGCGACGGCTCGCCCGGACGCGCCAATGCCTCGTCGGTCAATTACGTGGTCGCGGTCGCGCTGGCGGGCGTGGGATGGGATGCGGTCGCCTGGGATGAGCCGGATCGCGATGAGCCGGATCGCGACGTGTCGGGATCGAGATGCTGCTCCAAACGAACGTGGATGCGCTCTAGATGCTGAATGACCTGACGAAGTGTGGCCTCGTCGCCACCGATGATCGAACGAATGCGCTCCTGATGCGCGGCGAAGACCTCGTCGTGCCGCTGTCGCCCTTCCGGGGTGAGAATCAGCAAGGTCATGCGCCGATCTTGTGGCGCTGGAGAGCGTTTGATGAGGTTCGCGCCCTCTAACCGGTCCGCGATTGCCGTGATGTTGCTCTTATCAGTGAACAACAACCGACTCAGATCAATCATGGAGAGTCCGTCAGTCTCGTTCAGGTGATGCAGCGCCCAGAACTGTCGGGTGCTGAGACCATACTCCCCAAAGAACTGACGATCGGTATCATCGAGCAGGTAGAACAGGTCGGTGAGCAAACGATACATTTCTTGCTCGAATCCATGGTCAGCCGAGGTTGAAACCTTCACATGCGCTTCCTGTCTGGGATTCCGGAACATCCAAACAGGGAGTTCGACCGCTCCCCGGTAACCGCTGCGCCCGGCGTCAGATTGACTCGACCCGCGTGCGTTGGCCGTTTCGGTCCGACGAGCGAGCGCTGCTATTACTCAGCCTGCTCTTGACGAAAGAGTATACTGATCAATCGTTCACCTGTCAACTGTTTAACGCGCCGACTTTTCCGGACGATGAAGTTGCGCTGAGGCTGGACGCGCGAGTCCCTGGTTGGCGTGTAGGACGAACATCGTCGCGCTGAGGGGAGGGAGCGACCCTGCCCAGCCCGGCGCGTCGATTTCGCCGATGTTGTCGGGGTTGAGGCGCCAGGCGCGCTCGATGGCGACCTCCGCCCACCCCATCTCACCTATGAACGCCAGTCGGGCTGGCTCCAGCATGAATCGCGCTGCTCGCTCGCCATTATTGAAGATAAACAGGATCGCCTCATGGGCGGTATAGCGTGCCAGCGCGCCCACCTGCCCTGGCTCGTCTGCCACGACGCTGAGTGGAATGCGCTTCAACTGGCCGTGGCACAGCGCGTCTCGCGCGGCCCGCTGATGGATCAACCAGCGGGTATGCGCCAGCACATCGGCCCGCTGCTCGGCGTCCCAGAGCATCGGCTCGCCCGCGACGCGCTCAGCCAGCGCGACCTTTCCGACGGTGGCGAGGCCACGCGCGCCTGCCGGGTCGGAGCCATCGGTGGTGAAGTATGCGGCGATATGGTTGATGGGCAGCGCGGCGTCGCTGACGATCATCTGGCTGACGGGTTGGCCCGGTGGAGGATCACGCGGGGTGATCTCGCTGGCGTGCGCCACGCCATTGCGAGCGACCGCGCGCAGACGCTGTTGCTGGGGGGTGACATGCGCGCCGAAGAAATAATCGACAACGGAAACCATGACATGCTCTCCCGTGTGACGTGATCGGCAATGATCCAGGACGCCATGTCTGCTGGCAGAAAGTGTGCCAGAGAACAGTTGAATTGTCAACGGAATGCTGGCGGGCGTTCGGTACTGTCGGGATGATCGGCGACGTGTTGCCTTGCGCTAAGCGGTGTTGTACCGTGTACGGAACGTGCGCCATGCGGAGAGTGGGCCGCAGCCGGGCGCGCAGGCGAGCAACCGTGAAAGGACGAGCATATGGATGAGCGTACGCCGCCGCCCAATCGCCAGCCGACTGATGCGGCGCCCGCCGAAGCGCATGCGAGCAGGCCGGCCTTCTCCATCACCATCGCGCCGCATACGATCTGGTATGCGGCCGGCGCCGTCATCATGCTGGCCGTGCTCTGGCTGCTCGTGACAAAGGCGATGGCGGGGCTGCTGATCTTCTTCGTGGCGATCATCATCGGCGAGGCGGCGCGCCCCATCGTGCTCCAGTTGGAGAAGCGCCATGTGCCACGCCCGCTGGGAGTGCTGCTGGTGCTGCTGGTCGCCATCGGTGTGGTGGCGCTGCTTTTCTGGATCCTGCTGACACCGCTGGTCGCCGAGGTGGGCGCGCTCTCGGCCAATGCGCCAGAGTACACGACGAGGCTCCAGGAGTGGGTTAGCGCATGGACCTCGGCGTTGCAGGCCAATAAGCTCTTCGGCGGCTTCTTCAACAATATCGCCAGCCAGGTGATTTCCAGCTTGCAAGGGCTGGTACCCTCGCTCATCAGTGTGCCGTTCACGCTGCTCTCAGGCGCGTTTGGCGTGTTGCTGAGCCTGGTGGTGACGCTTACGCTCACGGTGTTCTGGCTCTCCAGTTCGGCGCGGCTCAAGCCCTTCCTGATGGGCCTCTTCCCGGAGCGCTTGCAGCCGCGCGTTGACGACATCTTCGCCGACATGGGGCGCAGTCTGGGCGGCTATGTGCGCGGCGTACTGATCGCCATGTTGCTGATCGGCGTCTTCACGGGCGCGGGGTTGGGCATCCTGGGGGTGCCATATGCGCTGCTGCTGGGCGTGCTGGCGGGGCTGACGGAGGCGATCCCGTACCTGGGGCCGTGGCTGAGCGGGGCCGTATCGGTGATCGTGGCGCTGGTGACGGTCGATCCGCTGAAAGCGCTGGAAGTGGTTGTGCTTTTCCTGCTGGTGCAGCAGCTCGAAGGAAATCTGGTGCAGCCGCTGGTGATGAGCCGCTCGGTGCATCTGGATCCGCTGCTCGTGCTGATCGCCATCCTTATTGGTAGCGAGCTGGAGGGGCTGATGGGCGCGGTGCTGGCGGTGCCGTTCGCGGCGCTGCTCCAGTCGCTGGTGACGCATGCCATCGCGCCAGCCATCCGCGCCTCCTCTGGGCGCGACGAGCCGCCGCCAGCGCCCACGAAACCCGCGGATACGCAGTCAGCGCCCGTCGAGGCGCCCACCTCGGCGTAAGCGCGCATGTCGTCAGCCACACTCTCAATCACCCGATATATTGGCGCATCAGGTCGGGGATGGGCCTGCGCATGATGCGCAGGTAGACGGTGGCCTTGCCAAAGAAGATCAGGATCGCCTGAAGGTACGCATCGAGCTGGAAGTCCACCGGCAGCGACGAATCGGCGCCGCGATTTACGCTCTTGCGCAGGTCGTCGTCCGTGAAGCCCGCGACGAGCGGCTGTAACTCGCTATCCATCTGCTGGAACCACTCTTTCAGACGCGCGACGCTGCGCTCGACCTCTGGATCAGGGTTGCGGTACGACCAGTCCTGCTGGAAGGTCTTGAGCGACTGCACATACGAATGCTCCACGTCGCCCATCTCACGGCAGAGCGCGCCGAGCGTCATCGCGTCGCCACCCGGATTGAACGTGAGGTCGACGTCGTCCAGCAGATCAAGCAGTTGTGTTCGCATGAAGTGTGATCCTTCGATCCACGACCACTTCTCGTCATAGTAGCGATTCATCGTCATCCTTTCCGAACTGAGCGTGGTCGCTGGCGTGCGTCTCCGTGCCGCAGCTGGCGCCGCGCCGATGAGTGTACCATGTTGTCCGCGTGGCGCGGCTCGTCGCAGGCGAGATCAGCGGCGCGATGGCCTAGCCCATGCGGGCCAGCGCTAGGCGAAATGTTCCAGTGGGGCCGGCCGCGCATGGTATGCTTGCTGCATATGGGCGGTCACGCGGCGCTGCCTGCGGGCGCACAACCAGCCGTCCAATGTGAGGGAGCGAGCAGCGGTGTACCTCAAGCGCCTGGAGTTGCAAGGATTCAAGAGCTTCGCGCCGCGCACGATGCTGGAGTTCAGCCCCGGCATCACAGCCATCGTGGGGCCGAATGGCTCTGGCAAATCGAACCTGGCAGACAGTATTAGATGGGTGCTGGGCGAGCAGAGCATGCGCCAGTTGCGCGGCAAAAAGAGCGACGATGTCATCTTCGCGGGAGGGCAGGGGCGCGCGCCGATGCAGATGGCGCAGGTGGGACTGACGCTGGACAACGCTTCCGGTTGGATTCCCTCTGAGTTCAGCGAGGTGTCCATCGCGCGGCGCAGCTTTCGCTCCGGCGAGATGGAATATCTCAGCAACGCGCAGCGCGTGCGTCTGAAGGATGTGCTGCTGCTGCTGGCGCAGGCGCGCATCGGCCACGATTCGTACACGGTCGTCGGCCAGGGGATGATCGATCAGGCGTTGAGCCTGCGCGCCGAGGAGCGCCGCGCGCTCTTCGAGGATGCGGCGGGCATTCGCGGCTTCCAGGCGCAGCGCACCGACGCCGAGCAGAAGCTGAATTTGACGCAGACCAATCTCTCGCGTCTGGGCGACATCATCGGCGAGATCGAGCCGCGCCTGGGGCCGTTGGCCGAGCAGGCGCGGCGGGCGCACGAGTTCTCTGGCGCGCGTGAAGAGTTGACCCGCCTGCTGCGGGCGTGGTATCGGCGGCAATGGCGCGAGTCGCAGGCTACGCGACGCGCGGCGGAGGCGAGCGAGAGCCAGCTTGGCGAGCGCATCCAGGGCTTGCAGGCGTCGCTGGCGCAGGAGGACGAGGCCGCGCGCGACCTGCGCGAGCGACGCGAGGCGCTGATTGGCGAGATCGGCGTGCTGCGGCGCGAGCGCAGCGAGGCATCGGGGCGTTTGCAGACCACCGAGCGCGATCTGGCGGTTGGCAAAGAGCGGCTGGCCAGCCTCGCCCGTCAGCGTAGCGATCTGGATGGCGAGCGGGAGCAGCAGGTCGAGGCGGTGGATGTGGCGCGGGCGCATGTGGGCGCGCTGGAGGCGCAGATCACCCAGGCCGAGCAGCGCGCCGACGCCGTGGCGGCGCAGGTGGATCGCCTGGAACGCGAACAGCACGGCGCGCAGCAGGAGCAGGAGCGGGTGGAGGCGCAGCTTCGCGCGGCCCAGCGCGACGCCATCCAGGCGCAGACGCGCATCGGCTCCGCCCAGACCGAGCTGGGCAGGTTGCAGCGCCAGCTCGGCGAGCGCAATCGGGCGCTGGCGACGCGGCGCGAGGCGGTCGCCACGGCCCAGCGTAAGCTCGACGCCGCCAACGGCCAGCACGAGGAGCGCCGCGTGGCCTTCGAGCAGGCGCGCGGCGCGGTGGAGGCGCTGGTGGCCGAGCGCGACGCGCTGGCCCGCGAGCTGACGGATGGGCAGGTCGAGATCGAGCGGCTGCGGGGCGCGACGGCAGACGCCGAGCGTGAGCGCAAAGCTGCCGCCGACCGGCTGGCGCTGCTGGAGGAGTGGCGTCGTTCGCTGGATGGCTTCGGCGATGGCGCGCAGTCCTTGCTGCGTGCGCCGGACGACGAGCGCCCGCCGATGCTGGGCGTGGTCTCGCAGCTCATCACGGTTGCGGAGGGCATGGAGCTGGCGGTCGAGGCTGCGCTGGGGCCATTCCTGCATGCAGTGGTAGTGGAGCGCGCTGAGGATGCGCGCCAAGCGGCGGCCTGGCTGCGCGCTGGCGGCGCCGGGCATGCGCTCTTCCTCTGGGCGTCCGATGACGCGGGCGGGCGCGACGAGGCGCCGGGCGTCGCGGTAGATGGGCAGGATACGCTGGCGCTGGCGTCGCAGGCCATCCGCACGCAGTCAGGCGTGGCGCGTGCGCTGCGGCGGGCGCTGGCGGGCGCGGTGATCGTGCGCGATCTGGCGGTGGCCGAGCGGGTGGCTGCCGCGACGGCGAGCAACCCTGTGCCAGTGGTGACGCTGGCAGGCGAGATCATCTGCGGGCGCGCGTGGATGCGCGGCGGCGTGGCGGCGGCTCCGGCTGAGGCGGGCAGCGACGCCAGCGCGCTGGGTCGCGAGCGCGATCTGCGGCGCCTGCCCGGTGAGTTGGAACGCCTGGCAGGCGAGATCGACGAGGCGCACGCGCGGCACACCGAAGCGGTCGAGCGGCAGGCCGAGCGGCGCACACGCGAAACCGCGCTGGCGAAGAGCATCCAGAAGGCGGAGGCAAAGGCGCAGGATCTGGCGCGCGCCGTGACGGCCCTGCAACGCGAGCAGGAGCGCGCGGAGAGCGAGGTTCATGTCAGCGAG
>DATBTW010000210.1:0-14845 GCA_036559055.1 Ktedonobacterales bacterium
TATCGCCATCCCTTCACCTGGCCTGCCAGGCAGGCGCCGAATCCAAGCGAATGGATGCGGCGCCACTGCGGAACGCCAATCGCTCTGGGCCAGTGTACCACGCGCCATGCCGGATAAGCCGCATCCTTGCCATCATCCGCTCGCCGGAGCCGTCAGATAGATGCGCGCCCAGGCGTCGGGCGCGACGTAGGGGTCGGGGTTGACGGGGAAGTTGATAACGGTGGGCGCGACAGCCCAGGTGTCTCGCCCCTGTGCGATGGGAACGACTTCAGCGCTGTTGAGCAGCAAATTCTCGGCCTGCTGGTAGAGCGCCAGTCGCGCCGTTGGGTCGCCTGTGGCCTCGGCTCGCGCCACCAGCGCATCGGCGTTGGGGTCGTGGATGTACGGCGAGCCTGAGAAGTATGGGTTGACGCCCGGTTCATCGGCGAAGGAGCGCAGCCAATCTTGCGGGTCGGCGTCGTTCTCGTTCCAGGGCGTGTAGTTCACGGCAGGCGGCGCAGGCTCCGTCGTGAGCAGCAGGCCACCATACACGACCGGCGCAAATCGGATCCCTGGCAGCGTCGCGCGCCAGCGCGCCAGAATCGCCGCCAACAGCGGGGTCGTGGTGAGCTGTCCATCATCAAATGCGGTGATCACCGGGCAGCGACTGGCCACACCGCCGCACTTGTCCTGTACGTAGCTCTGCCAGAGCGCCTGCGCTTGAGCCACGTCGCCCGCCAGCGGCTCCGTCGCCAGCGGCCCACTCAGCTTCGCGGGATAGTCGCCTGTGCCGGGTGGAATGAGATGATTGGTCGCGATACCGCCATCAACCTTGGCCAGTTGCGTTTTGTCGAGCGCCAGAACCAGCGCCTTCCGCAGGCGCGCATCGCCCAATGGCGCCGTCTGCGGATCGAGCGCCAGCGCATCTACAGAGCGCGCAGGAGCAGAGGAGAACCGGAATCCCGCAGCATTCACTTGCAGCGTGAAAGCCGTAGTCGGCACGGCGTCAAAGTCGACATCATCTGACGTCTTGATCGCGTAGAAGTCACCTGGCGCCGAAGAGGTGGAATCTCCTTGCCGCTGGCGGAGGGCCACAACCACCTGCCGCAATATCGGTTGCGGCCCCCAATAGTCAGCCGCCGCGCGCAGCGTGACCGAGGCATCTGTGCGCTGATTGACTTCACCCAATACCCACGGTTTCCACGCGCTGACGGCATACATGCCGCTGGTTCCCTGCCCACCGCCATCCGCCAGGTGCGATGTCCAATCGTCGCCATGCGTCGTCACGAAGGACTGCTCGACCACACTGCTGTAGGGTTCGGCGAGCTTGCCAATCAGCGCGCCATCTGGCTGCGCAAGCACGATGACAAATGTGTGAGGGTCAGGTGTCAGCAAGGCATCGCCGATCAATGTCGTGACCACACGCTGACCGGGAAGCGCGCCACCATGGCACGTCGCCTCGAAGGCGGTCTGATCTTTGGCAGTGGCAAATACGTCCCACGCACCAGATGGAAGGCAACCCGACATGACGCGATTGAGGCTGAAGGCCACATCGGCTGATGTGATTGGCGTGCCCTCGGCGAAGCGCGCATCAGGGCGCAGGTGGAGGGTATAGCGCAACCCATCTGCGCTGACCGAATAGCTGGTCGCCAGCGCCGGGACGGGTCGCAGCCGCGCATTGAGCGCGAAGAGGCCGCTGTAGAGCAGCGACACCAGTTGCGCCGAGCCAGTGACGAAGTCATCGGCCTGAGCGGGATCAAAGGTGTCGTAGGCGCCTCCCCCCGCTCTCATCGCGACCCGCAGGGTCTGCTGGGCGGCAGGCAGCGGCGCGGGGCGGCGCGATTGCCACGGCAGCAGCGGCAGACTGGGCGTCGCGCAGCCCGCCAGTAGCGCCGCCAGCGCTGCGATCATCGCCAGCGCCGTGAGCCAGCGCACGCCGCGCCCTGTTCGCCTGGCCATCGCTCCGGCCTCCTCGCGCTCGCCCGCTTCCTATCATCGTTCACGGCTGAGACGCAGCGGCAAGCGCGAGTTTTACAACCAGGAACGAACCCTCACCCCAGCCCTCTCCCAGAGGGAGAGGGAGCCGGAGGGTTGGCATTGGTGAGAAGGATTGCGGCGCAGGAACGCGAGGCCGCTACACCTCCAGCAGCACTTTGCCCAGCGCCTGGCCGGAGGCGAGATAGACCTGCGCGTCGGCGGCTTGCGCCAGCGGGAAGCTCCGCGCTACGCGCACGCGCAGCTTGCCAGCGCCGACCCAGCCGAGCACATCGTCTGCTCGCCACCGGAACTCCTCCGGCGTGGCGATGTAGTGGCCGAGGGTGGGGCGCGTGAGGAAGAGCGAGCCTTTGCGATTGAGGATCTGCGGGTCTTGCGGCGGCACAGGGCCGCTGGACTGGCCGTAGAGCACCAGATAGCCACGCGGCGCCAGGCTGTCCAGGCTGGCGTCAAAGGTATCTACGCCGACGGAATCGTAGACGACTGGCGCGCCCTTGCCATCGGTCAGGCGGCGCACTTCCTGCGCGATGTCCACCTGACGATAGAGGATGATCTCGTCGGCGCCCAGCGCCCGCGCCTCCGCCGCCTTGGCCTCCGAGCCGACCGCGCAGATAGCCCGCGCGCCGAGCATCTTCACCATCTGGGTCAGCAGACCACCCACACCGCCGCCTGCCGCGTAGACCAGCGCTGTCTCGCCCGCCTTCAGTGGATAGGTGCTGTGGCAGAGATAGTGCGCTGTCATGCCTTGCAGCATCGCCGCCGCCGCCAGCGTCAGATCGACGCCCTCCGGCACGCGGGCGAGTTGCCAGGCGTTGGCCAGCGCATACTCGGCGTAGCCGCCCATGAAGGCGGAGGTCGCGACGCGGTCGCCCACCTGCACGTCCGTCACGCCGGGGCCGACAGCGTCCACGACGCCCGCGCCCTCACCGCCGGGGATAAAGGGCAGCGGAACCTTGTACAGCCCCATGCGCTGATAGATGTCGATGAAGTTGAGACCGATCGCCGCCAGCTTGACCCGCGCCTGCCCCGGCCCTGGCTGCGGGATCGGCGCATCATCCACCGCCTGCAAGACCTCAGGCCCACCGTGTCGCTCGAAGTGAACTGCCCGCATCGCTTGCGCCTCCTTTCGCCGCCGCTGCGCTCAGCCCGGCCTGCGAAATCGCTGAGGATTCCGACTCTCTCATCGCGAGTGTGTGGCTGCGCCAGCGCCCGCCAGCGCCCGCTAGTGGGCGGCTGGCGCTGGCTCCAGCGGGGACGCGCGCAATAGTGTCTCTTCCACCACCGAGGCCAGCGCCGCGATGAACAGCGGCATGGCGTTCAGCGATTGTGTACGGTGGAAGGTGATCTGATGCTCCTCGGCCTGCTCACGCGCGCCGACCTCGATATCGTAGAGGATCTCCAGATGATCGGCCAGGAACTGCACTGGCGCGATCAACACATCGGCGGCGCCTTTGGCCTTTAGCTCGGGCATCAGGTCGGCGAAGTCAGGCTTGAGCCACGGTTCCGGCGTATGTCCGGCGCTCTGATAGCAGAACATCCACTGATCGGGCCGCACATCGGCGCGCTGGGCGATGGCCCGCGCAGTCTGCTTCAGATTGTCGATGTAGTCTGGCTCGTCGGCGACCACCCGCAGTGGCATGCTGTGAGCCGAGAGCAGCACGGGCGTAGCGGCGCGCCGCTCGCCGGGCAGCGTATCGAGCGCCTCGCGCACGCGGTCAGCCACCGCCTGTAAGAACTCCGGCTGCATGTGCCAGTCCTCGGTGATGGCCAGCTTGAGATCGGAGCGCCCCAGCGCGGCGACGGCGTCGCGTAGCGTATTGATGTAGCCGCGCATCAAAATCGGCGAGTACTGCGGCGACATGATGACACCCACCAGCGCGTCGGCGCCCTCGGCCACCTGCGGAACAACATCGGCGATGAAGGGCGCGAAGAAGCGCATGCCCGCCGTCACCGCGAAGGTCGGGCCATCGGGATGGCGGCGGTTCAGCTCCGTCTCCAGCGCCGCCGCCTGCTCCTGGGTGACACGCAGCAGCGGTGAGCCGCCAATCAGCGCATAGCGCCGCTTAAATTCGGCGATGACCTCATCGCTCGGCTCACGCCCGCCGTAGACATTGCGCAGGTAGCCTGGCACATCGTCAAGCGTGGATGGGGAGCCATAGGTCATCAGGACAACGCCGATATGCGGTCGGGCCGACTCAGCCGTCATGGAAAGCGCCTCGCGTTTCACTCTGTCCAGGTTCCGGATAGTTCAGGCGCATACGCCATCGTGCGTACTCACGCGCCATCACCAGAACTATAGACCCTCAGCCGCGCCCCCGCAACTGGCCAGGACAAGCAGCAGCGCATGTGGAGATGAGACGCCTCAGGGGAGAGGATTGTCTTGCATGCGCCTGTGGGCCGCTGGCGATTGAAATCGCGCCTGGGAGGCCCGTTCCGAGCCGCGAAGTCCGCCTGCGCGGACTGAGATTCCGAACCCCCGCAGGCGGGTTTTGCGGCGGCGCCAGCCGCCTCCCAGGCGCGATTTCAATCGCCTGCCATCCACATGCTGCCAGAACTCGCCAGCCCAGCAGCAGGATACCACCATCTGGCCACCTCCAGAGCATGCGAAGCTCGCGCCGCTCAGCCCACCACCGTCACCGACACATGGTGCTGGCCCGTCGAGCCATTGGGAACGGTGCTGGTCTGGATGCTGGTCTGCGTGGCGCCGGTTCCATCGGTGGCGCGCACGACCAGCGTATAGGCGCCGGGGGCGGTCGGCGTCCAGCGCCAGCTCCAGTAGGCCCAGGTCTGGTCGGAGAGCGGCGGCCTGAGGGTCGCCTGGCTCCAGGTCGCGCCGTCATCCGCGCTCACCTCCACCCGCTGGATGCCGCGAATGCCCGCGAACGCCAGCCCCGTCACCTTGATCGGCGCCAGCGGAATGCGCGCCTTGCTGGCAGGGAACTCGATGCGGCTGGTGGTGTGCAACTGCCCATCACTCCAGCCTTGCGCCTGATACAACCCCTTGAAGCGCTCGGTGGCCAGCTCGATGCGCGTCAGCCACTTCGGGCTTTGCTCGCCGTAGCGCCCTGGAACCACCACCCGCAGCGGGTAGCCGTGGCGGTCGGGCAGCCGCACGCCATTCATGCGATAGGCCAGCAGCGTGCGCGCCGCCAGCAGATCGGCCAGCGGCAGGCTCGACTGGTAGCCATCCACGCTGGTAAAGATGGCATATTTCGCCGTCGGATCGGCGCCGCCCGCCTCTGCGATCACCTGCGCCAGCGTGACACCCTGCCACCGCGCCGTGCTCATCAGATGGCCGCCGGGGCCGTTGGCGATGCACTCGAAGGTGACGGCGCGCGTCTCGCTCGGCAGCGCCATCACCTGCGCGTAGTTCCACACGCGCGGCTGGCGCACCAGTCCGCTCACCTCCAACTGCCAGCGATTCACCTGCACGGTCGGATCGAGGGCGTTCTTGCTGACGACATAGAAGTTGGCGTTAGGGGTCAGTTGCGTCGCCTGCGAGACCGCATAGGGCGTCTCCATGCCCTCATAGCGCAGGTTCGAGCGCTGGAGGTAGCCGTCGATCAGCCCGCGCGTGGCCAGCGCGCCTGCCCCCACCCCCACGATCACCGCGCCCGCCGCGCCCAGCGCCGCCCGCCGCGAGACTGTCCAGCCCGCCGCGCTGTCGTCAGGCGCAGTCTCCTCGCTCCCTCCCCCTCTGGGCGAGCGGCCGGGCGCCGGATCGCGCTCCAGCAGCGCGCCCCAGGCCAGTCGCAGCCAGCGATTGACCAGCGCGATGACCGCCAGAAAGACGACATAGACGAGCAGCGTACCAATGCCATTGATGGCGCGAGAGCGCGCGACCGGATCCCCCAGCAGATTGCCGAACTGCACCGGCCAGAAGACCACAAAGGTCAGCGCTTCGAGCGCAAGGACGAAGGCGCCCGCCACCAGCCACTCGCGCCGTGTCGGCCAGCGCCCGCGCACGCGCAGCGGCAGCCGTGTGACCAGCGCGTAGGCCGGGCCGACTACCAGCGCGCCCACCGCGAATTGCCCCAGCAGCGCCAGCAGCAGCGGCGTGGTCTTGGAGTTCGGCGCGAACCGCAGCAGTAACTGGATGAACTGGTTGACATTGATCGAGAGCAGCAGTCGCTCGCCAAAGAGTTCTGGCAGGGTGGGGACGCCCCACGTCAGCCGCAGCGCGCCCATCATGACGATGGCGGCCAGCGAGCCGAGCATACCCGCCAGCAGCGGAATGACGCCCAGCCGCGCGCCACGATTCAGCCAACCGAGCGCCGCCCGCGCGCTCCCCACTGGCCCCAGCCGCCGCGCCGCAGCCAGCGCTCCTACCAGCCCATGCGACCTTTGCGCATCATCGCCGCTGACATCCTGCGCGCTGCGCGACGCCGACTCGTCGCGCTGATCCAGTTGGCTCATGAGGATTGTTCTCCTTCGGCTACCGGCGCGGCGCCGGAGAGGCCAGGCAAAGTGGGCAGGCAGGCGCGCCAGAAGCGCGCCAGTTCAGCGCGCGTGGGCGCGGCGAAGAGCTGCCGCAGCCGCGCCAGACAGGCCGCGCGCGTCGTCGCTGCCAGCAACGGCGCCAGCCCGACCGCTGCGCTGGCGACGAACAGCCAGGCAAAGAGTCCATTCGGCCCACCCGGCGCGAACAGGACGTAGGTGTAGGGAACGCCCAGCGCGAAGAGCCAGCAGGCGCGCGCCGTCGGCGTCAGCGCGCGCCGTGCGCCGCCCGCCAGCGCAATCAGCGGCAGCAGCGCGCCGATATACCACGGAAAGATATGCGGCGAGAGCAGAATCCAGGCGATAGAGAGCGCCAGCAGCCCGGCCACGGCATCGAGTCCCAGTCGCCAGCGATAGAGCGCGATCAGCGCGCAGGCCAGCGTCAGCGCCAGCAGATCAGCCGCCACCAGCGCAGGCGCCGCGCGTGTGAATGGCGTGATGAGCGTGTCGAGCCAGCTCAGCAGCAGCCCCTGATCGACATAGCGCTGGCTCAGATAGTCGCCGAGGAAGCCGCCGGAGCCAAGCCCCAGCGCCACAAACGGCGCGTAGCCGATGACCATGACGCCGAGTAGCCCCGCCAGCAGCCCGTAGTCGCGCCGCCGGATCAGCGCGATGACGAAGAGCAGCGGATAGAGCTTGGTCAGCGTCGCCAGTCCCAGCAGCGCGCCCGTCGCCACCCGCGCGCCTCGCCACTGCGCCGCGCTGACCGCCAGCGCCGCCAGCGTCCACAGGATCGCCTCGGCGTCCACATGGGCGTTGAGGGCGAATTCGAGCACGGGGATCGGCGCCCACCAGTAGAGGGTGACGCGGCGCAGGTCGAGGCCGCGCTGGCGCAGGATCACCAGCGTCAGCAGGCAGGCCAGCGCGTCGCAGACCTCGATGGCGCCCTTGACTCCAAAGATATTGAGCGGCGCGACCGCATAGGCCAGCAGAAACATCCCCTGCGCGGCGGGCGGATAGATCGTCGGCGCATTGCGGAAGCGGAGATTGGGCCAGATGGCGTGGTCGCGCAGCCCGGCCACGACGGGATCGAGCGGCGTATGCGTGTAGGGGCTGAAGCCATGCGTGATCAGATGCGGATCCCAGGCGTAGCGCCAGGCGTCGGGCGAGAGCAGCGGCGGCGAGCCAAAGACGACCGCCCGTAGCGCCAGCCCGATCAGCAGAATGGCGCCCAGCTCGGCCCAGCCCCAGCCGCCGCGCGCAGGCCGCGTGCGCAGGATCAGCGCGCTGGCGGCCAGATAGAGCGCCGTCATGCCACTGAGCAGCCAGCCAAAGGCGGGCGAGCTTGCGCCCACTCGCGCCGCTGGCAAGAAGGCCGCATACAGCGGAATCAGCGCGACGCCCAGCAGCGCCAGCAGCGCCAGGATGCGAAACCTCGCCCTCGTCTCCCATAAAGGGCGGGGGGAGTTGGTCTCCCCTTTCCCGGTGGGAGAGGGGCTGGGGGTGAGGTTCTGGATCGCCGTCATGCCTCGCTCCCTCGCATCTGGCGCCGCTCACGCCGCTCACGCAGGGGGCGCGTATACCAGGCGTAGTCGTGGGCGCGGCTGGCGCGCAGCTCCGCCGAGGCCACTGGCAGCCGCAGCAGCGCAGCGCAGGCCTCCACTCCCGGCTGATATTCCACCGCGCGGCCAAGCTGGGTGAAACGCAGCCCACGCAGCCGCAGCGCCCGCAGATAGCGCGCCTCACAGACGGTGTACCAGTCGGTGCGGCCATGCTCCAGCGCCCAACTCGCGATGGCGCGCGCCAGATGCTCCACCACGGTGCGCCCCTCCACACAGCGCCGCCCGCGATGCGCCGGGCGCACGACGAAGCGCGACACCTCGAAGGCGCGCCGCGCATCGGGCATGAAGCGCTCCCCTGGCTGCGCTGGCGTCAGCTCCGCGAACTCGCGCTGGAGCATGAAGCCATGGCGCGGCAGCAGCACGCGGGCATAACCCACCAGCGCGTCCGGCGCTGGCTCACCGCCATCCGATGTCTCCGCCGAGCCAGCGTAGACGACGAAGTGGCGCGCCAGCGAATCGCAGCGGTCGCGCTCGCGGCCATCGGCGCTGGGGGCCAGCCAGCCCAGCTCGCCCATGAAGACACGCGCTCGCAGGCGATAGGCTTCCTCCAGCGTGGCGGTGTAGCGCGCGGCCCGCCCGGAGAACGCTCGCGCCTCGTAGCGCACCGGATCGCGCCGCGCCCGACCCGTCTGACTCAACGGGCTTGCAGCCGTCTGCTGCGCGCCGATGCGCGGGCGAGCGCGCGCCTCACGCGGCAGCGCGACACCCGCCCGCGTGTAGACAATCTCGGCCCACGTCTCGTCGTTCACCCGCTCGCGCAATAGTTCCTCGGTCGCATCCATGCCTACAGGCTCCATTTCACGCCGCAGCCTGCGCACTGCGACCAGGGCGTATCGCTCTCGAAAGCCGCGCGGAAGGCGCGATACCGCTCGCCATTCCAGATCGCCTCGAAGGGCTGCTCCAGCGCATTACCCAGCAGCCGCTCGCGCCGGGGGCCGGGATGGAACGGCGCGAAGCAGCAGGAGTAGGCATTGCCGTGCGCGGTGATGTAGGCCAGCCTGTAGGGGCGCTGGCAGCCCGTCCACGGGCGGGCCGCGCGCTCGTCAGCGTTGCGCCCGATGTAGACGGCAGGCGTCGAGGTGCCGGTCGCGGTGAAGCGCACGCCCAGCGCCGCGCAGCGCGCCCCGGTCGCGGCGATCAACTCCTGCTCGCGCTGTTTGGCGTGGCGGAAGATGGCCTGATCCTCGGTGGCGAGTCCCTTGCCGAAGTAGATGAAGCGCTGCACGTAGACCTCGCGCACACCCGTCTGCGCCGCGATCTCCACCAGCCGTGGCAGCTCCTCGATGTTCTCGCGCATGGCGGTGAACCACAGCGAGGTACGCGGAGTCGCGGCGCCCAGCTCGGCCTTCAACCGCTCGAAGGCGGCCAGATTGCGGATGATGTGGGGCAGCGCCCTGGCATTGACGCCGCGCACGCGCGCATACGTCTCCGGGCTGGCGCCATCCATCGAAATGCGCAGCTCGTCCAGCCCCGCCGCGATCAATGCGCGTCCGCGCGCCTCATTCAGCAGCAGGGCGTTGGAGTTGAAGAGGGTATAGACGCCGCGCGCGTGCAGGTAGGCGACGATCTCTGGCAGCTCGCGATTCATCAGCGGCTCACCCAGGCCATGCAGCACGACCCGCCGCAGCGTAGGGATCTGCTGGACGATCTGGCGCACCTCGGCCAGCGCGATGTCGCGGTCGGCCTCGCGCCCCAGATGCGTGCGTGGGCACTGATCGCACGCCTCATTGCAGCGCGAGGTGCTCTCGATGTACAGTTCGGTGGGCAGCGGCAACCGCTCGCCCTGGCTGGCCATCTCGCGCAGCCGCTGGATGCGCTGGATGTCATCGGCAGGGATCAACGTCGCCATAGCTAGTTCATCTCCTCACTGGAGCGCCCGACCTCGGACGCGGAAACACTCATCGGGGGCGCGGGCAGCAGCGCGGCTGGCGCGATGGATGGCAGCAGCGCGGCCAGCGCCAGGCGTGTGCGCGGGGCCAGCCGCTCATCGGCATGACGCAGGGCGCCCCACAGCCGTGCCAGATCGGGCGCCTCGTCGATGTCGAAGGTCGGAGCCAGCAGCCGAGTGGAGAGGCCCAGCGCCTGCGCCCGCGCCAGCGTCTCGGCGCAGACCGTCGCCGTGCTCATGTGGATGCCGCGAAAGAGATCGGGCGGCGCATCGGGCGAGCGATCCAGCGGCAGGGCGATCAGGTAGTAGCCGCCATCCTCCGCCGGACCGAGCGCCACATCAGCGTCATCCAGCGCGGCGAAGGCGTCTGCGACCGCGTGTGTCGGCAGGTGCGGCGAATCGGAGCTGCTGATGACCAGCCGCCGATAGCCCGCCGCGCGGCAGTCGCACGCGATCTGATAGAGCCGCTCGGCGAAGTCCTCGCCGCGCTGGGCGAAGATGTCGCCTGCGGCTCCGACGACGCCACGCAGGGCGCTGGGGGGACGCGTTCCCGGCGCGCAGGCCCAGCGCAGGTCGTAGCCGCCCGCGCACTGCGCGACCCCGAAGCGCTCGGCCAGATCGCCCAGGAAGGCGCGATAGAGGTTGGCGGCGCGCGCTGGCCCGATCAGCGCGGCCAGCCGCGTCTTGACCATCCCCGGTTCCGGATACTTCGCCACGATCACCAGCGCATCGTTGGCGCGGGCGTGTGGCGCGGGCAGCGCGCTCATGGGCGACCTCCTTGCATCTGCGGCGTGGGGAGTGACGCAGCAGTGGGGCGCCAGCGAGCGTAGCGCAGCACGGCGCTGAGGATGCGCCAGCCTGCGCGCACGCTGCCCGTCAGCGTGCCAGAGACTTTGGATTCCCCGGCGGCGCGGCGGTGGTAGTCCACCGGAACCTCCACGATGCGCAGCCCGGCGCGCGCCGCCTTGACCAGCATCTCGGTGGACCAGCCGTAGGTCATCTCGCGCATGTCCAGCGCCAGCAGCGTCTCGCGACGGATGGCGCGCAGCGGGCCAAGGTCGCTGACCCGCGCGCCGCACAGCAGGCGCAGCAGCAGCGCGGCCACGGCGTTGCCCACGCGCTGCTGCGGGGTCAGCGCGCCCCGCTCGACCTGCCCGCGCGCCCGCGACCCCATCGCCAGATCGGCCGCGCCCGCCAGCGCCAGCCGCGCCACCTGCGCCGCGCCCGCCAGATCGTCGCTGCCATCGGCGTCCATCAGCAGGATGATCTCGGCGTCGCGCGCAGCCCGGACGCCTGCCAGGCAGGCGCGCCCGTAGCCCCGCCGTGGCTCGCTGACCACATCGGCTCCAGCGGCCCGCGCGATGGCGGCGGTGTCGTCGTCGCTGCCGTTATCCACCACGATGACGCGCGCCAGCGGCAGCGCCCGCAGCGCTGGATGCGCCAACGCCGCGCGTACCTGTGCGCCCACCGCCGCCGCTTCATTCAGCGCGGGCATGACGATGACGACACGCGGAGCGCCGCGCGCCGCCGCCGCATCCTCACGATGCAGTCGTTCTGGCAAGGTCAGCATGACGCCTCCTTTCGTGGCTCTGGCCGATGACCCTTGAGCGCTACTATTCCACGCAGTTCTTGCGAAACTCTTAAGGCTGGCGAGAGGGGTGGGTAGTCGCGGCCATCAATGGCCGACGCACGCGACGAGTCAGGCATAACCGCCCTACTCGGAGCCGCCGCGGGCAGGCGCATCTGCGGCTTTCAAGCCGCCGCCGCGCGCCCGCCTTTCAAAGCCGAGAGCGCCCTGCCGCCATGCGCCGCTCGCCTAGACTCGCGAATCGGCTGCGCGTTACACCCGCCTCCTCCATCATCCTTGCCATCCCCAACGCCCGCGTAAGATCGGCGTAATGGCCCTGTGCTATGCTCACACACATCCATATATTGACGCTGCGGGCCTCGCAGCGCGGGGAAACATGCTGGATGGAAAGCGCAGGAGCCATGTCGAACGGTTCAGACCTGCCGGGCGACGATACAATCCGCCAGAGCCGCCGCATCCTGGTGGTGGATGATGAAGAGGCGATTCGCGAGGTGCTGGCGCAATATCTGCGGCGCGCGGGCTTCGTCGTGCTGGAGGCGGCAGATGGCCCCACCGCGCTGCGCACCGCCATGACCACTCCGCCCGATCTGCTGATCCTCGACCTGATGCTGCCCGGCATGGATGGGCTGGAGGTCTGTCGCAAGCTGCGCGAGACGCTGGCCGCGCCGATCCTGATGCTGACAGCTCGCAGCGAAGAGGATGACACGCTGGATGGCTTCCGCGCGGGGGCCGACGACTACGTGACCAAGCCCTTCAGCCCGCGCGAGGTGGTGATGCGCGCGCAGGCCATCATGCGGCGAGTGGAGGCGACCACCGCCCCCGCGATGGCGCTGGACGACACGCTGATCTTCGGCGAGCTGGTCATCAAGCCGCCACTGCGCCAGATCGAGCGCGATGGCGTCTCGCTCGATCTGACCGCGCGCGAGTTCGATCTGCTGCGCTTCCTGGCGTCGCATCCGCGCCAGGTCTTCTCGCGCCAGCAACTGCTCGACCAGGTCTGGGGCTATGATTATTTCGGCGACCCCAGCACCGTGACGGTGCATATCCGCCGCCTGCGCGAGAAGGTGGAGCGCGACCCCGCCGAGCCAGCGCGGCTCAAGACCGTCTGGGGCGTCGGCTACAAATTCGAGCCGTGAAGCGTGAGAGAAAGCAGGCGGCGCCATGAAGATCGCGGCCAGAGATAGCATCGCGGGCGCGCTGGGGCGTCCGCTGGGCGGGCTGGAGCGGCGCGCACGGATTGGGGCGCGCTGGCTGGCGCTAACGGCGCTGGCGGTGGCGCTGACGGCGCTGGGGCTGATCCTGCTGCTGCGGCCCAGCCCCTCCGACGCCGTACAGATCGCCATCTATCTGGCGCTGAGCGGCATCATCTCGGTGGCGCTGGGGCAGGGCGCGCTCTGGCTGGCCGACGCCGCGCGCCTCGGCGGGGTCTGGCTGCGCATGCTGCTGCCGCCCGCCATCACCATTCTGGTGATCGCCTCCAATGTGCTGCTCGTCTCATGGATGATGTTCATCGCCAGCGAAGACGCGCGTATCTTGCTGGGCTTCCTGCTCTTCGGCGTGGCGCTGGCGCTGATGCTCTCATTCTCCATCGCCAGCGAGATGACAGGCGCCATCACGCGCATCGAAACTGGCGCGCAGCGCATCGCGGCAGGTGACTATGCCTGGCGTATCGGCGAAGATGCCTCTGGCGGAGCCGAGGAACTGGCGCGGCTGGCGCGCTGGTTCAACGCGATGGCGCAGAGTGTGCAGAGCGCCTTCGAGCAGCGCCAGGCGGCGGAGGATGAGCGACGCCAGGTGGTGGCCGCCGTTTCGCACGATCTGCGCACGCCGCTGGCCTCCGTCCGCGCCATGATCGAGGCGATTGACGATGGCGTCGTGTCAGATGAGGCGACGGTGCGGCGCTACCATCACGCCATCCACGCCGAGATTCGCCGCCTGAGCGCGCTGATAGATGACTTCTTCGACCTCTCGCGGCTGGAGTCAGGCGCCTTCACCCTGCGCCGCGAGCGGCTCGCGCTGGATGACCTGCTCTCCGACGCGCTGGAGGCCAGCCAGACGCAGGCCGAGCGCAAGGGCGTGCGGCTAGCCGGGCAGGTGGAAGGCGTCCTGCCGCTCGTCTCTGTGGATGCCCGCCAGCTCAGCCGCGCGCTAACCAATCTCTTGCAGAACGCCTTGCGCTACACTGGCCCCGGCGAGGCTATCCTGGCGCGCGCGACGACGCTGGTGGATGAGGCGGGCGTGCGCTGGGCCAGCATCGCCATCGCAGATAGCGGCGCAGGCATCGCCCCAACTGACCTGCCACACATCTTCGAGCGCACCTATCGCGGCGAGGCCTCGCGCGTGCGCGACCAGCGCGAGCAGGCCAGCGACACGGTGGTGGGCGCCGGGCTGGGGCTGACCATCGCGCGTGGCATCGTCGAGGCGCACGGTGGCTCCGTCCGCGCCATCTCACCGCTGCCCAATGACCTGCGCGCCCTCATCCAGCCGCTGCGCGCCGCCACCAGCCCCTATCAAGGCACGGCGCTGACCTTCACGCTCCCCGCACTGCCACCCCCCTCGCCCGCTGGTAAAGGAACCAGGGGTGAGGGCTGATCGTCGCGCCTGTTAATGTGACCATGCGCGCCGCGTCTCACCGAATAGGCAGAGTTGGCGGCGCAGCGATGGGAGAGCAGGCGCATGAGCGACGATGGCACAGCGGGCGGCCATTCGGATGTTGAGGATGAGCGCGAGGAGCGCGAGCGGCGGCTGGCGGCGCTGCGTGGGCTAGCCCAGCAGGAGCCAGCGCCCGCCGAGACAGCCACCCCTGCGGCCAGCGGTACAGCCCGCGCTTCGGGCGCCCCGATGCGCCGCAGTCGCATGCGCCACCCCTTCTGGCGGCAACCGCGCGTGTGGGCGCTGGCGGTGAGCGCGCTGGCCGTCGTCATCATCGGCGCGATCGTCCTGCAGGTGTTCGGCGGCATCGCGGGCCGCGCGCAGACGAAGCGCGCGCCCACGCCCGGCGTCGCCATCCCCGCGCTCGATATGTTGCACTGCGAGAGCGATGTCGCCTGGGCGCCCGATAGCCGCCGCGTGGCGCTGGTCGGCTATCAGCAGACCTGCCCGAATCTCGACCGGCAGCAGTACAACTACTTCCCTGGTTATCTGGGCATCTATGACACACAGACGGGCAAGTCGCTCGCGCAGATCAATATCGATAAGCCCATCCAGCAGGCGCTGCATCTGGGCGCGCCCATCGGCGCCACCCCCGCCAATATCATCCCGCAGGGGACGACTGACGCGCAGGGCATCCAGTATCGCAGCGTGGCGTGGTCGCCCAATGGCAAGCGATTGGCGATT